>JANMVQ010000134.1:0-9005 GCA_031392845.1 Chloroflexota bacterium
CGGTGATGGGCCTCACATCGCTACATCCCAGTCAGATGACCCACTAGTGCCCCGTCAAGCCTTAATTTTGGGGTAGCGGTGCCTCAGATTCACGCGAATTTCCCGGCAAACGCGAAATCGCAACCCCCATTTTTAGCGTTGACGGGGCACTAGTGGGTCATCTGGCAACGGTGTAGCGTACAACATGCAATAGTCTGTCGAGAATTAGCCGAGAAAACATGCACGGTGATGGGCCTCACATCGCTACATCCCAGTCAGATGACCCACTAGTGGGTCATCTGGCTCGCAGGTAGCGTACCGCATACAATAATCCGTCAGGAATTGGGCGAAAAACCACGCAGGATGATAGGCCTCACACGCTACGCCCGAGCCAGATGACCCACTAGCAGGTCATAGTGTAAAAAGCGGCTACCCATCAGCACTAACACATGAAATACTGCAAATATCAGCCCGAGTAAACTGGCATGCTGATGCAGTTCATACGCGGTGGGACCACTAGGCCATATGCGCGTGATGCGATTGCTCATTAGCAGTCCAAACAGCATGGAAACCCACAGCCAAAAAAATGAGACGAATGCAGTTGAGCGTCCCAAATACCAGTAGATGCGAGGTTTCTCTCCGCTCCAAGTGGCGCTGATATCGGTTAGCCAATCAGGCACGATGAAGGCCGCTGCAAATGCGGCTACGCCAATAGTCACGAGCAGCAGCAAGAGTTCATAGATTGACACGTTGCTTGTCTTTTCAGTGGCTGCATGTTCGTGAGCATGCTGCACTGAATTGTGGATAGGGGTTAGGGGGGTCATATGTGTTTACCTTCGTAGTAATCGGTAGTAATGACAGGTGGATTTTTCGGGGTGAAGTCCACAAGTAGTCGACTGATCGCGATAACGCAGAAGCCGACTACCGCAGCCCGATTCCGAATGTGTTTGAAATGGCCTAATTCGGAGTGTCAGTGCGATGAATGGGTGATTGCAATAGGTGTGGGCCGCACGGTGTTGGGATTGTGTTTAAGCAAGACGACATCACCAGCATTGAACTGGGCGGTTGGAGGTCTGGCTTGTGCCGACAAGCTTATGGTGCGATTGATCGCAATGCTGGTCCAACCGGTAAGGGCGGCGATGATAGACATAGCGACGGTTAGAATCTTGACGCTGGGAGAGATTTTCATCAAGATCCTCCGAGTAGGTATGAAGTGGTTTATGACGACTTAGAGAGTGCGTAGATTGGCGGCTATCTTAGCAAGACTGACAGAGATTGCTTGTGATTTAAATGAAAAGACTTTCATTTTCGGCCAAAACTAGCCCAAAAACGCATTCATAACGGAGAAACAGCGAAAGCTTGACAAATTTGTCCACAATAGAATAAAAAAATGGGCAACCTGTTTGATTGCCCATAAATGCTTCTTTGATCGCAAACTGTTGTTTTCGCTTAGCTTGCTTTGCTGATCTGAGGTAGTTCCCGTTCACGTGATCGCAGTGCCCATGCTGCGACACCCACGAACGCAACTTCGATCAAGACTGAGAGGATGCCAATTGGCTCAAACCACGCTGCATCCACCTCAAGCCCGGGCAAACCGATCGTTCGGCTCATAACATAGGCAGCGAGGGCGCTGCCAGCAATGAACAACCCTAACAGCCAACCCCACGTTCGCTCATTGCGGTAGATACCGATGGCGGCGACTATACTCAAGTTGGATTACAGTATGGAGCACATGAGAAAAGTCTCAGACGGTTTTCAGATGGGAGTTACTGTCTATTCGCTGAGCCTGTTTGCATTGTGGCCTACTGCAAATGCGCCTATCTAGGGGTGTAGGACTCAATACCTAAAGGCGAAACAGTGATTACCTTAGGTTTTCAGATTTGAACCACGAAGATCGCGAAGTTCTCGAAGTTCTTTCCGAAGACTTCGTGCTCTTCGTGCCCTTCGTGGTAGAAAACCTAAGGTAACCAGGGCGAAACACTAGGATTAAGGGAACGCACGCGCGACGACGCGCTTGCCTAAGATACGATACATCGTTAAGAAGAGTGTGCTTCCGCCGCAAAACCAGTAAATGGCGTGAGCCCAAGGGGCTGCGCCATCAGTGCCGCTCCACAGACCATGCACCACCGCCAATATGAATGCCGCATAACTCAAATAATGAATGATACGAAAACCACGTTGAGTAATGATGCGTCGCATATAGAACGTGATGCTGACCAGCGCAAGTCCGTAGAAACTTATTTGCCCCAATCCCACCCAAGCCTGGCGATATTGTGCGCTGCCAAATGGTACTAGGATTTGGAGCAAGCTGTAATCGATAAAGCGATCTCCCATCAAAATGAGCGCATGAAATAGGGCCACACCGAATCCCAACAAGCTGGCGTATTGGTGCAGATCAAATGCAGTTGGGCCACCCGGCCATAGGCGAGCAAGCTTGTTGGTAATAAGCAATCCAAACACCATCGAGAGCCAAATCAATCCAAATGCGGCAAACGCACTGGCCCGCGAGAGATACCAATATGCCTTGGGTTTGTCGCCGAACAAAGATTGGCTAAGGGGGGGGAACCACGTAGGTAACGCCACCGTGGCGACCAATGTGCCGATTGCAATCAGCAGCAAAAGAGTCAACAGCCAACCCAATGGCAATGCGGGCTGTAAATCGTTTAGTGAATTTATCTTGTTTACTTCCATGTGTATTGATCCATACGTTGGCTGCGTAATACGTGGCCATCTTCTAACACCAATGTCGCGGCCAGTTCGGGGTGGCGCTCGACCCAGTTCAGTCCAGCCTGGCTCCCCAAAATCAACGCGGTCTTTGCTGCGGTTTCCGCAAACCGCATCGTCGGTGCAACAATTGTTGCGGTCAGTACATCTGTCTGCGCCGGTTGACCAGTGCGCGGGTCCATGATGTGGTGCTGTGGCACACCCATAAATTGCCAGCGTCGATAATCGCGCCCGGAGGTGGCCACACCAGCGGTGTTTAGCATCAGTACGTCCAACTGCTGGCCAGGATGCAGCGGATCGGCCAAGCCAATTGGCCAGGCCTCACACCCGCCGCGCGGGCCACATGTCGCAATATCACCACCTGCATCTACCAGTGCCGCACCATACTTACTCAGGCGGCCCACTGCCTGTTCGGCGGTCCAGCCTTTGGCAATGCCACTCAAATCCAAGCTTACATTAGTGGGTGCAAACACACGCTGAGTCGAAGCATCTGTTTGGATAGCACGCCAATCATTGAAATCACCGGTATCCCTAGTTTTTGCAAGGGATTGCGATATTGAAGATACATCGATGTGTTCAAATGAGCGGTAGTAACCCGCCTGCTTCATCGCCTCCAATAGCGTGGGTGAGACTAAGCCATCGCTAAACTCAGCTGCCCACAGCGCAGCGTCGATGACGCTAAATAAGTCCGTGCTTACGTTCACCCAGCTGCCGGCGTTTCGATTCAACCTACTCAATTCGCTGTCTGGTCGAAAACGGCTGAAGCATTGTTCCCACTGCTCGAACCAGGCAGGCACCTCGGCCAATACCGCGCCAGCTTCGGCTATATCTCCATCAACTACGGCCAGCATATGGCAATTCATGGCGTGAAACTCAATCCGTTGCATAAGGCGTGGTGCTAACCCGATGAGCGGGTGATGGCAATCACCACTGGCGGTGGTATGGGTGTGGGCATCGCTACCACGCGCAGCATCTTGGCGGGTTTCGGGTTGGAGGTTTGGCCAGAGGCTTGCTTCGGTGCGGGTGGGCCAATCAGATTGGCATGTGAGGCTTTTGAAGTAGGTGCGGCTGGAATGATTGGCATCGCGGTGGACACCACTTTCGCTGTCACCTTTGGTTCGTTTACTGCGAGGACGGCCCAGCCACCCAGCGTGATGGCCACAGACGCAATGGCGATTGCGGCTTTGGCAAGCAGAACCTTGTGTAGGTTTCTCTTTGTCGAAACTGCTGCTGACTTTGGCGCAGTCAGTGCTGCCGATGGCGGCACGGCGGCAAACTTTGGCACAGGCCGTTGTGTCAGAGTCGGCGCTGTGATGATGCGCGTTGGTTTTGTTGTGTTTGGCATTTCTAACTCCTAAATCTACTCATCGTCTTCCGGCTTGCTGACTAAGACCATTTCGCCGGTGTTTTTATTGATATAGACACGTGTGCCTTCGGCAAAAGTAACCTCGAAGACCTGTATCCCGCGTAGCTGCCCCATACGGCCAAATCGCACCCGAATCACTTCGCTCACCCCCCCATTGTTTTTCATATAGGTGCTGGCGATTTGGATGGCTTGGTCTTGATTCACTGGACCAGACACGCTGATCGTGTCATTGAAGAGCACTTTGCCGGTGTGGGCATCTACATACACGTTGCCGGTGTTTAAGACTATTTCGTAGGCCACCGCACCTTGAAAGTTGACCAGATCGGCAGTGCCCGACAGCGTTTTGCCGGGTGAGGCCCTGAGTGCAATGTCAGTCGCCTGATCGTTTGATACTTGATACTCTGGCGTCACGGTCGCAATGGGCTCCATGGGTTCACGCGTGGGGAGCGCCGTCGGCTCTGTCGGATCGGCTTGAAGAGTCGCCATGACCTGAACGATCGGCGTAGGCTGTGGCAATGGGCTGGCTGGGGTTTTCGCTTGCAGCGCATTGCTAAAAACTGCAATATTGGCAAGGATGACTGCGGTCATCAACGTAGATAGGATTAAGGCTGTTCGCTGGCTCATTATGCTTGTATCAGACTAGATCAAAATGGTTGGGATTGGGTAGGAACTGCTTGTGTGTATGCTGAGGCCTTTATACCCATTTCTAACCTAATACCGATATGATGGTTCTGAATACCTTAAGGCTTTTACCACGAAAAGCACGAAGTCTTCGGAAAGAACCTTGAGAACATCGCGATCTTCGTGGCTCAAATCTGAAAACCTAACGTAACCAGGTAAAGACGATGCGCATTCTCCTGATCGAAGATGACGAACGGTTGGCGCAACTAATTGTGCGCCAGTTGCAACGTGAACAACATAGTATTGAGGTAGCCCACGATGGCGACGCCGGATTAGAGCTGGCGCTACGTGGCGCGTACGATGCGCTCATCATGGACTGGATGCTGCCCCGCCGTGATGGCCCATCTGTTTGCTATGCTGTGCGCGCGGCAAAGCTGAATATGCCTATCTTGATGCTGACCGCGCGTGGCGAGGTAGAAGACCGTGTGGCAGGTTTGGATAGCGGTGCAGATGACTATTTGACCAAGCCGTTTGCCTTCCAAGAGTTGCTGGCACGTGTGCGCGCCATGAACCGCCGTATAGTGGCGGTGAACGGCGATGTTGATGAATTGCACTGCGCCGATGTGGTGATGGATCTACGTGCGCATACGGCGATGCGCGGGCCGACAAACCTTAACTTGACCCTGACCGAATGGAATTTGCTCGAATATCTGATGCACCACCAAGGTCAGACGCTGACTCGCCAACAGATTCTGGACGCTGTATGGTCTTATGAGCGTGATGTGCAGCCGAAAATGGTGGATATTTATATTTCCTATTTGCGTCGTATATTGAACGCTAATAATCAGCCTGATCTGATACAGGCTATTAGAGGTGTGGGCTATAAGCTGACGTCAGTGCCGATAGAGACACCGATAGACGATGGACGCGAGGAAGATGATGTTTAGTTATTTGCGGCTGCGTCTCACCTTGTTGTATCTCGGTGTGGCGTCGACTCTCGTAATTATTTTGGTTGGCGCAACCTATGCGTTGGTCAGCTATTACTTTGAATCTTCTGTAAAAGTGGCAATGCAGCGCCGGATGGCGCACGAATTCAAAGAACGCCAGCTGCTGCTGCCACCGGAGCTTGCCCTGGCTGATTTGCCAGCACAAGCCCCAGCGCAGCCAGACAAAGAAGACAGTATGTCCGGACTGGATTCGAACATGGTTTATGCCGATGATAATGTAACAGACGAGTTGGCCGCCATTACTTTGTTGGTGTTGGATCGCAATGGCAAAACACTTGCACCTGCGGATGGCCCAGCCACTCAACGCACCTCGCACCAACCTGCTGTTGATGCAGCGTTTGCTCAGGGCTACGACCAGCGGATTATCCGATCAAGCAATGGTTCACGACTGCGCTTACTCACATATTACTTGGGCAACGCGGCCATAGATGACAATGCTATATTCATTCAACTCTCACGTTCACTGGCCGACCAGGACCGAATTCTGCAAAATCTATTGGTAGGCTTGTTGCTGCTGAGTGTGTTCAGCGTAATGGCGTTGGGGGTGGGCAGTTGGTGGTTGGCGGGCCGTTCTATCCGCCCGGCCCAACAAGCCTGGGAGCAGCAACAAGCGTTTGTCGCTAACGCCAGCCACGAGCTGCGCACGCCACTCACGCTCATTCGCGCTAGCGCCGAGACAGTGCAGCAAAACTTTGCAGATGGTATTTATGATACGGAGGACAACCGTACGTTGCTGGATGACGTGCTGAAGGAATGCGATCACACCGCGCATGTGGTTTCAGATTTGCTGTTACTCTCACGTTTGGATGCCAATAGCTTGAAGTTGGACGCAAGCGTGGTTTCGCTTGCTGATATGCTGATCGATACGGAACGTCAAATGCGAATACTGGCTGAGAAACGCCACGTTCAGCTTATCGTGAAGCCCAATGAAAGTCCAGTCTGGTGCGATGCCGCTCGTGCGCGGCAGGTCTTGCTGATCTTGTTTGACAATGCATTGAAGCATACGCCGCCTGGCGGAACCATCACATTTGTGTCTGAAATCGACAAAGGCATGTCGCGACTGGTTGTGTCAGACACAGGCACAGGCATATCACCAGAGCATCTGCCGCATGTGTTTGATCGGTTCTATCAAGGGGATACTGCCCATAGCGGCAAAGGCAATTCGGGTTTGGGATTGTCGATTGCCAAAGCTTTGGTCGAAGCTATGCACGGCCAGATTCGCATCAACAGTCGAATTAGCTGCGGCACAGTCGTATATGTCAGTTTGCCTTTTCCATGAGGCATGCCTCATTGCCCAATCCAGGCTTCAGGGTCGCTGTCTGAATACCTTATAGACAAACCAAAATGAGATGGCATGAATTCCATGCCCATTTTCGGGTGAATAAGTGCCACCTTTAATTGATTTATCTATTAGGTTTTCCGCGAATCACGCTAATTCTCGCGAATTTATTAGCGCAGATTCGCGTGATTCGCGGAAAACAGCAAAAAGCTAAGGTAATCGGGGTCGCTGTGTAGGGAATTCGGGATAATTCGCAACGGTCAAAGCAACCCGATAACGGTGGCGTAGCCATCCCACTCTGTTTGATGTAGTCGGCAATCATATTCAAAGTGCCTACAACATCGGCTCACTCAACGATCAGGTCGGGCCAGGGTGAAGGGGCGGGCCTGAGTATCCAGTCAGAACCCTAAACCAGTATTATGATGGCTAAGGCGAAATTAGCTGTCCGTTAAACAAATACAATGCGGGCGCAAAGAAGAACACTTTGCGCCCGCATTTTTGACGATCTTAAATAGCGAGATGGGTAAACTTACCTAGAACTCAATGGATGCCCGGCTGCGCAGCTACCGGCACAGGCAGCGAGCCTGTTTCCTTCGGCAGCGTGCTTGGTAGCATTCCACCCGTCTTCCAATTCGTGTGCGGAATAGGCTTCGTACCGGAGTTGAAGACGAACACATCGACCAATGCGGTTAGTTGACCTGCACTATCCTCGCGGAACAACCAAGCATTACCTGGAATCCGCAGAATACTCAAGTCACTGCCGTCCTTGACCAATGTCTTGACTGTCTGCCAGTTGCGTGTTGGATACGTACTCTGGTCCACGAAGCTGGCATCCAGCGAACTCAGTGGGGGCTGACCCAGCTTGGGGTCTGGTGTTGGAGCAAGGGTCACCACACCATCCTTCCAGCGTGCATACATCGCCGCGCGTGGGACAATGCTCCCCGCAGGATAGTAAGTGAAGTTACCCTGCCAGACTGCGTCGGTCACGCGACCGTCATCCCACAGCACCACTGTATCACCCTTCTTTAGCCCACTTATTTCAGGAATTGTCGCCGTGCGCTGATTGAATGTCTCCATCGATAACGTCACTGACATCGGACTACGTACCTCTGCTGTCTTTGGCGGAGGTACGCTGCGGGTCGCATGGGCTGTGCCTGTTAACCCGATCATGGTGCTAGCAACTACAACGCCGATGGACAACACTCTTCGAACTAGATTGGATTTCATATTAACCTCCTCCGTCCACCCGTGCACTCGGTTACGGATCGTCAACGTAAATTGCGCGGAGTGGAGAATTGAATTGATAGTAGGGCCGAACCCTGGTGAAATCTATTCCCCACCCACTAGTACCGCCTTAGCTAGTTGCCCAGTCGTTTCACAAGAGATAGGCACCCCTTTTTGACTAAATAAAACCAACAAGTCAAAATGGCTTTCATTCAGCGCAAAAGCCGCTGAAATACTATGTTTTGGTATGTCAAAACCTTAAGACTTAGTTGATTTTAATTAGTCAATCGGCTAGTCGTTTGCGCTCATGACCAGACTTGCGTAGAAGTTTGGCTGACCCGCTTTGCCATGGGATTGTTGTTCAATGAGTTTGGCGATCAAACCAGTCCAACCGGTTTGATGGCTAGCACCCACGCCCTCGCCCGTGTCACCGTTGAAGTATTCATGGAATGCGATACAGTCTCGCCATAGCGGATCATTCTGAAACGGCGAGTTTCCATAGATCGGGCGCATGCCATTGCCATCACGGACAAAAAGCTTGATAAGTCGATTGGACAACTCGTCGGCGACTTCCTTCAGGGTCATATAGACACCTGATCCGGTCGGACACTCCACTTTGAAGTCATCGCCAAAGTAATGATGGAATTTTTGTAGCGATTCAATTAGCAAATAGTTGACTGGAAACCAGATCGGCCCACGCCAATTGGAATTTCCACCAAACAAACCACTGCGCGACTCGCCCGGCTCGTAGCGCACCATATTCGCCATGCCATTGGCGTGCAACTCATACGGCTCCGTCTCGTGA
>JANMVQ010000136.1:0-4262 GCA_031392845.1 Chloroflexota bacterium
GCGATCTGCCGCTGCTGTATCTGCACGTCGATGCGGTCGAGACACTGCCACAGCCGCGCGCCAACGTCACACGCTATTCGGTCAGCGGGGCGGTGTCGTTCGTCGGCGAGGTCGAGCACATGCAAGGCATGTTCTGCGCGTATGCGACGTTTGACCCGGCCAGCCAGGATAGTATCGAACGAGCCGCCGAACGACACCGCCCCGCTGACCGAATAGCGTGTGACGTTGGCGCGCGGCTGTGGCAGTGTCTCGACCGCATCGACGTGCAGATACAGCAGCGGCAGATCGCGCCGCCGCCCAAAGAACGAGACCGCCTCTTGCGGCACATAGCGCATCTCGCCCTGCAAGGTCACTGGGGCAGCGCCCTCATCGGTCATGCGGGCCTTGAGCGGGCCATAGAACCGGCGCGGGATCAGCACTGGGAAACCCTCGTGACAGACGCCGGTTGATGAGGCGGTCATGAAGTAGTGCGGCTCGCCGTTGATCTGGCGTGGGCGCAACCGCACCGCGCCGATGCCGCCCTGATTGACCATCGCCCCTTTGCCCATGGGCGAGAAGAAGCGTTGGCCATTGGGCAGGACTTGGATATTGCGGTAGGCTTCTTGACGCGCATGCACCGCCTCGCGGGTGTGATATTGGCCCGGTGCATTCGGGAACCACTCGAACAGATGTATATGCTCCAATGTGACCCGTCGGGTGTCGTAGAGCCGCTCTTCGTTGAAGTGCTTCCAGACCTCCTCGTTGCTGGTGCAGCGCACCGACAGGTCGGTGTTGGGCGTGGTGTGGCTGTTGACCATCGGCAGGTAGGCCAGATCGGTCTGCCGTTCGATCAGGGTTTGGCGCTCCCACGGCGGCACTTCGAGGGTGGCTTGGCCAAGCTTGGCCAGTTCGTCAGAGGGTGTGGGGGTAGGTGTGCCGCCGCCCATACCGGGGCCGGCGCGTTGCTCCCAGGGTTTGGGGTTGTCAAGTGGTTGGTTTTCCATTGGGGAAGATTGATATTGATGGGGCTTAATGGAGGATTAATAGTATGAAATGCAAGAGTTATAAACTTCGGTTTGTACAAGAATATGTAGAAAGCCTTAGACTGCGAATCTATGTTTTATGAGACGTCTGTAGTTTCGATATGAATCCAATATGACATTGACGAGGGCACAGACTTGGTCGCGCTCTTCTGCCCATTCGTGTTGTATGGCAGGTTCTAGGCTAGAGCTTTTGGAGGGCGATAGATAGAAATCCATCCCTGCCTCTGGCGGCACAAACATGTCAAATCTAGCTTGCTCCAGAATCTTCAAAGCCGCTATGAATGCATCAAATTGCCTCTGCAAATCCTTGTCTAAAAACTCATTTGAAACATGCGAAGCAAATCTCAAAAGCTCATAGATTTCGGAATAGTCAGATGCGCCGATTATTCCAAAATCAACACTGCTTCGTAATGAGTGTAATGAGGCTTCAGGCAAGATTTTGTCCGCTTTTTTGAAGACATTCAGGTCATGTGCATGTTGTCTGGCTTCGGCTAATCCTAGTTTCCTATGAGTACTGATGTCGGTCGAAGATGGAATCACTCTTTTGATGGCGTCAATATCAGCCGGGACATTGACAACAACGGTAGGGGAAAAAGTATTTGCTAAGTTGCTATTGTTGTTGTTCTGCGTCACCCCGCCGCTAACGGTACTCCCTTGGATGTTGATGTCAGAGTTGTTGGTCGAAGTGTTATTCATAATTTGCTGCTGTGAGGCATGTTTCTCCAACGCAGCGATCAGCGCTTTGGCCAGATCAAGTACCTCGGCATCCTGCCCGGCGTTGGTCCCGGCCAGAATGGCTTGCGTGGTGGTCTTGGCGGTGTCGCTGCCCGGCAGTTTCTCGGCGACATCCGCCGCAGCGGACACGCCCGGCCCAAACTTGCGCATCAGCAACGATTTGAAACCGTTATACGCGTCTTTGATGACTTGGCTGGCGGTGTCGGTCACCGCAACCGCTGCGCCGGTGACCAGCGCGGTGGAGATGATTGAGAGCGGGTCCATAAATCTATCCTTCTGAATATGAAACTAGTCCACAAAGCTCTATACGGAATAATTATTCCGTTGACTAATCGTCTGTATGGTTTTGCAGACTTGAATCTCTGCCGATGAAATTGCCACCACTTGTATCCACATTGCCAGCAACATAAGCCCCGCCTCCAGTGTTCACAATAGTCTGACTAGGCTGCTTTGCTCTAATCTCTATTACCTTCACAGCAAGCGACGCTATCGATTCCGTCAAATCTTTGTGGTGTGTCCATGCCTTGGTGGCCATGTTTAGTAGACGATAAAGATAGAGGACAAGGTCTTCTGAATCGACATAGGTAGATATCAACACATGTACGCGCTCACTTCCGTAAGTACCATCGTTCTCATCTTGGAGGTTCACAGTAAACAAGGGGGCAGAAATTTGGATCGGCTTATATTTGCTAATCGTAAAATAGCTGCCTACGAGGCTAATCACACGCGCATTCGTAGCTGAATCGCCTGCCGAGGTGGTTTCAAACCAGTCGCTAATAGTAGCATTCCCCCGACTCGTCGATTTAACCTGCTGTCTGGCCTGATCTATATCCTGCTTCAACCATTCAACGAAATAATTCGACGTGCTATAAAGTAGCGTAAAGTGCAACTCCATCGATATCCTCCTAATAGAAAGGCAACCACGCAAGTGTGAGCTTGCAGCAAAGTCACAGACCCAATAATACTGCTCACTATACCCATAAGCTCTCTCAAACAACTCTGCATCATTTAACTGATACTTCACGTATAGCGGTCAGCGGTGGTGGCTTGTCAACCACGGAACTCCATTCTTTTATTTCACCCCAAATCATCCAAAAACTCCGACCCCGGCGCCACGCCACACACCAGCAGATGATCCCGCGCCCGGGTGCAGGCCACATACAACAAATGCCGCTCGGTGTTGTAGACCTCCTCCAAATCGGCGTTGTCGGCCACGCTTTCGATGCGAGCTTGCGAAGGAATAACATCGTCGTCGCAGGCCATCACCGCCACCGCGCGGAACTCCAGCCCTTTGGCGAGATGCATGCTGCTGATCGAGGCGTAACCGTGGGTGATCTCCACATGTTCGTCGAGCACCTTGAAGGGCAGCTTGGCCAGCGTGACTGCCGCACGCGCTCGGTCCAGCTCGGCCTCGGAACGGACGAAGATGCCTATCTCGTGTGGAGCCACGCCGTCCTTAACGCGCTCGGTCAACCAATCGGCCACAGCGTGGTTTTCTTCGTCACGGGTGTCGAAGGTGTCGATGATCGGCTTAGGGCCATTGAAAACCGAGACCGTGCCGCGCCGGTCTTCGGTATTGCCGTCCACATCGCTGACCTCCGGACCGAGTAGCTTGTCGGCCTGCATGCGGATTTGGTGCGAGGTGCGATAGTTGATGTGCAGCGTGCGGGCGCGCCCGCGAATGTCCACCCCAAGCGACTTCCATGAGAACGGTTGCTGAAAGATGCGTTGGCCGAGATCACCAGCGAAGAACAACCCATTGGCCCGCCCCGCCCCCAGCGCGGCCAAAAAGCGCAATTGCGCCACGCTGACGTCTTGGGCCTCATCCAACACCACGAATTCAAATGGCGGGTGGCGCAGTTGCGTCAGCTTAGCCGCCAGTTGGGTGAAGATGCCAGCATGGGTGACCAAGCCATGAGCATTGAGGTGATTGCGCACCGCATCAAACACCGTCCACAGCGCGGCACGCTGGGCCTCGTTCAAGCGAGTTTTGCGGCCCAAGCGCTTCACATCGCGGTAGCCCTCCCAACTGTCCAGTTGCCAGGCATCGACCAACTCCTCCCACTCGCTCAATAGAAAATTAGCAGTGAACTTCAGCGCGGCGCGTTTGGCCGCGTCGGTCAATTGCTGTTTGATCAGGTCGCGTGTGGCCAGCGTGGCGCGCCCAAAGTGTTTTTCATATAGTCGCTCGCCGATGGCGTTTAGCGCGTGGACTTCCAACCGTTCGGCCAGACGTGGCTCGTTGCTGATAAGTCGCTTGAGTTTGGTGCGCAGCGCGTTGGCCAGCGTATCGGAGAAGGTGGCCAGCAGCACGCGCGCCTCGGGCTGGCTGCGGGCCAGATAAACCGCTCGATGCAACGCCACAATGGTCTTGCCGGTGCCAGCTGAGCCAGACACGCGGGCCGGGCCGTTGTAGTCGCGCTCCACCCATTGGCGCTGCTCTGGATGCAGAAAGACCGTCCATTTCTCCCACGGGTAGTCCAGCGCCCGCTCCAACTCTTCGAC
>JANMVQ010000142.1:0-2212 GCA_031392845.1 Chloroflexota bacterium
CGCCGTGACAGCCCAGCCCGAATACAAGATGGCATGCCACGGGGTAAAGAATGATTGATCAACCTTGTTGTGTGTATGGGCCCAGCCATCCACAAACAGTCCGCCCACAAACCAGAGCGACAGGACGATCATGGCCCAGTCAAAACGCAACGATGATTTGGCAACAATCATCGGGGTGTTTTCGACCTTATAACGAAACGATTGCACAGACATATCTTGATTATAGAGTTGGGATCAACATCTCGATCAGCCGCAGTGTGTCGGTCTTCACGTTGCGGGCCTGAACTTCGTCGACCGGCCCCACACACGCCGGACAGCCACGCTTGCATGGGCACTCTTGGATGCGCTGCTGGGCCATCTTCAATAACGCGGCATGATGTTGGATCAACTCCTCCATCAACCCCGTGCCGCCCTGCGTCATCTCATAGAGGGTGATCGTGGGCAAATGGGTATGCGGGCTGTCGATCTCGAACATTGATGAGATGTCGCTCGGATCGCACATGACTAGCAACGGGGCCAAGTTGCCCAGTAAGTAGCACAAGCTGCTGAGCGGGTTGTTTATCGCCTGCGCAGTTTCAACTTTGACATGGCACTCTGGACACACGGTCATGAGATTATCTAGCTGATTGGCCTGCAGATAATTCTCGTTCTCACCGCGCCGGAAGCCAAACTGGCGAAAGGGTTTCTTGTGATGCACATGGTGCTCGCGTTCCGGCGATTCAGACTGGCCGCACACCACGCACTTAAAGCCGTCACGCTCGCGGGCAACCTTGCGCTGCCTTTGCCAATTGGGGCCGTAATCGATGGCCAAACCAATCACCCCTTCTTTGTCCAGTTGCTTGGCAATTTCTTCAGGGATGACAAACCAATAGCCCACCGTTAATAAGCTCTGCGCCGGCACCGTAATATCACCCCATCCTAGCGTCTTGTGCGTGGCAAAATCGATCTGGCGAAAACGCCCGACTCGCGTTGTGACTTCGATCTCGCCGAAAGCCGGGGCGGGGGAAGGGGATGAAGAGGGTGAAGGGGATGAAGAGGTGACGCTTCGCGGGTGACGCTCCGCGGATGATGAGGTCATGGGATTTGACGTTTGACTCGTGACACGCTTCGCGGACTCGTGATTGGTGACTTGCATCATCGAAAACTCGGTCAGCACAACCACTTCGCTGGCGGTGGAGGGTTGGGTGTAATAGTCGCTCTCGCGTTGGGTGGTGCGGGCACGGCCATTCACCCAGTCAAGTTCATAAACATGATAGGTCTGACCTTGATGCATGTAAATCGCGCCCGGATACACCCGCATCGGCGCAGTCGTCCGCTCGGTTTCACCAATGATCTGCCCATCGCATTCAATCACCACTCGATCCCCAATCCCGCGCAGGCCGGTGCGATCGGCAGGATAGCCGTCGCCGACCCAGGTGTATCTTGTGGACGACCGCTGCCCGACCCCCGACGACCGTGCTTCATGATCGGTGGTCGGGGGTCGAGGGTCGGTGGTCCTAAATAGCGGCAACCCGCCCACCCCGCCGCTCACATGCACGTCACCTTCCTCGGCCAGTGCATTCAAAATTTCGGTGATGTGGGCGCTGCCGAGTTGCTCATCGCCAACGAAGGGCAGCTCGAACGTGGCGCAGGCCACATGCGCGGCCAACACGCCCAGGTTATCTGGCGCGATGCGGGCATATTCCGGATTCTGCGCAAAAAGATGATTTGGATGTGCCGCCAGATATTGATCAAGCGCATTGGCATTGGTCACCAACACCGCCACTGACGCACGCTGACGCCGCCCGGCGCGGCCCGCCTGTTGCCAAAAGCTCGCCACGCTGCCGGGGTAACCCATCATCACACATGCGTCTAATTCGCCGATATCGATGCCCAGCTCAAGCGCATTCGTCGCCACCACACCACGCACCATGCCGTCACGCAAGCCCTTCTCAATCGCCCGCCGCTCTTCGGGCAGATAGCCGCCTCTGTAGGCCTGAATTGACCATTGACCATTGACCATTGACGATTGACGACGCACGGTTACATCGTCAGACACTGGTAAATGGTCAATGGACAATCGTAAATCTCTCAGCAGCACCTCTGTCGCTTGACGAGAACGGGCAAAACAGATGGTCTGAGCGCCTTGCGAGATAAAGCGCTTAGCCACATCGCGGGTGGCAAATTCGGCACTTTGGCGGATGCCCAACTCTGGGTCGAGCATTGGCGGGTT
>JANMVQ010000170.1:0-4244 GCA_031392845.1 Chloroflexota bacterium
CAGAATTTTCTGAGAGCTGATGGGCATAGGCATACTGTTTGAATTGCCAAAACGCATTCCCGCCTTGCGCGCCGGCACACGCCATGGCGCTGGCAATGCGCTGCGACTCTGCGCCAAGGAAGGTGAAATGGCGATAGGTCAATGAGGCTTTGCCGGTTTTGACATACTGCTCGATCAGCTGCGGTTCGGTTTCAAGCGCCTGCTGGCGACAGAACGGACATTGCGGATCGGCAAACACGACCAACTGAATTGGCGCGCTCGCATCACCCATCCGGGCATAGTCCGGCGCACCCTTCAACGTTTCCGAGATGCCCACAATCGGCAACTGGGTAGGTTGAGGCCCAACCGTCTCAACGGTCGGCTGGGCGATTGTCGCTGCTGCAACCGAGGTCGCGGTTTGTACAACAAGCACCATTTCAACCGGTTTGGCCGACAGGGCAAACGGCCCAGTTGCCTTCGATGGCACGCTGAGTAAGGTCAATGCCGCACCGATCACAGCGCCACAACCAAATACAACCGCCCCGGCGATCCATTTGCTGTAGTCGGTTGTGAACGCGTCATCTGAAGATTGAAGTGACATGATTAATTCTCCTGATCATTGATGCCGTATTTGGGTGTGGCTCGTGACGTGGCTTGAACAAATTCAATCCCACGAGGAAACACCCCGCCAAATACGTGCAACGGTTTAAGCGAAACTGAAACAACGACATCCATAGCACCCTGGGTGCAACTTATGCGCACGTCAGCCGAGTTGACACCCACAGGCAAGCTTGCTTGCACGGTGGCAAGCGCAATCGGGCAGGCCTCGCCACTCAGTGAGACGGTCTGTCCATCAAAAGCGGCCAGCGACCCAGCACCGGCTTGCGCACCTACGCTAGCCAGACCTACAGCACGCCGGTAGGTCACGGCCAGGCCAAGCCCATTAAGGGCTACGGACATGATGACAAAGACAAAGGCCAGTAGCACAACCGTGAGCAGCAGATAGCCTTCGCCGTTGCGCGATTTCAATCGAACTTCATACAGGCGTTTGGGCAGTAGTACACGGCTGCCAGCCGTTTGAATATCGGTTTGCATAGCGGTCCACCACCACTTCGTAACGCGCTCGCACTTCGGGATCACCCAACATGCGGCTAAAAAACAACGACGGTAAGGCAGCGACCGGGTAGCTGGCGGTTACCTCAACTCGCACACCCCTGCCCCACCCGGATAATGGTTGCACCACAAGCGCGGCACTAGTGGGATCGAGGTGATACCCCTCAAGCACGATTTGCATCGCCTCCTGCGCCTGTCGGCACCCGTGCTCACCGGACAGTGAAGTCACTGCAAAGCGCGCCCCGGCAGCCGCAGCCTCTTCGATGGCGGCACGGGCATACAGGGCGCGTCCAAAATATGCGGTATACCCAATCAGCATGGCAAACAGCGGAATAGCAAGAATGGTTGAAAGCACTTGACCTTCTCCGCGCCTAGATCGCATACGAATCATGTGGATTGCCCTTTCTCCTCGCTGATGGTGCGCTCGTCAACCGATTCACAAACACACCATCAGCACTTCGAGTTGCTCTATTCCCAACCAGCCTCGGGCGGGCGTGGATAGAAGCGTTCAATCCGGGTGAGTGTGCGCACCTGCACGGTGACCTGATCGGGCGACGGGAACGCATGCACATCAACAGTCGTATTCACATCGCGGGTTACGGCACGTCCTCGTTCAGTGGCAGCGACATCGGCAAAGTCCGCGGCGTAGCCACCAAGCGCGACGCTGAGCAGTTCACGGCGTGCCACTTCGGGATCGCGCCCGGCGAGTAACGCCTGCGTGCCGCGGGTCGATCCCATGACATTGGCCGCCAGTGACCAGAACCAGTAACCCAGCACGAGCAGTGCGCCAATCGTCGCCCACCAGACCGGCAACGCCACCAGAAAACCCAGTGGCCCATCCGCGCCACGCCGTGAACGCAAGTTGATGTTCGTCATCGTTAATCGTTACCAGGGCGGGCTTTGCAGTTTGCCCGCAGCATCCTGTCCCATCTGGATGATCTTTTGACCCACCGGGAAGAGCACCGTGGCAGCCACTGCTGCAATCAGGCCGATGATGAGAATCGTCCAGATGGCATTCCCCTCACCCCGCCGCGAGCGCAGTGCCACCCGCTTTGTCATCTGTCGCAACATATGCTGCGTCTGAAAGATTGCCCGAATGGCAACATCGTCAAGTTGTTGGCGCAACATAAGCGGCGCCGATTTCATAGAAATTTGCATAGAAATATCCTCCTTGTATTCAAGGCCAGTCCAATAACACATGGGTGTCGTCAACGCGGCGTGCGCCGCGTCTTGCAAAGCGATGGGGCAGACCTGAGTCATGCCCATCGTAAACAAGCTATCCTAAAAAGTGCATCAGCTCGATCAAGGCTGGGCCAAGCAAGGCGAGCATGATGCCAACGAGCGCAATCACCGATGGTGCCACCATGGCCTGACTGTTCTCTTCGCCCCGTCGGCGAATCCGGCTCTCAAGGTCATCCATCGCCCGGTCACCAATCTCCTGCAGCGCCGCCGTCAGCCCCATCGAGCCATTCAGCGAATGGGTCAGCAACTCGGCGATCCGCACCACCACCGGCACATCGCTGTTGCGCTCGGCCATCCGTTTGAGCGCGCGCCCAATCTGGCCCGATTTGGCGTTGTCCGTGACTACCTGCAAAAACTCGCGCACCAAATAGCCGCCTTCCGGGCGTTTCAACATGGCTTGCAAGGCGGTGATCAAATCCTCGTTGTGGGCCAGCAGGTTGACGGTGAGTTGATCGAGAACATAAGGCACTTCGAACACGATTTGCTCAGCACGTTGTTTCAACGCCCGTCGTAACGCCATCTGTGGCCACATATACCCAGCCAGCGACAGACCCAGCGGCAATATCAAAAGCAGCAACAGCATCCCACTCGCAGCGGGGATAAGGCCGAGCGCAATCCCACCTGCAAATCCGCCAATGCCCCCCAGCACCTTTTGCATGTAGTAGTCCGACGAGGTCTTCTTGCGATCCAAAAGATCGTAAGCCCGTTCGGCCCACACCCGCTCCGGCTCGCCGCTGCGCAACATCACCTCGTGCGCGAGCGGCGCTAAGACACGTTCGACAAAGGATCCGGTCAACTCTGTCACACCGCTAATGCGGTCATGCTCAAGTTCAAGGTCCACACTCTGGCCCGAACGCACGCGCCAGCCGCGCAAACTGCCCAGTCCGTTCACCACCAATAGCGCACCGGCTGCAGCGACAAGCGCGCAGGCCAGCACGAATGGGCTAATCGTCACTTGCACGCCAAACAGGGAATTCAAGTTAGGTAATTGCATGATTGTGTATGCCTTCAGTAAGCCTATGGGGTCGACTTTTGGAATCCGGTTTGGTGCACCTGTTCGTTCAAACGGGGCGCAGTCGCTTGATCATCGATGTATAACCCGCGCTCAGCAATCTGGTTGGTGAGCCACCAAGCAGTCAGGCCCGATAGCGCAATGGCCACTTGCGCCAGCTGACCGTAAAGCGTGCGATAGAAGGCGGCATAACTCTCGCCACCAATCACGCGCAGGAAGACCAGAAAGGCCAGCGGCGCTGCTGCATACACTCGACCCACGAGTTTCGCTCCAGCCTGCTGCGCCGAAATCTTGTCGTGCAGGCGCAATTGGGCGCGCTGGGCGTGGGCAATCCGCTGCAAGATCGGCTTGAGGTTGCCACCCGTGACGACATTTTGGGCCAGCGCATCCATGAACTGCCGAAAGAACACTTCAGGCCGCGCCTGCCCAGTCGCTTCCAGCGCAGCGGCGACCGGCACCTGTCGGCCAATCAGCGAATGCACCTGCACAAACTCCGCCCGTAACGCCAGCGGCGCACGCTGACTCATCAACTGGACACTGCCAGCAATATTGCGCGTCGTAATCATGCTTTGAATAAAGTCGAAAATCGCATCGGGCAACTGCTCACGGAACATCCGCATGGCGTGGTCACGCCGCGTCGTGAGGTAACGGTAATACAGCGCGGGACCGGCCATAATCGCCAATGCTCCCAGCGACACAAAGCCACTCAGCATCAGCAACAGACCAGACAGGCCGCCCAGCAAAACGCCAATCAGGACAAACTCGATCAACCGAATGCGCAAACCGGTCTGATACAACCGCATCTGCCAGCTACTCACGAGCGACGGTGCATGTATGCCGCTAATCCGCTGTGCTTCATCATCCAAGCTGACCCGCTGCACCGACATCATCCCAACAA
>JANMVQ010000204.1:0-17830 GCA_031392845.1 Chloroflexota bacterium
TGCAAGCGCGGGCGTTCAGTGTGCCGTTGTATAAGTTGCTGGGCGGTTGTCGCGACAAGGTCAAGGCCTACGCCAGCACTTATCCGAACATGGGCACACCTGATGATTACGCCCAACACGCACTGGCCTGCAAACGGCAGGGCTACACCCACTACAAAATCCATCCATATTACTTCTGGGACCCAGTCACCCAAAAACCTGACCCGGGTCGGCCCTCACACATTGCCCAGGATATCGAGCTGTGCCAGACCGTGCGCGCAGCGGTCGGCAACGACATGGTGCTCAGCTTTGATCCGTGGGGCACCTATCGCACCTATGAAGAAGCCTATCGGGTCGGTCGCGAGTTGGAGCGCTTGAACTTCTATTGGTATGAGCACCCCATGCTGGAGTATCGCGTGGCGGCCTACGAGAAGCTGACCCGTGAGCTCGATATCCCGATTCTTGGGCCGGAAATCGCAGCTGGCAGCATTTACACGCGCGCCGACTGGATACAGCGTGGCGCGTCGGACATGAGCCGGATTGATGTGTTGCGTGGCGGCATCACTGGGGTGAAGAAGATGACTGGCATCTGCGAAGCGTTTGGCGTCAAATGCGAAATCCACATGAGCGGGTTTGCCAATCTGCAGTTGTTGGGCTCAACCAGCGAGGATGTCTGCGAATACTATGAGCGTGGTTTGCTGGCCCCGGGGGTCGACTACGAAACCCCGCCACCCTACCTTGAGGTGCTTGGTGACCCAATGGATGCCCAAGGCTATGTGCACCTGCCCAAAGAGCCCGGCATGGGCTATCGGATCAATTGGGACTACATCAAAGAAAATCAAGTCCCGATTTAAAGCCGACCCTTGCAGCTTGTCGGAGAAGCCACTGAAAAGCCAAATGGGACGCGGACGCTTTGCGCGCTGATTTTCGCGGATTTCTGTAACTATTCAGCCACAATTAAAATCTGCGCACATCCAAAGAGTTAACGAACCTGTTCAGGACTTAATGGCACCCGAAGTCAACCCTTCAATGTAATAGCGCATGCCAAAGGAAAAGACAGCCAACACCGGGACGGACGCAAATACATAAGCCGCAGTGATAATGCCAAGCTCAGGACGCCCAGGCAGACGCTGGTTGGCCGGATTGAATGCCGCGAGCGCAACTGTCAGTGTCTGCAAATCGGGCGACGAGATCATGAGCAAAGGCCAAATGAAATCGTTATAAATTGACAGGAAATTCAAGATTCCCAACGTAATCAAGATCGGCCAGGCCAGAGGGATAGCAATATCCAGCAGCATGCGCAGCTCGCTTGCGCCATCAATCCGCGCAGCCTCGAAGATTTCCTCGGGCTGAGATTGAAAGAAGGCGCGCAACAAAAAGATGGCGAACACCTGCCCACCCGCAACATACGAGACGATCAGACCAATGATGGAATTGCGCAGATGGAGTTGATCAAACAGCACAAAACTGGGCGTCAGCGTCAGCGAACCCGGCACCAGAAAAAGAAATACAACCAGGAAGAACAAGGCTTCCTTGCCAAAAAACTTTAGCCGTGCAAATGCATACGAGGCCAGACACGAGAACACCGTGATGCCGACAATTGAGACTGCGCAGATGGTCAGGGTCCGCAGCATAGGTGGCAACAGCGTGACCAGCGCGGTAGAGTAATTTGACCAGAGCGGTGGAATCGGTGGCGCCCAGAAGTCACCAAAGATAACCAACGAATCTTTTAGCGACATACTCAACATCATCACGACCGGCACAAATGAAAATAGCAGCAAGACTCCAAGAATGATCAAGCTGATGGTATTGGTCAGAATAAGTCTGCGCGCCATTTATGCATTCTCCGGGGTCTGGTTGAAGCGGAAGCGTGCCACGGTCACCACTAAGATAGCCGCCGCCAGCGCCAAACCAATCGCGGCCGCGTAGCCGAACTCGCCCGCCGAGATGCTGAGAAACATCTGCAACGCTGGCACGTAAGTCGCCACGCCCGGTCCCCCGCGGGTGAATATCCAGATGCCGCCATACTCCTGCGCTGCGCCGAGAAAGGCAAAAAAGAACAGCAAGCGCAGTTGCGGCCGCAATAATGGCAGGTCAACTTGGATGAACCGTTGCCAGGCATTGGCACCGTCAATGGCCGAAGCGTCAAATAATTCGCGGTTGATGTTCAGCAGGCCACCGAACAATATCAGAAAGCCAAATGTCCCGACCCACGGAAAGCCAGCGAAAATGATCGCCCATAGCGCAGTCGCTTCATCACCCAGCCAAGCATGCTGCAATTGCGGCAGGCCGATGACTTTTAGTGCTTCGTTGAGCAAGCCATAGTTGGGTTGATAGATCTGCTTCCACAGCAACACACTGACCACCCCAGGCACGATGCTGGGAATGATAAAAGCCGTCCGCATGACATATTTGACTTTCGAGCTGCTCAACCAGAAGACCAACTCGGCCGCAATAAGTGCCGGAATCAGCGCTTTCAGGATGCCAGTGATCATGAGCAGCACCATGTTGCCCACACCCACCCAGAAGAACCGATCCGTGGTCAGTTTTCTAAAATTGTCCAAACCAATAAATTTAATGGGCTCGGTCAGGTTGAAGTTGGTGAAGGAGTAATACAGCCCAGTGATTGTGGGGTAATACGAAAACACCGCGATCAATAGCATTGAGGGCAGGATGAGAATATATGCCGTGCGTGACTGCTTGATACGATGTGCCACGACAAAAGCCGGCTGACGTAAGCGTGGCACACTCAGCACCAGACCTATAAGGGCCAGAAATGCCAAGGCCGCAGAAGCACTCCAATAGCCCGTATCGATGAGACCTTGACGTTGTGCTCCCAATGCAGCAGTGAGGTTAACATCCATCACTGCACCCCGTTCGGTGATCATCGTCAATGCCGAATCTGATGCGCTAAGATAGCTACGGGCAGCCCCATCGTTCAAGGCCGTCTTGAAGATCGGTTCGCCGGTTTCGCTCTTCAGGGCAAACAGACTGCCGTCGCTATCACCCACCAAGATCAACCCAGATGCCGGGTCGTCGTGGGCCATCCGAATCTTATATTCAGACAATACCTTGGACCAGACCGCGCTCCCATCAGCATTGAAAAGAGCCACCCCACCCCGTTCGTCACCGGTGAGGATTTGATTCTTTGAGGTCAATTGCAATTCTGTAGCGGGTTGCGCAAGTTTCTTTTGCCACAGCGTTTTGCCCGTCACGGACAGGGCCGACAGACTGCCCTGAACATCGGTAACATAGATATGTTCTGCATCTACAGCCAAGGCAGTCGCATCAATACCCGTCTGGTTCTTGAACACCGCTTTGCCTTTGCTATCAAACAGAGCTACCCACGACTTGCCAGTAAATTGGCCGATGCTATAACTTGCTGCGATGCGACCATCAGGCAACACGCCTAACCCGGTTACACGGCCATTGACATTGAAACTACCCGCATCGATGAGTTGGCCATCCCCAGCTTCCCAACTCAGAATCTGACGCTCGTTGCTGCCGCCATAGAGTGTGCTTTGGCCAGGGAGTGCCTCCAGTTTGAAGACCACCACTGACAGAGGTTTCTGGGAGATGATTTTGCCATTCTCGGCAAGCACCAAACGGTTGTCATTGGTCAGTATCGCGATGCGCTGATTTGGGAGTGGCACAGCTCGAAGCACATCAATGTTTTCGATCAGGCTCACGCGTTGCAGGCTTTGGCCTTTCGGACGCAGCAACAGCCAATAGCTGAGGTTAAGTGCAATCAGCAACACGACTGCTACAACCAGCATTACCCTGCTGGTTGTGTAGGTGCGTGCCGGAACAGGGGTCACTGTTGGCGTGGCCATAGTTTGTGAAGTTAAGGTATTACGCACCAGTTAAATGTTGCCACATCTCTAAGCGCAAATCACGTTCCTTGTAGTGATCAGATTGTGAGCACTGAACAGACCGCTCGAAGGTCAAACGCTGTTCTACCTTAGCTGCTGCCGCAGGATCATGGTTCCAACTCGGCCGTGTAGGCTCATCCGTGCGGTCAAACAGGAACTTGAGCATATAGCGCATCTTGGTGCTGGTGTTAGCACTGGCGGCGTGCCAGATATCGTAGTGGGTGATGGCGACCGTGCCCGCTTTAACATTAAAGACCACCTGTTCGCGGAAGTTGGCATTGGTAGCCATCCGATCCGTCGGCGCGTTGCGGAAGTGGGTGCCCGGCATGACGACCGTAGGCCCCATGTCGAGCGCGACATCCTGTGGGTAATACATCCCCAGCACTGTCCGCACCCGATGATGGCGTTGATTGGTACCATCCTGATGCCAAGATTGGCTTCGTGTAGCAGGTTTGTTCATGTGGCAATGACGATGGCTGTTCATGCGATAGTTCTCGCCCAGCAGGCTGATGAGTGCCCCGCGCACATTCGGATGAGCGTAGATCTGATGCAGCTTTGGCACGGCATCCAAAATGCCATCATTGGGGTTCTCTTTAAGCTGATCAATTTCGTTGCAGATGGCTTGGTGGAATTCCGGTGCAAAATCGGTCTGCACCACGTGATAGCCTTTGATAACAAACGAGATCACTTCATCATCGGTCAACAATACGGGTGATCGTGTATCAGTTGTGGCCTTGACGTGACTAAAAGAGACAGGCGCAATAGACTCACTCATCATAATCCTCCATTTTTTCAAGAATGAACTCATAACCCAGAATATCGATCTCGCGATCATCATATGGCGCGAGTTGGTTGGGGAATTGAATCACCCGCCACTGGTCGAGAATCGCATCGTGAACAGTGTTATACGGCCATTCTTGTGGCTGGCTGTTCAACTCAGTTATTGAGCCACGCACCGGCTCATGCAAAGCCATGCCAATGACTTTCGAGCGAAGGCTAGACGTAGTGGCGTGAAGATAAAGCAGACGTTGGCGACGAATCTTTGTAGTTGTTGACATGCCAAAAATAAACTCTCCTTATAAGACAAAATGAACTAATCCAAAAAATCACTCCGGTGGCCATAGATGACCGGGTTGTAGTCCAGATTGTCTATGAACTGAGCAAGTCCCTCACGGCATCCACCTTTGGGGCGCGACCGATCGCCACGCATATGGATGGCAAAACTGCGGCGCGGCAACCCAGAGGTGTTGGGGCCGCTGCCGTGATAGGTCAAATCATCGTGAAAGCTGACCCCGCCAGGGGATAACACAGCTGTCACTTCTTCCCAAGCTTGGTGATGTTCACGCAGAATATTGGCCTTGAGTGTCTCCAAGTCCTGACCGAAGAAGTCGCTGCCATCGCCTTTGCCCCACTGATGAGAACCTTTGACAAACGCCATTGGCCCAGACTCAGGCGTAACGTCGCTCAAGGCGACCCAGGCCGTGAAGAGATCACTATCCTCTTCCCAATTGCTCCAGTAATGTCGATCCTGATGCCAACCCACGTTGGTCTTGATTGACATACCCGGCAATACCGGTGGTTTGTAGAGCAACTGCACCCACCAGATCTGTAGCGCTTTGGCTCCAGTAACTTCGGCAGCCAACTGACCAAGAGCAGAATGGCATAGTAGGTTCATAATCGCCTGGTTGGCAATTTGCGGCAGTTCGATTTTGCAGAGTTTGGTTGCCGGGTCATCTCCCGGTTTCCATGGAGAGGGCAGCGGGGGTGTGCCGGTATCGTAGCGCCCCATCCGCACCTCATCCATCCCGATCACTGCGGCGTCGATCACATCTTTCGGAATAATCGGCGTGGCGTGAATGAAAAATCCATCTAATTTGTACTGTTGGCGAACTTGATTCGGGGTTCCGACTGTCATTATTTTGCTCGTCTTTTCGTAATCGAACCACAGAAGCCGAACATGCTATGCGTAGTCGCAGCGACCTGAAGCTAATTCCGCATGAGTCGGGCTTTGCAATTTTGGCTCTACCGAGTTTGGCGGGAAATGCCCGTTGTACTCGGCAGAGCCATTATTTGCAATCGCTTTTAGGTAGCGCCAAAACGATTACGAACCGGGTTGTCGGGCTGGGTTCTTGAGGTTCTCCTCAGTCAACCCTGCTTTCTTCAGGATCGTATCCCAGTTGTCATCCCACAGTTTTTGCAGGGCCTTAGTAAACGCCTCAGGCGTAATCTTGCCCTCCAGAGCCTGCTTGTAAAGGTCCTGGCCTTGTTTGCTCAAGTCATCGACACCACCAAAGTCCCACGGGTAGTAGCGCCCGTTTTCGGCGTTGCCCATCATCTTAATGCCGCCCACAACCTCTTGCAACTTAGCGGGCAACTGCACCCCTTTCACCTGGATTGGACCCGCTGGGTTATAGCCAAGTGGTGAATTGACCCCGCCATCGACCCAGGCCTGATAACCCGGTTGCGAGTACCAGAACATCAGGAAGTCGATGACCAGTTCGGTCTGTTCCGCGTTTTTGTCGATCACACTGGCATAGTTGCCGGCAGCCGACTCGACGCTGCGGACGTCCTGCTTCACCAAACCGCTAATCATGGGCGGATTTTCAAAAGTGCCCCATTCAAACGGCTTAAGCTTAGAAGCATCGGTGATTTTGAGATCCTTCAAGCGCTTCTCATCCAGCTTGTTCAGGTTTTCCATATCCCGACCAAGACCAGGCAATGACCAGGTGCCATCGATGATTATGGCCACTTCACCCTGCAGAAACTCTGAATAGTCGGTGGTATCGACAAACAGGCTCTTGGAAGCACAGCGTGGAAACACCTTCTTCATATTCATCACCAGCTCCATCATTTCTGGGGAGTCGAACTTCATCTTCCCCTCTTTGATCGCACTCATGCGCCGGGCTGGATTGACATTGAATTTTCCCTCGGAGAACCGGTCTTTGACGTCATACACGAACTTGCCGTCCAACTCTTCATCGTAGTTGTAGTCGCCGGGCTGCGAGCGAACCAATTCCACCCATTCCGGGTTGTATTGATTCAAATAGATTTGGATCACCCACTGGGGCAGTTTCCAAACGTAGTTGGTCGCGATCGGCGTGATACCCGCTTTAAGCAGTCCATCGCAAGCATCGGCCAACTCATCCCAAGTCGTCGGCACTTTCACACTGGCTTTTTTGAACAAGTCCTTGTTATAGAACCACATGATATGCACCGCTTCAGTGGCAATCATGCGACGGCTGCCCTTGGCATCGCGCTCGACATAGAAGTCCCAATCCACGTCATCGGTCCATTTATTGCCGGTATACGGATTGGTTTGGAAGCGATACTTATCAAGGTTGATGTATTTGCCGTAGGTCGGCTGGTAGTTGCCCGACACGATATCGGCATTTACGTTGCCGGCTGCCAGTTGCGTGCCGAGCCAGGTGTCATAGCCTGTGCCTTGCGGCGGGCCTTCCCAAGTAACCTTTACATCGGGCTGCAGTTTGTTATAGGCTTCGATCAATCCCTTAAAGCGGCCATCCTCCGGGTTGCCGGCGCCGTTCGTGGAGATCACAATGCTGCCCTTGTACTTCTTCATCCCACCGGCTGCAGGCTCAGCAGCTTTGGTCGGTTCGGGGGCTATCGTCGCCTCAGGGGCTTTGGTGGCTTCGGCCGCTGCCGGAGCTGCGGTAGGTTCTGGGACCTTGGTGGCTGCTGCAGCTGGTGCAGCAGGGGCTGCGGCTGGCGCAGCCGGAGCTGCGGGTGCGCAGGCAGCCACAACCATAGACAATGCCGCAATGAGTGAGGCGCTCTTGAACGAACGTTTCAAATGAATGTTGCCAAACATGGGCTTCCTCCAAATCTCTAATTTTTCAAACCAAGTACTTGCTATATGCACAAATAAATAGCGATCATTCACGGATCGACTTTAGGGTGAAACATAAAAGTATGAATTGTATTGTTGCCGGGCCACCTCCTGACGCTGACATGTCCATTGGCAATTGAATAATTGAATAATTGAATTGACCTAGACGGCTCGATTGGCCTCGCTGTAGTGCTTGTTGCTGCGCTCGCCTTCGCCAAAAGCTGTCCACACACCACGAAAGAGGGTCTGGCGCATTGGCTTCATGGCTGCAATCACCTCTGGGGTCACATTGCCTTTACCCCACTTCGAGCTGACTGTGTTATAGCACGTAAACAAACAAAGACGATCTCGATCGGGGTTGACCCACTGAGTGCCAGTGTGACACAGCGCCTCGGTGAAAATGAGTGCCGAGCCGGGTGGGCAAGAATACGACTCATAGAGCGGATGATTGCGATCGGTATTTGTTGACTCTGGTCGTGGATAGGCTGCTTTATGACTCCCCGATAGCAATAGTGTGCCGCTATCGCCTTTCTGCACTTCGTTCAACTCCCACACCACCCGTACTAAACCAGCGTTTACCTGCCCAAGTTGATGCTGATACGTATGACAGTTACCGACAAAGTTGAACAACCCACTGCCGCCATGCGGACCCCAATTATCGTGACCGGCTTTACGATGACTGGTATAGGTATGATCATAGCGAAAGCCATAACAGTCGTCCGAAGCCATCGGCTGATGCGAGATGATCTCGTTCAACACCCCAACCACTGCCGGATGATCGAGCAGCACCTCAGACGCGCCACCGTGGTTGTCGCGTTCATGCGGCGGCAACGATTCGCGGTCATACAAAAAGCGCATCTGGTGTTCGCGAATCGGCTTAAGTTCATCTTCGCTGAACAGCGCTGGCAATAACACCCAGCCTTTGATGTCGAACCAATATTTTTGTTCGTCTGTCATTGGGATGACGGGTTTGCCGTCCGCATTCGTCGTGGGATATAACGCGTCCATAGAATGAGTTTAACCTCGTTTGCTCAAACAGTCACACTGCACACCTGATCGGGTGCGAGCCAAAAGGGCGCGAGCACAGCGGGTATATTTGAGAGTGGCAACACACTTTCATCGAGCACTAGGCCCAATTCTGTATGCATGAAATGCCGGCGTTCCTGAATACGTTGCCATACAGCCGGATAGTCTCGTGCGAGGTCGGCGCGCAGTTGTTCAAGGGTAAAGTTTGAAGCTTGGCGGCCTAATCAAACAGCATCCAGTGCAGCCGCACCCAATAAACTCGACAGTTCAAACTGTTGAGTGCAACTGCACAACACCGTTGGCAAGCCCTCTTGTAAGGGTTCATGATAATGCGTCCACGCACGTGCGATGTTGCCGCCCACGACTAGACCGCCAGGCTGGAAGCGCTGTGCCCAAGGTTGCAGAATATGCGCAAGATGTTGGCCCATTTCAGCAAACACGCTGCGAGCCGCCGCATCGCCATCATCAGCGAGCTGGGCGATATCACTCACGGCGAGTTGCTGACCAGTGTGTTTAGCATAGGCGCGTTGGACCGCCGCACCCGCCACAAAGTTTTCGGCGATGTCGTTTTGATAGGGCGTATTCCACAACTCTCCCCCGGGTGGCACGTTTTCGCCAGTCGTGACGATTTGACCATTGGCGACAAAGCCGCTGCCAAAACCCGTCCCCAGGGTAATCCCGATGACGCGAGGCAGACCCTGGGCTGCCCCGCCCCACCATTCGCCTAGCGCCCACGCAGCGGCATCGTTTGCGAACCGTATAGGCAAATCCACTAGCGGGTTGGCTACCCAATGTTCGCGTAAGCCATCGGCCACATTGCGCCCAAACAGGGCAGCGAATTTGTGCTGCAAATGTGAGATGCCAGTCGCATAGTCAAATGGCCCAGGCATAGCGACGCCAATACGCGTGGGCTGTGCCAATGGGGTGAGCTGCACTGCTGATAGCGCCGCCTCTGCCCAAGTGCGCAGCAATACGTCAGCAGGGGCATCTTGCTGAACCTCGCGGCGGGTTAGGCTGGGTGCGCTAACGACATGCACATCCAGATCGACGGCAGCGGCGGTGACATGACTGCCGCCAATATCGAGCGCAATCGCGATGTTTATAGTGCACCTTGATCGCTTAGATCGCTTAGATCACGATCATCTTTGACAAAGGCTTTGATCACTTTGGTCGGTGCGTTACCTTCGTTGATCAGACGATAGCGTTGCACAGCAGCAGGCACAATAAACGTTTCAGCAAAATTAAAGCGCTGGCGCGCACCGTCTTGCAGCTCTACAAGGATCGATGTGCCTTCCACTAGATTAAGAACATGACACTGCTGTTGGGTTTCGCAGACAAACTCGTTGGCGAACTCGATGCGGTGCACATCGTAGAAGTGCTCCGGGTGTGTCGGCAAGTGCACTAGCTGCCAGTCGACGCCGCGCGCGATGACATTGGGCTTGGCGATTAACTCATCCTTGGCGCGTTGGCCTTGGCGTTCGAAATACAAATTGTCCATCGCCCGTGCAATGTTGAGCGGTCGAGGTGCGCCATCCAGATCCATACGCATCCAGTCATACATCTTGAATGTAAAGATATAAGGTGTAGCGCTGATTTCCAACACCAGTGTATTCCGGCCCGAGCAGTGCAGAGTGCCATTGGGAATGAGAAAAAGATCATGGCGATGGGCAGGTTCGATATTGACAAAGCGCTCGACATCAAACGGGCTGCCCTCTTGATAGCTGCGCTCCAGCGCAGCGCGGAACGCCGCTGGCTGAATGCCATCACGAAAGCCAAGATAGACCTGCGCATCCGCCGCACAGTCCAATATGTAATAGGTCTCGTCTTGGGTGAAGTTCTCGCCAAAATGTTGCTTGATGTAGTCCGGACGTGGATGGCATTGCACGCTCAGGTTACCGCCTTCAAACGTATCAAGCAAATCAAACCGGATGGGGAATTCAGTTCCAAATCTATCGGCGGCTTTGCCTAACACTTCACGATAATGTTGATGCATCAAGCAGTCAAACGACACTTCAAACAATAACCCATCACTACGAAATAACAAGCCGTTTTCGGGCAAAATAGCTTCGAACGACCAGGCGTAATTGGGCACATCCTGTGCGAGCTGCGGTATGTGTTGTTTGATCCATTGCCCGCCCCACGGGCCGGGTTCGAACCACGGTCGCACCCGGATGCAAGTCTGGCTTAGCGCTGTAAGTGCTGCTCGCAGGTCATCGCCAAGCATAAAGGTTGGATCGTCCGGGTGTTGACCATCCACGACGATATCAATTCGTGCCAGCAGCTCGGCTTTGTGCGCATTGAGCACGGGCCAATCTACAAAGTAAAACCGTTTGTAAGCCGGCTTTGGATCAAGCGCCTGCACCCTGCCCAAGTTATTAGCGCACTTAGCCCGGGAACGAAATTGAATTTCGTTCTTGGGAATATCGACATAGACCAACGCACTGTCAGCCCAATCGACCAGCGCAGCGCCGCAACCATACACAATAGAAATATCAGCATTCGGGTCGGGCTGCAATTGCAGCACGGCGTGGGTCTCAAAGAAATCGCGCAAGTGGCCAGTGAAGCGCGTCCCAAATACTGGGTCGTCGCCACCGAGGAACGGCGCCACCAGTGTTTCGACTTGCGCAGATGCTTTTAGGGCGATGTTGATGTCGGTCCAAGCCGCTTTTATTCCAAGCATGGCAAATTGTTCATCCAGTTGCGTGCGCAATGCCTGCCATAGCACGCCCCCATAGCCATCCAGCAAAATACGACGATAAGGTTTGAGTGTGGCAGCCAGTGCCGCAAAACCTATGTCAACTTTGCCGGAGCCGACATCGAAGCTCGGATAAATATCGTACTGCCCAATTTCAGTCGGTTCGTAATAAATCGGGGCCAGTGTTTGGGTGGTCTTGCGATAGATGGGTTTCTGCATCAAAGCAGAATTGTAGAGGATGGCGTGTTGTGGGCATGCCCTAACCCATCGGAAACAGTTGTTGGCCGTCCTGGCGGTCGCGATATCCATGCACCATCAAGTTGGGGCGACCCATACGATGTCCATAGCCAATCAAAAGAATACATATCAGACATACCTTTATACGCCTATTTCAATAACGCCATTCGCTTCGATGACGATCTGGTCACCGCTCCTAAATTGCGCGAAATCGGCTTGGCTCACGGCAATCAGCGGCAGTGATCTGCCATACAACTCATCGGCAATGACACAAGCCAATGCGAAGAAGAAATCGCTCTCGGCTGTGATCAAGGCGGCGGGGGCTGTGCCGGCCCGGATCGCCTCTAGTAACACTTGCGAACCAGTAGACGAGCCACGTGCGCTCGGCAGTGCCAGAATACGCCCGGATGCATTACAACCCGATAGCGGATGCCGCCGATCAATAATCTCGCCGGTAGCCGCATCGTAGCCACCCCAGAACGATAGCGGCGCGGTGCTTACAAGCGCTTCACCACTGGCTTCACCCGCAATCACGGCCTTGCCTTGAATCTTGCGCATGTTTAACGCCACCCAGCCTCATCGCGTAGCACCCGCCCAGCAATCGCCGATTGCACACAATCGCTCAGATTGCCAAACGTGATGTGCTTTCCGAGCAGCCCCGGCGCATAGTATGCAAACTTGGCTGAGTTGGTCATCAAGTATTGAATCTCCTTAGGCAACATCGGTGTGGTCAGGATGCACGTATCCACCGTGATCTGCGCGCCAAAATCCAAAATGGGTTGCAACACGCCCAACTTGTCGGCCAATGCGGTTACGGCGCGACTGGAAGTGACCAAAAATTTCACGTCTGCATGTTTGCGTCGACCCGCCAACAACGGCGCAAGGTGTTTGTATTCAGCCAGAGAAAAGTGCGGGCTGCCCAATACCACCATGTGCAACGCATCACTATCGCTGTGCGTTAATTCAGCCCGCGCGGCACGCAATTCGTGCAGTGTCACATCTATAACTTCGAGGGGGCTTCGATGCTGCAACGCGTCTGCCAACGTCGGTGCTTCCGGTGTAACGCCCACAATGTGAAACAGCGCCACTGCGCCTGAACAGGCCGTGGCCGCACCCAGCGCTTTGAGTTGGTCTTCGCTGGGTCTTGCTTCTAAGCCGTCAACGACCGGAATGCGATCTCCTGCCAGATTGCCTATAAGATGACCGAGAGTGGGATAAAACGCATCGTCTTGCTGCACAATCAGCGGCACATCCCGCAGGCGCAACACAAGTTGCCCAGCCCGGTTCTCGGTCAGGTGCAGCCCCATCGCCGGTGCTCGCCCGGTGATGGCGCAACACACATCGAAGAAGTCCGGGTAGCGCTGGGTGCGCGCGCCAATAACCGAGTTGGCAAACACAATCGCGTTGCTCTCGCCCCACGCAATCTGCTGGCCAAAACGCGGCCTGAACTCGGTTTGGTACGGCGCACAGGTCCAGGTCGGCACCGCGCCCATCCCTTGGTAAGCGCGCATCTGGCGCTGGGCTTTGCTCGCCCAATCCGGCGGCACGGCCCACTCTTGCCAGTGGTGTTCATCGACACCGCTAACATTGAGTGTAGTCGGCACACTGACCCGTGCGCCCAAGCTAGCCAGCTTCTCGGCATATTCAAGACCGGCGTCGCCGATAAACACCGTGCTATCGATGTGTGCGCCTTCGATGCTCAGTAGTTCTTTTGCGCCAGCCACTTCGGCCATCCGCGTCAGGATGCGCATAGCCATTTGGGTAGCCGGGCCGAAGTCGCCGTGCAGCATGGCCTGATCTTTGTCTGTGAGGTGAAGCGCAACAATATTTGTCATGCTGCTTTCATTTTGAATAATAGGTGTGCTAGTCATAACATGTGATTCATCATTAAGGTGACTATTACAGAAGATAGTCCCACAGCAATAATTGCGCAAGGCGACACCTATCCAAGTTGCCGATAAGCACCCTTGATCGAGGCACACGCAAAGCGTAATGCGCGTAGTCTCCTCTGCCCGAACCCGCTCCGCCCAACCCCTCCCCCACACCTTAAGCCCCTCCACCATTAGGGGCACATCCGTCAGACTAAAACAAAACCGTAATCCTTTTGCCGCCGAATTAGGGCAAACGTCCCATATTGTCCCCCCCGTAAATATTGACTCGCCCCACTGCCAAAGTCCCTCATTTCCCCCCATATCAATATTGACTCGTCCCACTGCCAAAGCCGTGCCCACACTCACATGTAAATGCTGATGTGCGCTTGCCCCACACTCACTATCCTGACCGCTAACCGAATGTTGCACGAGCCGTGAAACGTGGGTCGTAAGGCGTAGAGCGTTAGGCGTAGAGCATATTCTGCTTTCTTCATTCTTAATTCTCAATTCTTAATTCTTCCTTCTCAATTTCCTAACAAACGGAGAACCGATGATCAAACGTAGTAAGGAGATTCATCCATGAATCGGAACACTCACAGTCCTATGAATCACATTTCTATAAACCCCACCGCCGCGCCGCGCCAGCCGCGCACAAAAACCACTTGGGCGCGGCTGGCGCTGGTTTGGCCGTTTGTTCGCCCCGCGCACCGCTGTGCGTTTTGCGTAGCTGCATCAACGGAGCCAAATGGATAACGGAGCGCGAAGCATTCGTTTATCCGTGACTCATCGGTTGATCCCCATTTACAGGAGTTCGCCTTTCCATGATCGAAAAGTCCAATACATCCCCTCCGCGAAGTTATAGCCCTATGAAACAACGCAACAAAACACACGCACAGGCGGGTCTCTATAAGATGAACCGCCTTCATCGCGTTTTCGGCATTGCGCGCCTGCTCATCCTTATTTCGATGATCGCCGCGCCGCTGATGCCCCGCCAGGGCCAACTGGCCCAACTGGATTTGCCGCTGGCCGATTTGGCGAAAGTGCTTGCGCCTGATGAGGCTGCCGCGCAAACCGCCGCGCCGGGTGGCGTGAGCGGCGGCTTACAACTTTGGTTGAAAGCCGATGCCGGTGTGACAGGCAGCCCATCGGTCTCGGCCTGGAATGACCAGACCGGCAACAACCGTCATGTGATTGAGAACACCACTGCCTTCCAGCCTACCCTGGTAGCAGCTTCGGCGGCTTCCAACTTCAACCCCTCGATCAGCTTTGACGGTGTGAACGACAACTTGGACTACAAGGGCGTGCGATTCATGCCCACCAGCAGCTCTGGCACGCTTATGGGCGCAGGCTCAAATAAGTTGGACAGCGGTGGCTACGAAAACTTCGCCGACCTGGGTATTGATAACCCACACATGGGCTTGTATGACGACGCGGGATCGTTCACCGACCAGATTATGTGGATGAACGGTTCGGCCCCGGTGCAAATTCTTCATCCCACCAAGCTGCAAGGGAATAAGACCCAGGTGTATGGCTATTATTGGAACGGTGGCAGCCCCAACGTGGGCAGTGGCATGCGCCTGGATGGCAGCGACTTCTTCGAGCCAACCACCGAGGCGACCTTTGTGGGTAGCAGCGGCACCTCGGATGGCATGTTCAGCGTGGGTAGCTACGAGTCTGTCGAGGTATGGAACGGCAACATCCACGAAGTGGTCCTCTACAACCTCAATTTGAGCACCGGGGAGAAGCAGCGTATTGAGACCTATCTGGCGATCAAGTATGGCACGACGATCACTATCGCCAACTACATTGCCACCGATGGCACGACTACGGTCTGGAACCAAGCGACCAACACGGGTTACAACAACAACATCGCAGGCATTGGCCGCGATGATGCCGAAGCGTTGGTGCAGAAGCAATCCACGAGCGTCAACAGCGGCTTCCAGCCCGTGATTGGCTTGGGCACGCTTGCGGCGACGAATGCGTTAAACAGCAACACGTTTAACGCCGACAAAAACTATATGGTGTGGGGCAGCAACAACTTAAGCGCCACGTTTGGTACGGCCTACGCCCCCACCAGCTACAGCCCCACCACCGGCTACTACCGCATGAACCGAGTGTGGAAGATGCAAGAGACTGGCACAGTGGGCAGCGCCCAGGTGCAAGGCCCAGCCAACGCCAACTTGATGTTGGTGAGCTTGGACCCAACCTTCGCCACGGGCGTCACCGAGGTGCCGCTGACCAGCGGCTTGGGCGCACACAACTTTGCCAACGGCGTTTACTTCACCTTTGGCGCCGAGGCCACCGGCCCCGGCGGCGTGGCGGGCAACATGACTGCCTGGTACAAAGCCGACCTGGGCGTCGAAGCGGGCGGCAGCGCCCCAGCCAACAACGCCTCGGCGGATACCTGGTTGGACCAGGGCTTGAACAGCAACGATGCCTTCCAAAGCAGCGGCACGCTGAAGCCGGAGTGGGTGGAGAACAACGGTAAGTTCAACTTCAACCCCTCGGTTAGCTTTGTGCCCAATGCGCGTTTGCAGGCGCAGCTCTCCTCCACAAGCTGGGACAACAACGACGGCTCGATCTATGTGATCTATAACCAGGAGACGGTTTACCCCTACTGGCGCAACCTGGTGGACTTTGGTTTGACGGCGAACGATAGCAACAACCCACAGGTGGGTATGTCCGATAACGACCGGATTGCGACGTGGATGGACGGTTTTGACCGCGACAACACGCCCTTCCAACCCAAGACCAACGAGACGCGCCTTGCCGGTTATTACTGGCAATTCAATGTGGGCGGCCATTCGTATTCTTACGACGGCCAGCCCTACACTGGTGCCGCCGGGCATAAGCTGGGTGCCGGTGCGCACGGCAGCGGTCTGGATATTGGCAACTTCGCCAACATCGGCGGTGACCCGCAACTGGGCGAGTATTTCCCCGGCCAGATCGCCGAAATTGTGATTTACAAAGAGAAGCACAACGCCACACAGCAGGCCCAGGTGCAAAGCTATTTCGGTCTCAAGTATGGCGTTACGGTAGATATTAGCCCCACCAACGCCAGCGCCGCGCAGAACTTTGATTACAAAGATTCCGGCAACGCCACCATTTGGGCAGGCAATAGCACCAACGCGGGCTACCACAACAACGTGGCGGGCATTGGCCGCGATGATGCCGCCGCGCTAAACCAGAAGCAATCCAAGAGCGTGAACAGCGGCTTCCAGCCCGTCATCGGCTTGGGCACCATTGCAGCGACGAACGCCCTGAACGGCAGCACCTTTGCCGCGAACAAAAACTTTGAGGTGTGGGGCAGCAATACCGCCGCTGCCACATTTGGCACAGTGTATTCGCCCACCACGTTTATCCCCAGCACCGGCTACTTTCGCATGACGCGCGTGTGGCGTGTGCAAGAGACCGGCACCGTGGGCAGTGTGCAAGTGCGCGGCCCAGAAGCGGCCGATTACTTGTTGGTGAGCAACGACCCGACCTTTGCCACCGGCGTGACCGAGGTTGCCATGGCCGATGACGGCAGCGGCAACATGGTGGCAATGCGCGACTTTGCCAACGGCAACTACTTCACCTTTGGTGCGCCGCAGACGGCCCCGGGCGGTTACGCCTCGGGCCTCACCCTGTGGGCACGTTCTACGGATGGCACGTCTTGCACGACCAGTAACTGCAACATGACGGACTGGGATGACTTCTCTGGGAATGCCAACCACATGATAGAGTTTGGCACCAGCGCGGGCACCACGTTCAAATCTGCCGATGCCAGCTTTAACTTTCACCCGTATGTGGAAGCAACCGGTGGGAACGTTGGCTTTGGTAAGACCGCATTGAACATGGGGAATGGCGCTCGCACGGTGTGCGTTGTCCATGCTGTGCGCACTGCGCAGACTTACGGCACTGTCGCGCAGTTCGGTCCGTTCGATAACCCGTGGATGGGTCATAACACCCTGGCGCAGTCCAAATGGGATGACTATGTGTGGGCGGCGCTGGATAACGTGGCGAATACGATTCCGCTGAACTTGCCCACGTTGAGCTGTTATTCATGGACACCCGGCTCGAAAATGTCCATGGGCACCAACGGCAAGTGGTTAACGTCGGCGCAAGGCACAAATGCGACCCCCGGCGTTGACTTCTACCTGGGCTACGACCAGGACGGCGCAGGTGTGGCCGATACCAACTTTGGAGAAGTGGCGGTGTATCAAGGAACTTACACGGCCACCGCTATGGCGCAGATTCAATCCTATTTTGCGCTGCGCTATGGCATTACGCTCGATCAGGCGACAGCCACAGACTATGTGGC
>JANMVQ010000228.1:0-20467 GCA_031392845.1 Chloroflexota bacterium
GGTCGATACCCAGAAAGCGTTATGCCGCGTTTGCCCGATGAAAGCGAGTTACAAGATTTGTTGAAACATAGCGATGAGGTGCTGACATGGCTGATCCAACCGTTATAACATCTGTCCAAAACTATCTCGCGGAAGTCAACAAGCAGACCCCGGTGGCATTTGGCGTACTGTTTGGCTCACAAATTACCGGCCACACAAGTATCTGGAGCGATATTGACCTAGTTGTTGTAGCCCCAAAGTTTGATGGTGATTTTGTCTACAAAGATGAGGCGCTTTTGTGGCACATCGCGGGCCGCATTGACAATCGTATCGAACCCATTGCCTGCGGCGAAAAGCGCTGGCACGACGAGCAAGTTTCACCCATCATCCTTATCGCCCGGCGCGAAGGCCAGATCATTTACCCGCTATTATCTTGCGAGGTTTCTGAACATTCTAAAATTGAGAAGCAGGTTTTCTAATTAGCTCATGTCCAACAACGATCTTTTAATCGAAGTCCGCAATCTACAGGTGAACTTCAACCTACTCGAAGGCACGGTCCATGCACTGAATGGCGTGGACTTCGATATCGTGCGCGGCAAATCGCTGGGTGTGATCGGTGAGAGCGGCTGCGGCAAGTCCGTCACGGCGCAATCGATCCTGCGCATCGTCCCCACCCCGCCCGCCAAAATCGTCAGTGGCGAGATATTGTTCCATAAAGACACCGGCAACGGCCAGCGCGAGACGATCAATATCCTCGAGCTAGAAGCCAGCGGCGAGAAAATGCGCAAAATCCGCTGGAAGGACATCGCCATGGTCTTCCAGGAGCCGATGACTTCGTTCAGCCCGCTGTTTACGATTGGCAACCAAATCATCGAAGCAGTCGTGCTCCACAACCCGGGCATGACCGAAAAGCAGGCCCGCCAGCACACGATCGATATTTTGGGCCACGTTGGCATTCCGCAACCCACCCGCTTGGTGGATTCTTATCCGCATCAGTTCAGCGGGGGCATGCGTCAGCGTGCCATGATCGCTATGGCTCTGTCGTGCCGCCCGACCCTCTTGATCGCTGATGAGCCGACAACGGCATTAGATGTGACGATTGAGGCACAGATTCTGGAACTGCTGCAAAAATTGCGTGCAGAATTCAACATGTCGATGATGTATATCAGCCACGACTTGGCCGTGATTGGCGAGATGTCGGACACGATCATGGTGATGTATCTGGGCCAGATCATGGAGCGCGCATCGCGCGATGAGTTGTTCGATAACCCATCGCACCCGTATACACAAGCATTGTGGCGCAGCATTCCCCGCATCGAAGGCGGCCAGGACAAGCTGGAACCCATTGCCGGAACATTGCCTAGCCCATTTATGGAGCAAAAAGGCTGCCCGTTCTTTTCTCGCTGCGAGCATCGCATTCCTGGCTTATGCGATACCCAACGTCCACCCATGTTCAAGCTGTCGCCCACCCACGAGGTGAGTTGCTTCCTGTTTCAAAAATGAGGTTTGCAGGTTTGGTAGTTTGCATCTCCAAACCTTCAAACCTCCAAACCTTCTTATGACCGAACCTCTACTCGAAATCAAAGACCTGAAGAAATACTTCCCCGTACAGAAAGGCTTTTTTAAACGCACAGTAGGGTTTGTGCGGGCGGTGGATGGCGTTAGCTTGACGGTGCAACCCGGTGAAACCCTGGGGATTGTGGGCGAGAGTGGCAGCGGAAAGACCACTCTAGGCCGAACCTTATTGCGGTTATATGAACCCAGCGCCGGTGAAGTCGATATGCGGGTGGATGGCAAAGTTGTGCATGTTACCCAATTGGACGGATCGGAACTGCGTACCTTGCGCCGCAACGCACAGATGATCTTTCAGGATCCGTATGCCTCGCTTAATCCGCGCATGACGGTACTGGAGAGCGTCGGCGAACCGCTATTTGTCAACCACATCGCCTCGGGCCGCGAGTTGGAAGATCGGGTGACAGAAGTGATCCAGCAAGTGGGGCTGCGTAAAGAGCATCTACGGCGCTACCCGCACAGCTTTAGCGGTGGTCAGCGCCAACGCATCGGCATCGCCCGCGCGCTGGTGGTCAAGCCGCGCTTGATTGTGGCCGACGAGCCGGTTTCCGCACTGGATGTGTCGATCCAGGCCCAGATTCTGAACCTGCTTAAAGAGATGCAATCGCAGTATCAGCTCACTTATTTATTTATTTCGCACGCCATGAACGTGGTGCGCTACATGTGTGACCGCATCGGGGTGATGTATGCCGGCAAATTGGTCGAGCTGGGCACGAAGAATCAGGTGATGAGTAACCCCAAGCACCCTTACACTGAAGCGCTGCTGTCGTCGGTGCCACGCACCACCAGCCGCACCCGCGGCTTGCGGATTGTGTCAGCGGGTGAAGTGCCTGATCTGGCCAATCTGCCTTCAGGTTGCGTGTTTCACCCGCGCTGCAAGCACGTTATAGACAAGTGTAAGACCGAAGTGCCGCGCCTGCGCACCCTCAACGATGGCCGCCAAGTCAGTTGCCACCGTTCGGAAGAACTCTCGCTGCAAGGCATTTAGTAAGAAACTAATAGGTTACAACTCAGGCCATTTCTGATTTTTTTCTGCGAATCACGCGAATATTCGCTAATCTTTTTCGCGACGATTCGCGGATTTCAATAGGCCTGAGCAGTTGCTTCTTTTCTCAATTCTGCATTCCTAATTCCTAATTTCTTAATTCAGTGTCTCGCCTACGCCTCGCCCTCCTGCTCCTGGCTCTATTCGTCATTGCCCTCCTCTATCAGCGCCCGACCCTCATCGCGCCATTGAATATTTACGACGAGGGCATTATCGTGTTCGGCGCAACCCGCGTGATGGATGGGCAAGTGCCGTATCGCGACTTCTGGACGCAGTATTCCCCAGCCCAGCTCTATGTCTTGGCCGCGCTCTTCAAGACCCTCGGCAAGCAAATCATGGTCGAACGGTGGTGGGATGTGTCCATTCGCGCTGCCCTGATGTTAGGTATGGGCGCACTAGCAACCCAGCTGAGTTCACGCAAAGGTGGTGTGTTGGTCTGGTTGATAGGTTTATTGTGGATCACGTACTATGGCTTCTTTGGGTATCCTATTTTTCAGGGGCTGCTGTTTAGCGTGTTGAGTATTGGGGCCTTCACAAAAGCCCTGGTCCAGTCTGTCATTTCTGTCATTCCGAGCGCTAGCGAGGAACCTCATTCATCCGATTCACCCAGCCAAGAGAGAACGAGGCCCTTCGCTGCGCTCAGGGTGACAAGTTTTACGTGCAAATATTTCATCGTCAGCGGAGTATTGCTGGGCATCGCTGCGCTTTTTCGCCACGACATGGCGGTTTATGTGGGCGCAGCCCAGAGTATCGTGGTGTTTGGACATGCGCTCACCGACACAGCACGACCCTTACCGGAGCGCGTGGGCATAGGCTTGAAACGCTGGCGATGGTTGGCGCTTAGCGCGGTCGTCACCGTGCTGCCTGTCATCGTCTATTTGCTCGCACAAGTGCCTGCCTCTGAGTTACTCAATCAGTTATTCATCTTCCCGCTCACCATCTTTCCCAAAGTGCGCGACCTGCCCTACCCCGAATTCAAGGGCCAATTGGATGACTTGCCGTTTTACGCCCCATTTTTGATTTATGGAGTGGCAGGTGGAATCGCCCTAGTCCGGCTGTGGCACAAGCGTGACGTTGCGACTGCCTGGGGTGCGCTTAGCTTGGTGTTGTTTGGTTTGTTTGGCTGGAATCAAGCACGGGTGCGATCGGACATCATTCACACCGTGCAGTTTTTTGTGCCAGCGATCGTGCTGTTGCCCGTGCTCATTCAAGCCGGCACACGTCGTGCTAGTCTGCCCGGCTACATATGTGCCACCGTGGCGATAACGCTGACGTTGGCGTTCAGCATCAATCCCATCGCGTATTACCTGGAGATACGTAAACGCCCAGACAACCTCGATGTGCAGCGCAATCTCAAGCTGGCATTACCCATAGCCCAGGGCGCACAAATGAGCAGCGAACAGATATTCGCCGTACAAACGATCCAAGGCCTCACCCAACCCGGTGAAATGGTCTACGTCGGGCTGAGCAATCACAGCCGTGTCTTCGCCAACGATGTCATGTTCTATTTCGTGATGGACCGTCCCAGCCCTACCCGCTATCATGAGATTCACCCTGGGCTGGTTAATACTGTGGCCGTGCAGCAGGAGATGATCGCAGATTTCGAACGGCATCAAGTGCGTTATTTGGTACTAACGAATATGTTCGAAGGCGCTCGCGAGCCCAACGACAGCGCCCTCGACAGCAAGATCACATTGCTGGACGACTACATCAAAGCCCACTATCAGCAAGCACACACCCTGGGCAGCTATCGCATATTGAAACGACGAAATTAAATTTAAACAATTCTGCTCTAATTAGCCCCATCTTGAGCTTGCCTCTAAAAATCGTTTTTCTCGCGCCGTTCGCCTTTACCCCCAAAGCCACGGTGAGCGCCCGTATGTTACCGATGGCTACCGCGCTGGTCCGACGCGGCCACACCGTAACAATACTGATGCCCCCCTACGACAACCCAACTGACAGCGGCAAAGTCTGGGATTACGCAGGGGTGCGATTGGAGAACATGCAGTTAAACCCTGCACCCAGCCAATTGCCCCTCGCCCGTAGCGCCTGGGATGCTGGGCAGTATTTGTGGCTGGCCCGCCAGATGGCACAACGGGTGACTCAGTTGCAGCCGGATGTGCTGCATGTGTTCAAACCGGTTGGCCCAGGTGCGCTTGCCCTGTGGTTGTTGTGGCAACAATCCACGCGCCTTATCCAACCCAAGCCCATTACAGCACCCATCATTGTGGACAACGATGATTGGGAAGGCGCAGGTGGCTGGCTAGATGTCAATCCGTATCCGGCACCCCAAAAAGCAGTTATGGCATGGCAAGAACGTTGGGTATTGCGGCATGCACACATCATCACCTGCGCCAGCGATGTCTTGCAAGCGCGCAGTCACCAAATTATTCGACAGTTTGAGCCATTGACCTTTGGCCCAGTCACACCCATTGCGGTGTTGCCGAATGGGCCAGATGAATCGCTTCGAGCACAAGTAGCACAAGCTGAGACACATCGCTCGACTTTGCGGACCTCGTTTGGCTGGCGCGATGAACCCGTGCTGATCTACGCTGGCACTGTGCCGCATGGCCACGACATGGACATGGCCGTAGCCGCGGTGCGTGCCAATATCGCTCAGCACAGTCATCTTCGTTGGGTGATAGTGGCCAGTGGCGATGGCTTGCCGTCCTTGCGCCAATCGATTCAGCGCGCAGGTATTGCGCAGCAAGTGGAATGGCACAGTTTTATGCCGCATGCCGAGCTCATAAATTATTTAGTCGCAGCCGATATTGCGCTGTATCCCTATCGCGACAACAACATCAACCGGGCCAAATGCTCCGGCAAAGTCATCGACTACATGGCCTGCGCCAAGCCTATGGTCGTCAGCGATGTGGGCATGAATCGCGTCTATCTGGAAGATGGTGTCAGCGGGTTGCTCACCCCACCTGGTGATATGGCAGCCTTCGGTGCAGCGGTATCACAGCTTTTGCAATCGCCCGAGTTAGCCACACGCATGGGGCGTGCCGCGCAAACACGTTTGTGGCAAACCTTTGGCTGGGAACAACGCATCGCGACTTTGGAGAGGCTTTATGCAGGAGTGAATAAAGACGCATAGTGCCACTAAGAAATTAAGTAGCTACTTTTAGCGAGCCATCGCAGTCGTCTTAGGATCGCGCAGCACGAACCAGACCAATAGACTGCCAATGATCAAAATTACAGCGTTGACAATAAAGGCACCGGACGGATCGACGTCGTAAAAGCCACCCATCGCAATCGGCCCTATCACCTCACCAATTGCGCGGCCCAGTGTATACAACCCAAAGCCAATCCCCCGGCGCTGGCCGCCAGTCATATCAGCCACCATGGCTTGCTCAGCGGGGACGGCGGCGGTGTAACAGACAGCTTCGATGGTCAGAAAAAGCATCAACACCAACAGCGCAAATGGCACGGTGTGACCCAGCAACACAAAACTACCCTTGAACCATAAAGATACAAACGGAATCAAAATTGAAGAAACCGCGCTGGCGGTCAGGCCAATGATCATCATCGGCTTACGACCAAACCGATCCGAGAAGCGCCCCATGCGCGAGGGCAACACCCCCCAGGCAATCGCCGCTGGCAGATAAGCTACCCCAATCAGCACTGTGTCATCCACAACATGCTCTTGCAAAAAGCTCAAAATAAAGGGGGTCAGACCATATGCCGACGCGCTGGTAAGCGCCACAATCGCCATTAGGGTGTAGAGGTAGGGGTTAATGTGATGATGGTCTTCATTGCTCTTGCTATTCATCTCGCCAGTCGCCAACGATTTGGTCTCATGAACCCAACGGGTGGCCAAAAAAAGCGCTGCGGCTGTCGCGATGGCATATGTCGCAAACATCAGCGTCCAGGCTTCCGGCGTAAAACGCAACATACCTTTGGGCGTATACCCCGTCAGCAGCAAAATAGGGATGGCCACCAGAAAACCATATAACCCACCGCGAAATTGCGATTGTTCGGTAAATCCAAAGCTGGCGCCGCGGCCAGCGCTCTTGGCCAAATCGGCGGTCATGGTGTAGGCGGCCAATAACATGGTGCCGACGCCAAAGCCATGGATCGTGCGGCTGATGGTGAGCATGACGATGACAAACCCGGGCGGCAGGCCAAAGATTGGCCGCGAGAACGCGAAGAACACCATCGACACCGCGACGATGGCAATGCCCATGATCAGATACGGCTTGCGCCCGTTCTTGTCTATGGCGCGCCCGACAAGCGGCCGCGCGATGGCCGCCATCAGCGCTCCCAGTGAGAACATGATGCCTTTCTCGATGCCACTGGCCCCAAACTCACCGGCGTAGATCGGCAGGGCCGAGCTAATCATCGTCACCGCCAACGAGGCAAACAAGATTACCCGTTGTAAGCTGACGAGCTGGTGGCGTGGGCTGGGCGAAGAAGCACGGTCAGACGAATTTGCATCAGCGCTGGGTGTAGTGTGCGCAGGTTGGGTCGTTGTAGCAGCGGTGGGACTGTCTGATGATGACGATGAATGAGCATTGGACCGGGGTACTGAGTCTGCCCCAACCTTGTCCGACAATTTTTGCATGGTTAGCTGGCATTCTACCCGTCTGGATTCGAGAATCATATAGTTCAAATCTATTTACAGGCATGCCAAATTCAAATTTTATGCAGCCTGAAGACCCTGAAATGGGGCATGGATTCTAAGCCCAACGGGATTATTGCGGATGCCGATTTCCTAAAATCTCGGCCTACTAGCTGATCTGGCGCGCATCGCCGATAATGGCGTTGTGATTTCAATTCTGCATTCAACATATGCGGCGTTCATGGGACCCGCCACTCTGGATCACACCACGCTACGCAGTAAAACAAAGTTGCTGTGTCGTTGGTTCGCGCTTTTTGCACTATTACTGGCGGGATGTGGCACAGCCGACAATAATTTGCGGCCCAAAGTCAATGTCATCACGCCAGTCGAGGGTGCGCGTTTTGAGTTAGGCGAAACCATCGCATTGCGCGTGGCGGCTGCATCCAGCAACCGCATTGTGCGCGTGGAATTGCGAGTGGCGGGGCAAACCGTGCTCGATCGGACCAACCCAGAACCCTCCGTCACTTGGTCCACCGAACTTCAGTTCAGCCCCAGCCAAACTGGGACTTATGCGCTGTCTGTCGTCGCAGTTGACGGCAGCGGAAACAATAGTGACCCATTTGGCCTCAATATCACGGTGGGCAGCGACATTCAATCTTTGGTGCCGCCACCGACCGAACCAGCCAAAGCGACCAGCACCCCAGCCCCCGGTGTAATAGGCGCAAACGGCTGCGAGTTAAGCGCACAATTCGTGGCCGATGTCAACATCCCGGATGGCACCGAGATCAAACGCAGTGAGGGTTTTGTCAAGACCTGGCGCATCAAAAATACCAGCTCGTGCACCTGGGAATCAGGATATCAATTGGCCTTCTTGTCGGACGATATTCTGGGTGCGCAGCAATCATTTATGCCCATTCCACCGACGGCCAAGGAAACCGAGGTGGATATCAGCGTGCCGTTTACCGCCCCAACGCAGCCGGGCATATACACTAGCACTTGGAAACTGCGCGAACCTGGCGGCAAGGCGTTTGGCGAACGGGTCTATGTTGTAATTAAGGTGAACTAGGATAATCGAGTTTAAATGACACAAACTGCTACCGCTCCGAGTGAGATTACCGTCGATACGTTTCGCGACTTGGCTGCGCGGATCGAAAACGAAGTCCAAGGCGTCATGGTCGGTCAGGCCGACATCATTCGACATACGTTGATCGCCGTAATTTCGGGCGGGCATGTGCTGCTGGAGGGCGTGCCTGGGCTAGGTAAGACCAGCATGGTGCGCACATTCGCAGATGCGCTGGAGCTGCGCTTCTCGCGCATTCAATTCACCCCAGATCTGATGCCGGCTGACATCGTGGGTACAGACATCTTGGAAGATCAGGACAACGGCAAACGGGCATTTCGCTTTCAAGCTGGGCCAGTGTTTGCGAACTTAGTGCTGGCCGACGAGATCAACCGCGCCACGCCCAAGACCCAATCGGCGCTGCTGGAGGCCATGCAGGAACGCACCGTCAGTGTTATGGGGCGCACCTATTCTGCTAGCAACCCATTCTTTGTGCTGGCCACCCAAAACCCCATCGAAATGGAAGGGACTTATCCCTTGCCAGAAGCGCAGTTAGACCGCTTCATGTTCAAGCTGAATGTGAGCTTTCCTAGCACCGATGAGCTGACTGCGATCATTGACCAAACCACCACCGACAAAAGCAAACGCGCAAAACATGTGGTCAATGGTCCGACTCTTGTGGCCATGGGCAAATTGGCGCGCCAAGTGCCGGCCTCCACCGAAGTCACCCGCTTTGCCGCAACCTTGATCAGCGCCACCCACGCGAACACTGCCGGCGCAACCGATATGGTCAAGAAATATGTCCGCCACGGAGCCAGCCCGCGCGGCGCACAAACATTGTTATTAGGCGGACGCGTGCTGGCACTATTGAATGGTCGCTTCAATGTCTCGCTGGATGACTTGCGATCCTTAGCGCCCGCAGCCTTGCGTCACCGCATCCTACTCAATTTCGAAGGCCAAGCCGATGGCATCCGCACCGATACGATCATCCAGGATGTGATCAGCAAGCTGAAATAACTTCGTAGAAAATAAGGCTCTCCCGACTTTAGCGGGAAATGAGCCACGAATCTCACGAACCTTGGGCACGAATTATTTGTGAAGATTAGTGAGATTCGTGGTTTATCCCGTTTTTCTCGGTAGAGCCAAAAAGACTTAGTGCCTTTGTGAGATTAAATCTCTGCGCCCTTTGCGTCTCTGCGGTAAGTGCTCCCTCCGAAAACTTGCAAACTGATCAGAATTCTTATTGAAAATATCTAGAAATCAATTAGAATATGATTAGGTACGCAAAAAAGTGCTCATTCATAACCATTATCCCCATTATGTAATTCGCAATTCTCCTTCATCCTTTGTTACGCCAAGCACCGCTCTGCTCAGTAGGTACGAAAATACTAATTGAGTAAATGTCCAGGTCGGAGGAAAGAAGTTGAAGCTAGATCCATACTTTCGGGGGATCTGTGCAATCGCAATGTGGGCAAGCAGTCTCACGGCTGCGCTTGCCCCTACTCATTCCGCGCACGCGAATACAGCTGACATAGTACAAACGCCGGAACGTATCCTCGATGAAGCTCGCACGGTTTACCTAGGTAATCTGAAGCGTCGTGAAAACGACAAGCCACCCCTAAAATGGAACAAACAACTCACAAAAGCTGCGCGGTGGTTTTCGTGGGACTCGGTAGAAAATGAGCCAGCTGGCTTTTGTGATCATAAAGATAGCCAAGGACACTGGCCCGATTGGCGTGCCCAACAGTTTGGCTATAAAGGCAGTGCTGGTGCCGAAAATGCCTATTGCGGAATGCTGGACCCGCAGGCTGCTATTGATGGCTGGCTGGACAGCGCCGGCCACCGCACAAATCTGCTGAATGCAGACTACCAAGAAGTCGGACTCGGCTATTACTTCAATGGCACACGTGGTTATGTAACGCAAGACTTTGGCACTGATCCCGATTTCACCCCACTCATCATTAGTGACGAGGCCATTACCACCACGAGCACCCAAGTGAGCTTGTATCTGCATAATCGCGCATCCAGCTCATATGGGTTGGGGCCAACCACAGAGATGCGCATCAGCAATGACCTCAATTTTGAGGCGCTATCTTGGGAACCCTATACTACGACTAAGAAATGGACACTCGCCGCGGGCAGTGGCTGGCGCACTGTATATGTGCAGACCCGCGATGCGATGAACCGTATGGCGATTGTCAGCGACATCATTTATTTGGGTGAGCAGGTAGCCCTGGCCGAACTGGGCGACAAAATGATGAGCAGCACGCAGGACAGCGTGGTTTTATCGGATCTGGCAAGCCAGAACGGTTACGATCGGGTGCAGTTTGCCCCCGGCTGGGCAATGGACGATACCGTCAATCCACAGCTTAGCTATGGCACCGGCGGCCCCGAACAAGATGACAAGGCCTGGAACAAGACCACCTACTGCTTGAAAAGCGATACGAGCCAGGCGTCTGCCCGCATTTGGACCACCGACTTTGTAGCAGACGTTCCGATGCAGGCCTACTTTCGCTTGCGCACTAGCGACAATAGCGCAGTGGGTGAAGTAGCCCGCTTACAAGTGACCGCCGGAACCAATACCTCCGCCGCGCTGGTATTAAAAGGCGCAGATTTTAGTGCGGCCAACACCTATCAAGAATTTCGCCTGCCATTTACTTATCACAAGAGTGGCAATCAGGTATTTCTGATGTTCGAATTTTGGCGCAGCAGCAGCGCCGAAATTTGCCTAGATGCGGTGTCGATCTTCCCTGACCCGACCCCGATGAGCACCCAAATGACCGTCACCCTACCCGACGGCAACTATCGCGGTCAGATGTTATGGGGCCGCTATGCCAACCAAACCGGCCAATTCACCGAAATCAAAACCTTTAACCCAGTGGTCACCGCTGCAACTGCGCTACCACCCGTGCCACCCACCTTTACTGTGAAATCACAGATATTTCTGGCGGGCGTAAGTAAGTAACTACACCTCTATAATGCAACCGTGTCTGATTTGATTACACCGCAGGAAACGAATGCGGGCGTCGCGCCTGCCACCTCGCTTTACGATCTAACTTTTGAGCAACTGAATAAGCAAATTATTAGTTGGGGCGAGCCCACTTTTCGCGCCAAACAAATATGGAAATGGCTGTATCAGCGCTTCGCACATGACATCGATGAGATGAGCGATCTGAGCAAAGCGCTACGGGTCAAACTCAAAGAGCAGTATGTGCTCAGTCGCATTACACCAAAGATCGCCAAACAATCCACAGATGGCTGGACCCGCAAGTGGCTGCTGCGTCTGCCAGATGGCAGCGAGATCGAGACCGTATTGATGGAATATGATGGCGTGCGCCGCACCGCTTGTATCTCCTCACAAGCCGGCTGTGCCATGAATTGCAGCTTCTGCGCCACTGGCCAGATGGGCTTCCTGCGCAATCTACGCGCTGGCGAAATTGTGGAACAAGTAGTGTGGGTGGCACGGGAGCTTAAGAAGACGGAAGGTTCAGAAAGTTCTGAAGGTTCAGAAAGTTCTGAAGGTTCGAAGGTTCGAAGGTTCGAAGGTTCCAAACGTTCTGAACCTGCCAAACCTGCCAAATCCGCCGCAGATCGTCTCTCAAACCTAGTTCTCATGGGCATGGGCGAGCCGTTTGCGAACTACAACAATGTGATGGAAGCAGTGCGGCGGCTGATGAACCCCGACGACGACGGAGGATTTGGCTTAGGTGCGCGCCGAATTACTATCTCAACTGTGGGTCTGACGCCCGGCATCCGCAAATTTGCAGACGAAGACACCCAAGTGAATTTGGCAGTGTCGCTGCACGCCGCAACTGACGAACTGCGTAGCCAATTGGTTCCAATCAATCAGCGCTATCCACTCAAAGATGTGATTCGTGCCACGCACGACTATATCGTCAAGACCAATCGGCGGGTTAGCTACGAGTGGGCACTGATCGACGACGTGAACGACACGCCAGAGCAGGCCCACGCCCTGGTCGATGTGGTGCGCGAAACCTTCGATCCACGCCAGCGCAACATGGTTCACGTCAATATGATTCCGCTGAATCCAACCCGTGGCTATCGCGGCCATCCCTCTGAGCGGGTGCAAGCGCATCATTTCCGCGAGATTCTGACTCAAGCAGGAATTCCCAACACGATTCGCATCCGCCGTGGGATCGACATTAGCGCTGGGTGCGGGCAATTGCGGGCGGATGCCTTACCAGCGACGTAGACGTAATTATCAGGGGAAATCCCTCTAGCAGCCTGTCGGAGAAAGAAACATAGGGCGCGGATTTTCAGGATAAACGCGGATTTGAAGCAGACATCTATAAAGAAATCCGCGAAAATCAGTGCGCAAAGCGTCCGCGTCCCATTTGGCTTTCAGTGGCTTCTCCGACAGGCTGCTAGCTGATTTATCTGGGGTCCGCAATACTAGTAAGGGAAAAACGAAAGGCGCACTCGTTTTGAGTGCGCCTCATCAAGTCGATACTTCTAATGAAGACCGAATCCCTAGCCAGATTTTGCCATCGTGCGCAAGGCCTTTGCCGAGACCATGACCGTCTGCATCTTGCCGTCGATCATCATCCGGCGACGTTGCAGATTCGGCTTCCAGGTGCGCTTGTTGGTTCTCATCGAAAAGGTGCGGCTCTGTCCAAATTGCGTCCGAACACCTGTAATTGCACACTTTGCCATGTTTTGCTTTCCTTTCTTTTAGTTTAACTTAGTTTGAGATCCCAGATATTCCCAGATATTTTTCATAATGTTTGCTAACATCTGAGCCATACGAGAAACCATGCGGAATCAGCGCCAGTTCTTTAGCGGCGCGAGATTTTACCACAGCGATGACGGAAAAACAGCCGATACAAACCGACAGTAATGCGAACATGATCGATGGCCAAACAATTATTGCGCCACAGGTGATCTTCTCATTGGCCCAAACGGCGGCGTTGAGCACCTACGGCGTGGTTGGGATTGCATCACGCTATACCGGACGGGACAACACCCACCGCGATCCACATCGCGGCTTGGAAATTACTCTATTTCCACCTGATCCGACTGACTCAACCACAGGTGAGTGCAAGCGGGTGAAAGTGGACATTCATATTATTGTGGAGTATGGCGTGCGCATCCCAGCCGTGACCCAGAGTTTGCAGCACCAGATTCAGTACAGTATCGAACATAGTACAGGTTATTGTGTGGAAGAAATTCATATTCATGTCGCAGACATGCGGGTGTCCCAGCATGAATAACACAAGAAATTTCTATCAATCATCCCATCGCCAATCACAGACGCAAAACTGCCTCACCCATGAAGGAGAACCGACAAAGTGGACAATAACAACACTGACGAAGCCAAACTTAATGTAACAACCCAGACTACATCTGGCTACGAAGAAACCGTGAATGAACTTGAAACTGCCGCGGACGCCGCATCGACACGCGTTTCCTTGGGCCGACAACCCAGCAGACAACACTATCGGAGGATACGCTTGACGATCGATGGCCGACGACTGCGCGAACTGGTGCGGGCCGGATATTTCTGGCTGAAGCAACAGGAAGAAGTGGTCAATAACCTGAATGTATATCCGGTTCCGGATGGCGACACTGGTACCAATATGATGCACACCATGCGGGCGGCGTGGGAAGCCATTGCCAATTTAGACGAACCGCATTTCGGGCTTTTGGCCAAATCGGTGTCGAATGGTGCACTGCGCGGTTCACGTGGCAACTCCGGCATCATTTTGTCGCAGTTATGGCGCGGCTTTGCCCGTTCACTGGATGGCAAAGAGGACATGGACGCGCAAGATATGGCAGCCGCTTTTCGCGAAGCCTCCAAGACCGCCTATGGTGGCGTGAGCACGCCGGTAGAAGGAACCATTCTGACTGTCTCGCGTGAGACGGCAGACGCGGTGGAATATGCCGCCAAAGATACTTTTGACATGCGCCGACTCATGGAAGTGGCGGCGGAATCGGCATATGAGTCAGTTCAGCGTACGCCCAGTCTGCTCAAAATTTTGAAAGAAGCGGGCGTAGTCGATTCGGGTGGCTATGGTCTGTATATCATTTTGGCGGGCATGGTGCGCCATCTAAATGGACAAGCCATCGATGAGAACACCAGCACGACCCACATTGCGACAACCGGCAACTCCGAGCATGGTCTACCGCAGCAGGAAGGTGGCTGGGGTTACGACGTGCAGTACTTAATCTACGCGCCGAAAGGCAAGGCGTTGGACGTGGCAAGCGTGCGTCGCGACATTGAAGCGATGGGCGATTGTCCACTCGTCATGGGCGATGTTGATGTCATAAAGGTGCATGTGCATGTGCCTGATCCAGGCGTGCCGATCAGCTATGGAGCCAAACTCGGCTCACTGCGCGATGTGGTGGTTGAGGATATGCAGGCCCAGTCGGAGGATTTTGGTGAGGAGAAGGCATCGAGCAATGAGCAGTTGCCCGAAGTCGATGTGGCGTTTGTGACGGTGGCTTCGGGTGAGGGCATTGCCAATACGTTTAAGGATATTGGGGCGCGGGTGGTGATTGCTGGTGGCCAGACCATGAACCCGAGTGTAGACGACTTCCTGGATGCTATTAAGCAAGCACGGGCCAAGCACACCGTGCTATTGCCAAACAATGGCAACATTGTGATGACTGCCCAACAAGCAGCGCAATTGAGCGAGTTGCCCGCGACCGTGGTGCCGACCAAGACCATTCCGCAAGGCATTGCAGCGGCGATTGCTTTTAACTTTGGAGGCGACGCCGAAAGCAATATCAACACAATGAACGCTGCGGCCAAGAATGTCATCACGGGTGAAGTGACCCTATCAACCCGTAATGTGACCCTGAACGGGGTGACCGTGCGCGAGGGTCAGACCATCGGGCTGATCAACGACAAACTGGCAGTCGCAGGCGAATCACCGCTTGATACGCTCTTGGCCACATTAGACAACGCAGGTGCGGCGACGCACGAACTGATCACACTGTATTATGGCAATAACGTCACCCAAGATGAAGCCGAACAAGTGCTGGAACAAGTGCGCGCGGCGTATCCAAATCAACAAGTGGATTTATATATGGGTGGACAACCGCATTATTATTACATTGCGGGAATTGAGTAAGAGTAAGGAAAACTAAGTAACACATGCATGAGAAATCGACGATTCGAATCGTAACAGACAGCGCGGCACAGATTCCAGCGGCATGGGCCGCCGAAAACCGAGTGGTTGTGCTACCGCACAAGGTGATGATCGACGGCAAAACCTATATTGATGGCGTTGACCTTAGCAATGATGCCTTGGCAGACCGGATGCAAAGCCCTGATGCCGTGATTAAGGTTATTCCGCCATCGGTGGACGAGTTTATTGCTGTGTATCAAATGCTGGCTGATGAAAAAGCGGACGTCATCTCGTTGCATGTGTCCTCAGCCCTCAGCGATACGATCAAGCATGCCACCCAGGCCCAGGCAGAGTTTCGCGGCCGCTGCAATATTCAGATCATCGATTCAAAGTGTATCTCGTTGGGCTTAAACGGACTGGTGTATGCGGCCAAGGAGTTTACCGAAACGAACCAGAGCACGGATGCCATTGTCAAACGGGTGCGTGGGTTGTTGGCACATGTGTACGGCTTGTTTGTCTCCGCAAATCTAGAACACTTGGAGCGCAGCCAGCGTTTGCGCCCAGCGCAAGCGGAACTTGGCAACATGCTGGGTGTAATCCCATGCTTGTCGTTGGAAGAAGGCGATATCGTAGCGGTAGAAAAGGTGCGCTCGCCTGAACGGGCCATCGAACGCTTGACCGAGTTTGCAGGTGAGTTTGATGATTTTGTTAACTTGGGTGTCTTGCAATTGGGATCGCAGCTGCACGAACAAACGCAACTGTTGTTGGAATCACTTCAACCAGCCTTCCCGAAACTCCCTGCGATTCCTATATGGCAATGTGGGCCCATTATTGGCAATATCATTGGCCCAGCGGGATTTGGAGTCATGATCTTTGAAGGAGAACAATAATAGGTGCAAAATTTACAAGAATATCACCGGCCTAAGACCGTGGCGCAGGCCATCGAACTGTTGCAACGGACCAGCCCCAAAACGGTGGTGCTGGGCGGTGGCACTTGGCTGACCGGTGAAGGCGCGCTTGGCAACCTGCGCGAGGTGCAAGCCGTCGTTGACATCGCCGAATTGGGATTGAATGTCATTGAAACACAGCCCGCGCCAGATTTCACTCGCGAGCCGAGCCTTTATGTTGGCGCAGCTGTTACGCTGCAAACGTTGGTAGAAAATGAACTCACCGGCGTAAACTCGGCCAATGCGTTGCATGTGATTGGCGAAGCAGCGCAGGCTATGGCGGGATTGAATATTCGTAACCGCGCTACGATTGCAGGTGCGATCGCCACAGCTGATTCATCTTCGCCACTGGTTACGGCCTTGCTGGCCTGCGATGCTGAGATTATTACCCAAGTAAACGACAAGGCCAAGACACTGCAACTGGCCGGGTTTCTCGATTATCGCGAGCGCATTTTGAGCGAAGGTGTATTGATCACTGCGGTGCGCATGCCTTTACCCGACGCCAATGCACGCGCCAGTTATCAGGCGGTCGGCCGCACGCCCCGTGACTACCCGATTGTGTGTGCGGTGGCCAAGGTCACCCAACTTAGTCGCGGGCAGTCGGCCACGCGGGTGGCGCTAGGCGGCGTAGCACCAGTGCCGATCCGGTTGATGGCGCTTGAATTTGCCATCGATACTAAGCCTGAACAAGACTTCCTTGAAGCTGAGTTGACCAGTGTCCTTGCCCCCATCACTCCCCAGAGCGATTACTTGGGCAGCGCCGACTACCGCAAAGATATGGCGCGAGTGCTGGTGCGGCGGACGGTGCGAGCGACTCTGGCGTAGAGCGAAAGGCGTGGGGCGAAGGGCGTAAAGCGCAGATGTTCGCCCCACGCCCTTCGCCTCACGTCTCACGCAAAATGACACCTTCCATCCTCTCCCTCGCCGCGCAATATACGCAAGAAGGCAAAGCCTGCGCCCTAGTCACGGTAATCCGTACATCGGGCTCGGTGCCGCGCCACGCCGGCAGCAAGATGCTGGCGGATGCGCAGGGCAGCCTGTTGGCCGGCACGGTGGGTGGCGGCATGATGGAGCGCCGGATGTTGCAAGCGGCCGCGCAGACGATTCAGACGGGTAAGGCCATCACCATGACCGAGACACTGGTAGACCCAGCCAGCGGCGATGCAGGGGTGTGCGGCGGGACAGTCGAGGTGTTTATCGAGCCGCTGCTCACTGCGCCGACCCTGATCGTGGTGGGCGCAGGTCATGTGGGCCGAGCGCTGATTCATCTGGCCAAGTGGTGCGGCTTTCGCGCCATCCTCACGGACGATCGGGCCGATCTGTGCAACCCGCAAGCCTGTCCCGGCGCAGATGCTTATTTGACCGGCCCATTGGCAGAACAACTGGCCACGCTTGAACTTACATCCCAAACCTATATTGCACTGGTCACGCGCGGTTTCCCCATTGATGTGGGTGTGCTGCCTGATTTGTTGAAATCGCCGGTGGCGTATATCGGTGTGATCGGCAGCAAGCGGCGTTGGGCGACTGCGCGGCAGGCGCTGCTGGCGCAAGGTGTGAGTGAAGCCGACTTAAGCCGCGTGCACGCCCCCATCGGGGTTGAGATTCGGGCCGAAACGCCCGAGGAAATTGCGGTGAGCATTGTGGCGGAGATGATTGGGGTGATGCGGGGTCATGAGGCATGAGTCATGAGTCAGCGAGATAATGATCGATGTAGTTGAACACGGATTGGCACGGATATTACGGATTTTCACACAGCATTTTGACTTTTTTGATCCATATCTTCGGCAAAGTGGCGTTTTCGGGCGGGATTGCGGGCCATTATCGCGATGATGGGCAGGTTTATGCGTTGCAGGCGTGCTATATCGATGACGTGGCTTGCATCGCTGACGAAGCGCGTTTTGGTGGAATTGTGATTGAAACTCTGTGCTAACCTACACCTCGTGACCACTCAACCGCTTGTGACAACAGATTGGCTGGCGGCCAATTTGAACGACCCCAGAATTCGGATTGTTGATATTCGCGGGCATGTGGCTCCGCCGACGGACCCGCTGCCGCATTATTACAACCATAGTGCGGACTATGTGAAGAGCCATATTCCGGGTGCGGTGTTTGTGGATTGGGTGCATGAGATCACTAACCCAGATGACCCACAGCATGCCAAAATTGCACCGCCGGAACGTTATGAAGCCGCCATGCGCCGCCACGGCATCAGCGCTGACACACAGGTCATCGCCTACGACGACGCGCAGGGCATGTTTGCCGCCCGGCTATGGTTTACGCTAAATTATTACGGCCACGCCAATGTAGCAGTTCTAGACGGGGGTTGGCCCAAGTGGATGTTAGAAAATAAACCGGTGACGGCTGTCGTGCCGGAAGTTGCGCCCGGGCAATTTGTGGCGCGTCCCTATCCGGAATGGATCGCTTTTATCGATGAGGTGGCTCAGATTGCCTCACACAAACAGGTAGCCAAGTTAATTGACGTGCGCACGCTGGCAGAATTTAATGGCAATGCGTCACGCGCCAAACGCAAAGGCCACATTCCCGGCGCGGTTAATCTCACCCGCACAACATTGAATACCCCAGAAGGCAGTATGTTGCCCCCAGAAAAACTACACGAGATTTTTGCCCAGGCTGGGGTGAACGAATCCGAAGAAACGGTGGTGTACTGCAATGGCGGCGTCTCGGCCAGCTACGGCTTATTGGCGCTGCGGCGGGCAGGCTTCGACAAAAGCCGGGTATATGACGGTTCGTGGAAGGAATGGGGCAACGACGAGACGACTGATATCGAGCAATAACCATTGGCGCCCATGACCCATTGGCTTTACACTGTATTGTGTCATGCGCGGACGAATTCTGGCCTTGCTGCTAGGAGTATTTGTCATCAGTACAAGCGTCATTGGCTTGTATGTGCAATCTCTGGCCGCTACAGGCACGGCTGCGGCTACACTCAGCACAAATCTAACTGGTGTGCTGGCTCAGATGACGGCCATCAACGCATTCGCCATAGACCCGTTTACAGCCACTATGACCGCCGTTGGCACATTGGCCGGGGTGACAGTGGCGACCCAGTTCACAACGCTGTCTACGGTTCTTCCGCAACCTTGGTGCTAAGCAGCTCTGGCGAGGACTTTAAGCCGCAGGAGGTTGAAGCTGGCGCGCCCATACATTGAGCGCTTGATCGTCTTGAGACGATTGACCTGTCCTTCAGTTTGACCATTATTGCTCCATCCAGTTTTTAAGGGTGCATTCGCCAAAAGGGGGCTGGCGACTGAAGTCGCGCCTATGAGCGCCTTCGGGCCGAATGTCCGCCTACGCGGACACAGATCATCCGTCCGCGCAGGCGGCCGCTCAGCCGTAGGCCTTTAGGCGCGACCTTGGTCGCCAGCCGCGCCCCCCTTTTGGCGAATGCACCCGTTTTTAACGCAGAGAAAATTGCGTCAAAATCCTTGCGAAGGCCCGTGGCAAAGTTTGCCAAGTCAGGGATGACCGATTTCTCAGACGCCACGATCCAATCTTCAAGCTGCTCATGGAGATGTTCACGAATCATTTTGCCGAATTTTTCCGCAAGCGCGTATGCTTTGCCAACAGCAGGATGTTGTTGAATATGGTCAAGTATCGCGACATCGTTTTCAGATAACTTGTCATGCTGACGGACGAGTAGCTATGACATCGCCTTGGCTGAGGGCAAGTCGAGAGTGGGTGAAGGCGTTTGAGAGCTGGCCGCATTCAGATATTTGGCTGGTGTCGTTGCCGCAGGTTCTTCGCGCCGTAGGCGCACCCATTTACGAGCGGGTTTTTGTGATCCGGTATAGCCTATCACTTTGATCTTGCGCCATAGATCCAATACATTGTGATCGCCTGCGTCCATAAGTTTCTTCAACATTGCTGCTGGCATGATTGCATTTTGCCACCTTCGTTATGGTTCCGGCCCCAAGTTGCGGAAGAACCCCGACGGGGCGCACTTCAGGTGTTGGCAATGCGAATCAAGGGTCGAGTGTACAAACTGCCAGAGATAACAAACGATGCGGCAGGATTTGAAAGGCTGGCTCAGATGATTGAGCAAAACAAACGTGAACATCAGGCCGAGCAAATCAGCTTGGTGATTGAGCCGACCGGCGGGTATGAATTGCGGCTGGCGTATTTTGCGCACAGTCGAGGCTGGCAGGTTCTGATGGTGAACCCGAAGCTGGTGCGGGATTGGGCCAAGAGTCA
>JANMVQ010000238.1:0-8754 GCA_031392845.1 Chloroflexota bacterium
TGTCACTCGTTTGCTAATCATGGTTCCCTCCCGGGTATTTTGAGTGGAACGCCAAAAATTCATCGCCTGCACGCCGCACAAAAGATGCTTTAAGAATTTTTGAGCGTCAACTTATTGTTAGTCGTTCCAAAAATCATTGTCTTTATGATGAAGAGTATGAAACATTGACAGGCTTGACGCAAGTTCAAGCCTGCCAAATTGATTTGCGTTTACCCGCCGAGCTTCTTCAGATCGTCGGTGTACTGCTTGTACTGATTCTCAAACCGCTCTTGCAAGAGTTTGGCACCCTCGGCAGCGGTGGCTTTGCCTTGACGAACCTGCGCGCAGACTTCACCACAGGCCTTATCTATCTCAGAGGCATAACCAAACTGATCACCGTAGTAAATGGTGTTGGGCAGCAAGGCACCCAACATCACTTTGGCCGCCTTTACGTTCTGGTTATCTGGGCTGGAATCCTTGAACCAGTCGAACTTGCCCGCCAACGAGCGCGACGAAGAAATGATGCCGTCATAGATCTTGGAGTATTCCATCTGACCTTCAGGGGTCGCCATCATCTGCAAGAAGGCTACGGAGATATCCTGATTCTTAGTGGCCTTGGGTGCGGCAAAGCCCCAGCCAGCCTCGCCGATAAACAGCGGATCTTTTCCGTTGACTTTGGGCGCGCCGGTCAACTCGTAGTGATAACCCAAAGCCTTGCCCTGCACGGTCGGGGTGCCATTGCCACGCACAATGGAAACCTTGCCTTGCATCGCCGCATCGATCCCGGTCTGGTCGAGCTGAGTCTCGATGCCCATCTTGACCGGCTTTTCGACCAGGTATTCCAGTGCCTTGACACCGGCTTCGGAATTCGCGTTGAACTTCTTGTTGTTGACATCCCACCAGTCTGTGCCCAGGCTGCGGATAATGCCAAGCAAGCTGGTGGAATCCCAACCCTGGCTGCTCAGACCCCAGCGGCTGACTTTGTCACCCTCTTTCTTTTGAAGTGATTTGGCCAACTCATACATGTCTTCATAGCTTTCGAAGAACATTTTGCCATTGGTAGGTGGGAATTTGTCGTTCAATTTGGCTTCAGTCACATCATCGACTGGCACGTTGACCATACTGCCGACGCCATTCACCTCAACCGGCACGCCGTAGATTTCGCTGCCCCAGGTATAGGCACCGGCCGCATCCGGAAAGAAATCCTTGTAGGGGTCAATCCCAACCGGTTTGTAGACCAGATCCATACAGGGCAACAATGCCTTCTGCAAGTGCAGTGGTGGCAACACCTTGCCCATAATGCAGACCGCATCCGGCGACGTACCGGCAGACAGCGCCGTAATCACTTTGGTCTCAATCGGCCAATCCTGCGGCTCCACCTTGAGCACCGCGCCGGTCTTCTTCTCAAACATGGCCGAAAGGCGCTTATAGGCATCGACATGTGGGTCGTACTTCAGACCCCACAATGTGCCCTGCTTGCCTTGCAGACTGGCACCTCCAGCAGGCGCTTCGGTAGGTTTGGCTTCTACAGCGGGTTTTGCTGCGGCGGGGGCCTCAGCCTTCGGGGCTTCGGCTTTTGGTGCGGCGGGTGCAGCTGGGGCACATGCAGCTAGCAGGCCAACGGCAGAACCAATCGTTGCAGTGCGCAGAAATGCGCGTCGTGTTACTCGTACATTTGACATAGTTACTTCTCCTTTCGAATTACGAAATTGCAAACTCAAGAAACAGATCATCTGGCTCAATCGCAGTTTCCAAAGACTCGCTCCCGTGTCCTTTTGTCTGGAGCTATCCTCGTACTATCAACAGTCGGAAACTAAATTTGATACTAAGTCGAGGGCGGGTATGTGGGTTAGATCACCTCCTCAAATGGCTTTGGCTCAAGCCGATGCCCTGATCGAAAATGTCAAATACCAGGAATAAGTCCCACCCGCAGCCACGTGAGAACACTCGCCGCGTAGCCGCGCTACATCCGGTCGATCAAAAGATGCGGTGGCGGGCTCCAAAAAGATGTTGTAAAGATCCGCCCATCCGCCTTCATTGGGCAGCACACCCAGATAGGGCACTTTGTCTGCTGGGAAAGCCATCATCAGTTCCAAGCGATGCGCCGGATACGTCAACTTGCACCAACCCTCCGAGAGTGGGCCTTTCACATAGTATTTCGCCGCGCGCCCCACACTCTTGGGCGACATACGGCTCAGGTCGCGCTGGTGGCCATCATCGAGTGTTGCGAGCGGCCAGGCAAATTCGTCGCCGTAGCGCCCCAACCCGGCATTCGAATCGAACACGGTTACAACTTTGCTCACACTAGCCGGCAGAATCAACTGCGCACCTTCATCAAGCACCAGCATCGGATGGGCGGCCCATAAAAAATCGAACTCGAACGCTGACAAATTGCTGAGCGTGTAATCGATTCGCAACGTGCTTTCGTCCGAAAAGTAAGCTGCTTTGTCTAGACGATACGGCAGTCGCACGCCATAGGTGCTCATGTGCAGTTGATCTCTACCACCATCATTGTCAATCGAGTGCGCCCACGGCACACTCCACACTTCGCCATGATCCGGCAGCTGAATGCCCTGCCACGGGTAGCGCTCATAGTGGCAGGTGTCGATAGTCGGGAACATATCGTCAAAACCCGAACACTCACCATCCACATACACCCCACCGTAGGGCTGCACACGATAGTGTTCGCCGGGCCGCTGCACCAACAGATCAAACTGCTGCGATTTGACAAGCAACGAGCACAATTTCCCACCGAGCGACGGCAGAAACTGCGCCCGTAGTTGGTCTGATTCCAGCGTCACGGCAGGCTGATCTTTATAGCGAGAGGTGTAAATCACAAATGGGCCTACAGAACCAATTTATCTTGGTATACCGTATATAATAGACACACTGGGGAGTTTGTCAAATTAAATGGGCGCCCGAAGTGACAAGTTTGCTCTATTTTCGTGAACGCGTTTTCTTTTTAGCTTTTGCGGCCATATATTTCTTAACAATCGGGGCCAGCAATCCACCGCCGCCATTCTTGGCCAGGTTGCCGCCGTCCATCGGCACAATCGCCCCCGTAATAAACGAGGATGCATCCGAAGCCAACCAAACCGCGAGCCCTTTAATATCGTCCGGATGTCCAAACCGCCCGCATGGAATGCCATACAAGAATGTGTCGCGCAGATACGGATCGTTTTCCATGCGCTTCTCCAAACCCTCATTCAGCACTTGCGCAGGCAAGATAGCGTTGACGCGCACGCCGCGTCCACTCCACTCCGTGCTCAGCTCTTTGGTCATGTGAATGACCGAAGCCATGGCCATGCCATAGACCGCTTGGGTGCGCGCCAATGATGACACCCCGGCGATCGAGCCGATACTCATAATGCTGCCTTTGCCCTGCTTCAACATACGGCGCCCGGCGTGTTGGGTGCAGTAAAAGCGGCTGATCACCAGGTTGTGAAAGGTCTCTTGCACCTCGGCCAGTGGCATATCCTCGGCCGGGCCAGCCTTGGCCTCACCGGCCACGTTGCCCAGAATGTCGATTCGACCAAACTCCTTGTCGATCTTGGCGTAGACCCGGTCAAGATGCTTTAGGTTCGCCAAGTCGCAGGTCATCGGGATGGCGCGGCGGCCCATTTGGGTGATAGTGTGGGCGGTAGCTTCGTTGGCTACGGTGTTGCGATCCAGCAGCACGACATGTGCACCCGCCTCGGCCAATGCCAACGCCATGGCCCGCCCCATCCCTTGCGCGGTACCAGTCACCAGCGCCACTCGATCGGTCAAATCAAACATGTTCATAGCGATTCATTTCTCCTCGTCCTGATGTATGACAATAGCTTATACCAACGCCACCCGTGGGACGACGCTTGGGTTGACGATATTTTCTGCCAACGGCCAACGCCCATTCAAGATAGCTACGATATTTCGAACAGCGGTGTCCATCATGTCGTATTTGGCCTGCACAGAAGTACCGGCCAAATGCGGTGTCAGAATAACATTGTCCATCCCACTCAATGGGTGCAGGTTCGGCTCTGCCCGATCAACAAACGGATCAAGCAACTCGTAGGTGTCAATGCCGGCCCCAGCCAACCGACCGTATTTGAGTGCGTCGACTAGCGCCAATTCATCCACATTGGCCCCACGCGAAGTATTAATGAGATAGGCACTGGGTTTCATCTTGCTGAGGGCAATCGTGTCGATCATGTGAAACGTGGCTTTGCTAAGCGGTACATGTAGCGATACGTAATCCGACTCATGCAGCACGGTGTCGAGATCGGTCATGGTCACGCCCAAGGCATCGGCATCGTCGGTGGGTGCGTTTTTGTTCTGACGGGTCGCCAGCACCCGCATGCCAAAACCACGCGCCCGCCGCGCGGTATGGACGGCACTGCGGCCAAACCCCACCAGCCCGAGCGTGCTACTACTCACCCGTTGGCTGCTTGAAGCAGCCAGCCGCGCCCGCGCAAAATCCCCTTCGGACATAGCTCGTTGCGCCAGCGGCAACTTGCGAGCCAAACTTAATAGCAGCGCCATGGCATGGTCGGCCTGGTCCTCGACACAGAAATAGGGCGTGTTGGCCACCACGATGCCGAGCTCAGTCGCACGCGCCACATCGATCCGGTCGGTCCCCGTGCCCATCCGGGCGATACAACGACACTTGGCCATCGCTTCAACAATTCGGGTAGGCAACTTCGTGCCAATCAGCGCCACCACATCGGCGTCGGCCACATGAGCGATGATCTGGTCGGCGCTTTCAGCATCGACAATGATCGGCTTCAGACCATTTACTGCGAACGCATTTAACTCGTACTCACCGGGCGTAAATATCGGCGCCGTCAGACGAACGATTTTGAATTGCTCAAACATCGCATCCACAAATAAACCACAAATCGCACGAATCTACACTCATTCCAAAAACTAGTGCAGATTTGTGCGATTTGTGGTTTGAATCCCTTATAAGGTCGATCAAGCCTCGTTTATTACTGGGTTACTCAGCACACCCAATTTCTCTATTTCAATTCGCACCACTTCACCGGCTTTAATCCAACGCTTGGGGTTGCGGGCCGCGCCCACACCCGAGGGTGTACCGGTCGAGATCACATCACCCGGTTCGAGGGTCATCACCCCACTCAAGACGGAGATTAACTGTTGCACAGTGAATACGAGTTCGCGGGTGTTCGAATGCTGCAACACCTCACCACCGATCGACAGGCTGATATCGAGTGACTGTGGATCAGGCACTTCATCCGCAGTGGTGATGGCCGGCCCCATCGGGCCAAATGTGTCGAAGGTCTTGCCAATCGTCCATTGGCTGGTGCGCATCTGGTAATCCCGGGCGCTGACATCGTTAAACGGCACATAACCGGCCACATAATTCAAAGCATCGGCCTCGCTGACGTGACGCGCCTGTCGTCCAATGATCACGGCCAGTTCGACTTCATAATCGATCTTATCGGTTAATGCAGGGATCACGATGGGTTCGTCTGGGCCAATGACGCAACTTGAATACTTGGCAAATAGAGTTGGGAATTCGGGGATCGGCTGATTGCTTTCTTTGGCGTGATCGCGATAGTTCAATCCGATACACATAATTTTGCCTGGTCTAGGGATAGGTGCAGCCAATCGCACGGACGCCAGTGATATGCCTTGTTTCAGGTGTGCCTGTTGGACAGTTTGGGCAGCGATATCGAGGGCCGGTTTGCCGGCCGCCAGAAACCCTATCATGTCGCTAGGCAGCTGCGGGCTGAGTGTCTTAAGATCAAAAACAAGGTCGCCCCGTAAAATGCCAACACGCAAATCGGATGGAGCGCCGTTAGACGCAGAGGAATTACTTGTGGGGGCAGAGGAATTACTTATGGGCGCAAATGTGACAAGTTTCAAGGATGGGTACTCCTGGTTCAAAAATAAGCATTTGACTTAATCCACGCAAACCAGACCCTCTGGCCAGATCCTTCGTAAAGGATCTGGCCATTGTCCAGGAGGAGATAAGTCAGACCGCATTGATGGTATACCATATACGTTCGGACAGGTCAAGTCTTGACTCTTTGAGTATATGGTGTAATGTATACCAGTATTTATTGGGGTTCTCTTATGCACACAGTCGTATACGCGTTTGATGATTTTGACATGATCGTGGAGAAGCGCATCCTCAGCGCGCTCGATGCAGACATTATTTGCCTGAAAAACTTGGACTCGCCTGAGTCGCGCGCTATTCTCGGCAAGGCCGATGCAGTGGTAATCACCCTTCAGAAAATGACCGCCGCAGTCATGGATCTGATGCCCAAGTGCAAGATCATTAGTCGGCTCGGTGTAGGCCTCGATAATATCGATATCCCTGCTGCGACCGCTCGCGGGATGTGGGTGACCAATGTGCCTGACTATGGCGTCGACGAAGTCTCGACGCATGCGGCCTCGCTTATGCTGACATTGTTACGTGGCATTCCCCAATTGGTAACCAATACCCGCAACGGCAAATGGGATTCGGCAGTTGCCCGCCCGATCCGCCGCTTCAGCGAGCAAACGGTGGGGGTGATGGGGTTTGGCCGGATCGGGCGAGCCTTTGCCACCAAAGCCAAAGGGTTTGGCGTGCGCATCATCGCCTATGATCCCTTGATCAGCGCTGACGCGATTCGTGCGACCGGGGCCGAGCCTGTCGATTTAGATACGATTTTTTGCGAGTCCGATTTCATCTCGCTGCATTTGCCGCTAACTGATGAAACCAAGCATATTGTCAACGCCAAGACGCTGGCCCAAATGAAACCGACGGCTTGCATTGTCAACACCGCGCGTGGCGGCCTAGTCGATGAGGCTGCCTTGTTGGCAGCGGTGCGGGCCGGGCAAATTCGGGGGGCCGGGCTGGATGTGTTAAGCGCGGAGCCACCACCAAAAGACAATCCGGTGCTCGCCGCTTTGCTGCAGGAAGAACGCGTTCTGATCACTCCGCATTTCGCATGGTATTCCGAAGAAGCCATGATCGATATGCGCGCGAAGGGAGCCGACGAAGTTGTGCGCATTCTCAGCGGGCAGCCACCGCGTTCGCCGGTCAATCAAATTTGGCACTCGCGTGTTTGATGGGAATTGAACCACGAATCTCACTAATCTTCACGAATAATTCGTGAAGATTAGTGAGATTCGTGGTTTACCCCGTTGTATTCAGGAGAGTCTCAAATAGTCAATTACGGAGCAATCAATGTCTGAGCGATTTTTAGTAACGGGCGCGTTGGGTTGCATCGGCGCCTGGGCAGTTAAGCGATTGGTAGCCGAGGGTGTGCCGGTCTGGACTTACGATCTGCCCGGCGAGCCGCAGCGCCTGCGTCTGATCATGGACGACAATGCTTTGAGCAAAGTCACCATGATCGGCGGTGACATTACGGATGACAATGCCTTCGGCAAAGCGGTTGCCGACAATGGCATCACTCATGTCATTCACCTGGCCGCGCTACAAGTGCCGTTTGTCAAAGCCAATCCGTTGCAAGGGGTGAAGGTCAATGTCATTGGCACCGCAGTCGTAATGGAAACCCTGCGCCAGAACAAAGACCAGATCGCGGGTTTTGCCTATGCCAGTTCGGCCGGCGTATACGGTCCCCACAGCATGTATCCCGGAGGCGTGCTTAAGCACGATTCGCCGCTCTACCCCACCCACCTGTATGGCGTACACAAACAGGCTGATGAGGGGATGGCCCGCATTTATGATCAAGACTACGATCTGCGCAGCATCGGTCTGCGCCCCTATGTGATTTACGGACCGGGCCGCGATCAGGGGATGACTTCGACGCCGACCAAAGCCATGTTGGCGGCAGCAGTTGGTCGCCCATATCACATCTCGTATGGCGGCACAGTCGTGTTTCACCACGCCAATGATGCAGCGGACGCCTTTATCCGCGCGGCACGCAAGAGCAACAGCGGTAAAGGCGCGCCGGTCTACAACCTTGGTGGCACGACTGAATCGATCGCCTCTGTCGTCAAGTTTATTGAAATGGCCGTGCCGGAGATGACCGGCAAAATCACCTTTAACCCACAGCCTTTGGATGCCGCACCGGACGCCGATGGCAAACCGTTGGACGACGCGCTGGGCACAGTCCATTGGATTCCGATGGCCGAGGGTGTAAAGCAGACTATTGATGTGTTACATGCCGGGGCAGTGGCAGGCAAGGTGAATGTCGACAAGATTTTGGCCGGATGACTTTTGAATTTAGAATTGCGGTCATCCAAAATTTGGCCTATGAACAACACTTCCAACACTTCCGTCACTTCTATAACCGAAAATGCACTCGATACGGATGCCGATCTAAGCCCGATCCGTGTACAAACCTTAGCTGACCAAGCCACGGAGCGGCTGCGCAATGCCATTCACCGCGGCTCACTTGCTCCGGGATCCCAACTGGTAGAGCGTGAGTTGGCGGACAAATTGGGCATGAGCCGGGTTCCCATTCGCGAGGCGATCCATCGTCTGGTCGAAGAAGGCTTGGTCAAAAAAACCGCTCATCGCGGAACAATTGTGTATCTGCCATCACAACAAGAGATCGAAGAAATCACTTCGGTCCGAATCGTGCTCGAGCAATTAGTCACCGAACGCGTGATTCAGCGTTGGAATGCCGAACACGAAACGGCCCTGCGGGAAATCGTGAAGCATATTCGGAGCGCCGTCGAATCCCGTAACCGCCGTCGCTTGGCTGAATTGGACACTGACTTTCACACCACCACCTGGCGAATCGCCGATCATGCCATCTTGACTGAGATGACTTCCAGCCTGCGCCAACGCGTCGCTCGGCTATTAAATGAGACGATTGC
>JANMVQ010000244.1:0-4597 GCA_031392845.1 Chloroflexota bacterium
AAAGCATCATTGAGGATCGCCGCTAATGCCCAGCTTCTTCTTCGATACAAGCGCACTAGTCAAGCATTACATTGAAGAGATCGGCAGTGATTGGGTGACCGGGCTGGTGACGCAGCCCGGCGCTCGAAACTACATCGCCTCTGTCACTGGAGTTGAGATGACCGCGGCTCTCGCCCGGCGTGGCTTAACTCAAAGTCTCACCTGGTTTGAAACGGACTTTGTCAATGACTACCGGCGGCTCGCGCTGCCTGAGTCTACGCTGGACTTAGCGCGTCAATTGGCTCGCCAACATCGCTTACGGGGTTACGATGCCATCCAACTGGCATCGGCTTTGACCTTGGCCGAGGCACTGGGCAAAGCACAAGTTGAGTTTATCTGTGCCGATGCCGAGTTGCTAGTCGCTGCACGGAAGAGCAAACTCCGTACGGGGGATCCTAATGATCATCCGTAAGCGTTGAGCAGATACAATTGTTACATGCCAGAGATCAGCCGCTTTTACGGCATCGTGATCAGAATGTATTACGATGAGCACAATCCTCCACATTTTCATGCCCGATATGGCGATGATGAAGGTGTGGTTCAGATTGACTCTGTTCAAATGGTAGAAGGGTTTTTAGGTAATAAGAAATGATGCCACGAGTGACACACGTTCATTATCTAAAGGATTACCAGCTAGAACTTACATTTACAACCGGCGAGATCGGCATGATCGATTTCAACAACGATGTGCAGCGCTTCAGCGGTGTGCTTGCAGTGTTGCGCGATAAGTCTATCTTCGCGCAAGCCAAAGTCGATTTTGAAAGCGGCACTCTTGTCTGGCCAGGTGATCTTGATTTCGATCCCGATGTACTATATGCCCGGGCCACAGGAGCCAATCTGCCGAAATTCGCCACAAGCACGCTGGTTACCAAAGAACCTTCACCCCATAGCGCTTGATCAGCTCATCGTCCGTGATGATCGGCATCTTCTCGATCTGCGATTGGGTGACCAGCAGTCGATCAAATGGATCACGGTGGTGCAACGGCAAATCCTGAACAGCCAGGCCATGATCAAGATTGATCGGCAGCACCAGAAAGTTGTTGGCAGCGATTTGGCGCGGCACAAACCGCTTGGGTGTGTCCGGCAACTTCAGTTTGCCCAACCCGGCTTTGATCGCAATCTCCCAAGCACTGGCTACACTGACATAGATGTCGTTGTCGCTATCCTGAATTGCGTTGGCCGCATGTGGCGATAATTTGGGATCATCGATGATCCACCACAAAAAGGCATGCGTATCGAGCAAAAGTTTCATGTGTTGTAAAAGTCCTTGACAAGTTCATCGGGGAGGGGCGCGTTGAAATCATCTGCCATAGTGACTTTGCCTTTTGCGCTACCCGGATTGCGTGGCTTACGAGCGGGCTTGATTGGCACCAGTTTTGCGACTGGTTTGCCCGCCATTGCGATGATGACATCCTCACCCTGCTTGACACGGACAATCAACTTTGAAAATTGAGTTTTGGCTTCATGAATGTTGACAATTAATGGCATTACGTCACCTCTGCTCAGAGTATAGCAGAGTGGACTAAGGGCGGGACTAAGTCTAGCCCATCTACCGCCACAATCGCCTCCGCCAGCGCCTGCACACCCAGTGCTAGATCCTCGGGCAGGGTATGCTCTTCGGGCGCGTGACTGCGGCCATCCACACTGGGGACAAAGATCATGCAGGCGGGCGCGATGAGAGCCAAGTAATTTGTGTCATGGCCGGCCCCACTAGGCGTGGCAATGGCGTCTGGCGTGAGTTTTTTGCACACGCCCAGCACCGTCTCGTACAACCACTGCGGCGGCACGACAGATTCCAGGCGCGTCTCATTGAACAGTTGCAATGACACACCCCGTTCGGCACAGGCGCGTTGGGCAATCATCATGAACTCAGCCCACATCGCATCCAGTTCGGCCATATCCAAGCTGCGCATTTCGGGAATGCTGACCACATGATTGGCGATCACATTGCCCTGATTGGGCTTGACCTCGATCTTGCCAATCGTGCCGACTGCACCGTTGCCGTTGGGCGTATGGCGCTTAGCAATCGCTTCAATCGCTGTGATCATCTGGCCCAACGCAGCGATAGGGTCTTTGCGTAGGTCCATTGGCGTGGCACCGGCATGGTTGCTCTTACCCTTCAGCTCGAAGATGGCCCGCCGAATGCCAACGATGCCACTGACCGCTGCCAGCCGCACCCCACGCGCCTCCAGCACGGGCCCCTGTTCAATGTGCAATTCCAGTGAAGCGGCGACATCACCTTTGTTGAGAGAGGGTTCAAACATGGCATCGGGCTGGCCGCCCATTTGCGCAATCGCCTCGTGCAAAGTCGTCTCGCCCACTTTGCGGGTCAGCCATTCGGGTTTGAAATCGCGGGTGCAGGCGATCATGCTACCCATGCAGGCAATGCCGTAATCAGTTGCTTCCTCAGACAAATAGTCGGCCACCACAAATGGATACCGTAGCTCGATGCCCGCCTCACGAATCGCTCGTGCCGATTCCAACGCACCCAGCACGCCCAGAATGCCATCGTAACGCCCACCACCCATAACCGTATCAATATGCGATCCGGCATAGATTGGCGGCAGCGCTTGCTTGCCCTCGCGCTGCGCAAATAAGTTGCCTGCCGCGTCCTGCCTTGTCCGTAGCCCTTCAGCCTCCATGCGCGCGCGCAGCCACTTGCGTCCACGCACATAGGCCTCGGATGGAAACCGGCGGGTCCAACCTGGCGTATCCGGCTCGGTGTAGGTCGCCAGAGTGTTGATGTCGTCTAGCAAGCGTTGGGAGTTGATTTGGAGATTAGGCATGGATTGGTTGTTAGTTGCAGGCTCAGCTACTGACTACTCGTTCATACAGGCGCTGCTGCCGGGCCATCGCCAGCTGATAGACATCGCGATATATGGCATTGGGAATGTGCGTTTCGCTGATTGGCGGCGCGAGGGCACGCATCTCATTTGCAAGCCCTAACTGGTTCAACGCCAACATGGCTACGCCACGGGCGGTGGCTTCTGGTTCGTGGCAGACTTGCACTGGGACGCCGGTCACATCTGCGATCATTTGTCTCCAGAAAGAGGAGGCCATCAGTGCGCCGCCACTCACCACGATATTGGCCGAAGGCTGCGCGATGGGGCGTAGCGAATCAAAGATTATCACCAAGCGATACGCGATGCTCTCCATACAGGCTCGCAAAATGTCGATGGGTTTTGTCTCCAGACGCAGACCATGAAAAGTGCCGCTGGCATGATCGGCAAAACCCGGGCTGCGCTCACCGGCGAACATCGGCAAAACAGTCAGGCCATGCTGATCTGGGCGCTCGGTCAAAAACACATTCTCGGCCTCGCCCAGATCAATCTTGAACGATTTGCTCACCCACTCGATCACGTTGCCGCCTTCACTAGTGGCCCCACCGATGAGCGCCAAGTGCTGATCGACTCGGTAGCACCATAGGGCCGGTGACAGTTGATCGGGCGCGCGGGCACTGGCGATACGCATGGCAGCTGTCGTGCCGATGGTCGCGGCGATGCGAGTGTTATCAACGCAGCCGGTGCCGACATTGGCCGCTGCGCCATCACCAATCGCTGCACATAATTTGGCCTGCGCCAACATCGGCCAGGATTTCGCGGCGGCGCCTATGTCTTGGGGCGCTTCGTTAAACGTGGGCAGTTGCTCCAGGGAAATGCTGAGTGTGTGCAGCCAAGTCTCGTCCCAGCCCAAAGTCTGCCGATTGAGCAAGCCGGTCCATGCTGCAATAGACGTGCTGGTGGGCAACGGTACGCGCGCCCCGCTCAACTTCATGCGCAGGTAATCGCTCAGGCTGACGATCCAGCGGGTGCGTTTGAGCAGCTCAGGCTGAGTGCGCGCCAGCCAACGCAATTTGGCTGGGTGGTAATTGGCCCGAATGCGGCAACCAGTGCGTTGCAACACCTCGATCTCGTCGAACTTACCCCGCAACGTTTTGGCATCGTCGCTGGCACGCGTGTCTGCATAAGTGATAACGGGCGAGATTGGCTCACCACGCTCGTCCAACAGGAGCAGATTGGCGACATACGAAGCCAGCGCCACCCCAGTGACCGGGCCAATGCGATTGCGTGTGCATTGGTCCTGTGCGACATTCAATAAGCGCCGCACGCGTTGCCAAGCTGCGAGGGCATCATCTTCGGAACGCCCCTGTCCATCGGTCTGGAAAGCACCTATCTCGCGTGCCAGAATGTTGGGCACGGGTTGCGCCTGCGCGTTGTAGAGCAAAGCGCGGGTGGAGGAACTGCCAAGATCGAGGACAAGGATCATGTGAGGAATTAAGAATTAAGAATTGACACAAAGCGTGCAGAATTAAGAAAGGCGAACGATCGCCCGTCGCCCATCATCGCTTTGCGGCTTGCGGGGCAACACAGGTGGTGAACGAGGCGGCGTAGGCGGCGAAGCCTTTGCCTTGCACCAACAGCTTTACTTCGTGTTCTTCAAAGTCGGGGTTGTTGATGAGACGATACATGCGAGGGCGATCCGGCTGAATCGTAGCGTTGCCTTGCGCGTCAAAAACCACATCAGCCCCCGCGTTTTCGCGGGGCAGCGGCGCGCCGTC
>JANMVQ010000250.1:0-25332 GCA_031392845.1 Chloroflexota bacterium
ATGCAAGCGTTTTCCTATGTCCCCGCACGCACGCTCCAGGAAGCTCTCGACGTCCTCGCCAAAGAGGGCGATCAAGCCAAGCTGTTGAGCGGAGGCACCGACATTTTGGTCATGCTGCGCGAAGGGCGCCGCAAAGCCAAAACCGTGGTGGATGTGAAAGGCATCCCCGAATTAAACGAGTTGAGTTATGACGCCAAGAAAGGGTTAACAATCGGCGCCGCCGTGCCGTGCTACAAGATCTACGGCATGCCTGCCATTGCGCTGGCCTATCCGGGCATCATCGACTCGGCCTCATTGATCGGCGGCACAGCCATCCAAGGCCGGGCCACCGTGGGCGGCAATATTTGCACGGCCTCACCCGCCGGAGATACGTTGCCAACTTTGATCGCGCTGGAGGCGACTTGTCACACTGCGCGCGGGGGTGTCCGCCGCGAAATCCCCATCGAGAAAATGTTTGCCGGCCCTGGCCGAACTGTGCTCGAGCCGAATGAGATTTTGATCCAGATCAAGGTACCTGCGCCCGGGCGCAATTCTGGCTCAGCCTATTTGCGCTTTATCCCGCGTAATGAGATGGATATCGCTGTGACTAGCGCTGGCGTAAGCGTGACGTTAGACGACGATAAAAAGACTATTCTCAAGGCCCGCATTGCCATCGGTGCAGTTGCTCCGATACCCTTGTTCGTACCGGAAGCTGGCGCAGCACTCATTGGCAAAGAAGCGACTGCCGAAGCCATTGAAGAAGCCGCCCAGTTAGCCAAAGCCGCCGCCAAACCCATCTCGGACATGCGTGGCACCGCCGAGCATCGCAAGCACCTAACTTATGTCATGACCAAGCGTGCACTGGAAAAGGCGATTGAACGAGCCAAGGGTTTGTAAAGTTCAAAGGTTCATAAAGTTAGTAAGGTTTGGATGCGTTTGAACCTTACTAACTTTCATAACTTTCATAACCTTGCGAACCTTCCAAACTTTACTAACATTCAAAACTGAAGAGACTATGTCGAAAAAGACTCAAGTAACCACGACAATTAACGGCGAAGAAACCGACTTTTTGTGCGAGCCGCGCCAGAGTATGTTGGAAGTGCTGCGCGATGTGATCGGGTTGACCGGTGCAAAAGAGGGCTGCAATAACGGCAACTGTGGCGCATGTTCGATTCTGGTCGATGGCGTGTTGGTGAATTCGTGTTTGATGCTCGGTGTCGAAGCCCAAAGCAAAAGCCTGACTACGATTGAAGGCATTGCACCCAAAGAGGGACTGCATCCGCTACAGCAGAAGTTTCTGGAGAACGCGGCACTGCAATGCGGCATCTGCACTCCGGGCTTCATCATGGCCAGCACCGCTTTGCTCGCCCAGAACCCTAACCCGAGCGAGCACGAGATCCGCTACTGGCTGGCCGGCAACCTATGCCGCTGCACCGGCTACGACAAAATCATCCATGCCGTGCAAGCAGCTGCGATGGAGATGCGGGAGAAAGTGGCGGCCTAATTTGACGCGAAAGTATCCTGAGCGGAGCAGCGCGCTAAAGTCCATGATTAAGCACAAGCCTAAATCGCGCTGCGCAGTCGAAGGACGCGCTTTGTGATCAGAGTCTAAGCTTCGATAAAAGTGCGTCCTTCGACTGCGGGCGGCACTACAGTACTTCATAGATTGAGGTTATATATGCCGCCCTCCGCTCAGGATGCTTGTCGATAAATTAAAATACCATATCAATCTTCATTATCAAAGGATACTGTATGAAAATAGTTGCCACTTATTCGCATTTAAACGGGCTTGAATTTCTTACAGTGAATCGGCCTGATTTATGGCGCGAAGTTGAATCTATTGTCGACACAAAACAGATACTGAAGGGTAATGCTGACAATATCATCAAAATTGACAGACGAATGGTTCAGGCGTTTCAAAAGCGTCACTGGGAGCCAGTGCAGGACAGCCTTGGCTGTATCGCAAAAGATCGTGTTCTCCTTGAAATTAAGCTTGATAATTCGAAGCAAACGAATGGACTGTGGTTTGTAAAGCATCTCGCTTTCTATATCCGTGACGAAATTGATGTTGGTATCGAGATATTGCCTATGAAGTTCTTGCAGCAACAAATGTCTTCTGGGCCAGGATATTACGAAGGCGAACTGTATAACGTGATTCGTAATGGGCGCGGCGTTCCGGCAGTCCCTTTGGTAATGATCGGTATTGCTGCTTGAATATATAAACTTGAACATATAAACTCTCGGAGGTAATGAAATGACAACTCCTGTAATTGATAAAAAAGAAAAGACAAACGGCGTCAACGGCCACTTCAATGTGATCGGCAAGCGCGTGTTGCGGCCGGATGGGGTGGATAAAGTCACTGGACGTGCGTTGTATGCATCGGATGTAAAGCCACAGGGTTTGCTGTATGGCAAAATGCTGCGCAGCCCGCATGCACACGCCCTAATTAAGTCAATTGACACCAGCGTGGCCGAGAAGCTGCCGGGGGTGTTTTCTGTCGTCACGGGCGCGGACTTCCCGCCTGCCGCAGATAGAACCGAAGCCGCTGGCGAAAATACGGTCAACTACAGTTACCTTAGCCAGAACCTGATGGCACAAGATAAGGTGCTGTATCACGGGCATGCCGTGGCTGCCGTGGCCGCCCACGATATTCATATTGCTGAGGAAGCCCTCGCGCTGATCAAAGTCGAATATGAGTTGCTTCCACCCGTGCTGGATATACATACAGCCATGAAGGATGATGCGCCGATCTTGGTGTCCAAACTGCGCACGACCGAGATCAGTGGCGAGAAAGGCAACAAGCCCACAAACATCGCTGAGCATTTGCAACACGCTCAAGGCAATCTCGAAACGGGTTTTGCTGAGGCCACTGTTATCGTAGAACGCGAGTTTTATACAAATACCGTGCACCAGGGCTACATTGAGCCACAAGGTGGCACCGCGCTATGGAGCAATGATGACCAAATCACCGTGTGGACCAGTACTCAGTCAGCTTGGGACCAGCGCCGCGAAGTCGCCGAAGTGGTCGGCGTGGCCATCGCGCAGGTGCGGGTGATTCCTACCGAAATCGGTGGCGGCTTTGGCGGCAAACTCAATGTTTATCTGGAGCCAATCTGCGCCATGCTCTCGCGCAAAGCCGGTCATCGCCCAGTGAAGATGTCGATGGGTCGCGACGAGGTGCTGAAGTGCACCGGCCCGACCTCAGCCAGCTACATCAAAGTAAAGATGGGCGCCCGGGCAGATGGCAAGATTACCGCTGCGCAGGCTTGGATGGCATTCGAGGCCGGCGCGTATCCCGGCTCGCCAGTCGGTGCGGGCGCAGGCGTGATCTTTGCCCCGTACAAGTTAGACAACGTGCTAATCGATGGCTACGACGTGTTGGTGAACAAGCCCAAAGCGCAAGCCTATCGCGCTCCCGGTGGCACCAATGTCGCTTTTGCCAGCGAGAGTGTGGTGGATGAATTGGCCGAGAAACTCGGCATTGACCCCTTGAAATTCAGATACATGAACGGCGCAGAAGAAGGCACGCGCCGCCCGGATGGCCCGCGCTACGGCAAGATCGGCTTTTTGGAGACGCTGGAGGCGGCTATGAAACACCCGCATTACAACTCGCCATTGCCACAGCCCTCGCACGCCGGAGCCAAAGTTGGGCGCGGTGTGGCCAGCGGCTTCTGGTTCAACTGGGATGGCAAGTCGTCGGCCTCGGGCAGCGTGAATGCCGATGGCACGATCAACTATCTGCAAGGCTCCACCGACATCGGCGGTCTGCGCGCCTCGTTGGCCATGCAGTTGGCCGAGACGCTCGGTATCTCGTACGAGAGTGTCAAACCGATGATGGGTGACACCCACACCGTCGGCTTTAACGATGCTACTGGCGGCAGTCGCAGCACGTATGGATCGGGCTGGGCAGCCTATGAGTTGGGCCAAAAGATCAAACAAGAGATGATCAAGCGCGCTGCCGTGCTATGGGAGGCCAACCCCGACGACATCAAAGTCGACGGCGATGTCTATAGCACCGCTGATCATCAGAAGTCAATTACGTTCAAAGAGCTGTCGGCTAAACTGGATGACACCGGCGGCCCAATAATGCTGAGCGTGTCCTTGGACACCAAAGGGGCGATCCCGACCCTGGCCACTCACATTGTCGATGTAGAAGTAGATACCGATACTGGGAAGGTGCAGGTGTTGCGCTACACCGCTACCCAGGACGTAGGGCGAGCTATTCATCCCAGTTATGTCGAAGGCCAGATTCAGGGTGGTGTGGCCCAAGGCATTGGTTGGGCCATGAGCGAAGAGTATGTCTACGACAAAGACGGCCACATGCTAAATGCCAGTTTGCTGGATTATCGTGAGCCGACCGCGTTGGATGTGCCTATGATCGAGGCGGTGCTGATCGAGGTGCCGAACCCCAATCACCCGTATGGGGTGAAAGGCGTGGGCGAAGTGCCCATCGTGCCACCGGCCGGCGCGCTGGCCAACGCCATCTATCATGCCACCGGCACCCGCATGGCCGTGCTGCCTATGAAGCCCAGCAATGTGATGAAGGCAATGGGGCTCATCTAAAGAAATTAAAAATTAAAAAAGCAAAATTAAAAAAGCAGAGTTCACATAAAACTCGCTTTTTTAATTTTGCCTTTTGCCTTTTTAATTTCATCGCAAATGGCAACCGTTTGGATTCCTTCCCTCCTGCGCAGTTTTACCGGTGGCGTGTCCGAAGTGACTGTACCGGGCGCTACCCTGCGCGAGCTGATCGATGGGTTGGAACAACGTTATCCTGGGCTAAAAACGCGCTTACTCACCGAAGAGGGGCGGGTCAAACCGAATATCGCCGTCGTCGTGGACGGTATCAACACTAAGCAAGGCCTGCGCCAACCCTTGAGCGATAAGAGCGAAGTCCATTTCGTCCCCGCCATGGCGGGCGGGTGACGGACGACCGTCTCCCGTCACCCGTCCTCCATCACAACTTCCCCACAATCTCCTCGTAGTAAAGTGCAATCGTCATGAATCCACGCATCCGTCAAATACTTATTCTGGTGGTTAGCCTTGTACTGAGTGGGTTGGTTATATGGCTGGGTTACCGCTATGAACATGAAATACAGCGTCTGGGTAACCTAGGCTTGCTGGGGCTATTTATCGTCAGCGTGGTAGGCAATGCCACGGTGTTTATCCCTGTCCCAGTATTTGTGGTGGCGTGCGCGGCGGCTCCGGCCTATGGTTGGTTGGCCTCGGGCTTAGTGAACGGCGTTGGTGCCACAATTGGCGAAACCACCGGCTGGCTGGCCGGGTATGGAGGCAGCGCCATCATCCCGAAAGGCAAATGGTACGAACGGCTGACCCTATTCATGAGGCAGCATGGGATGTTGGGCATTTTTTTACTGGCGTTGATCCCCAATCCGGTGTTTGATGTGGCCGGCGCGATCTCGGGTGCGCTGAAAATGCCCCTGTGGAAGTTTTGGGTGGCCGCCGGTGCTGGCAAAGTCATCCGCTACACCATTGGGGCATATGCGTGCGGTCTGCCTTGGGTGATGGCTTATTTCCAGCCGCGTTGAGAAAGCACGAATGTTCTTTCCGTTTGCCAAAACTAGGTTACAATTTCGCCCCTCTAAACTTTTTGAATCACGAGAAAGATTGCGCGCCGTTTTATCAAAGCGGCGCGTCACTATGTAAGGAGCAATGACATGGGTCCACTGCCAAAGCGCAAATTTTCCTGGGGACGCACCCACCGCCGTCGGGCACACGACGCAATCACGCCAATCGGTCTAATTATCTGTGATAACTGTGGTGAGAAGAAGCCACCGCACATCGTCTGCTCCGCTTGTGGCCACTACAAAGGCCGCGAAGTGGTGCGTGTGGGCGCGGCGAAGGCCGCCAAGAAGTAACTGAAGAGATGAGGGGGATGAAGAGGATGAAAAAGTGAAGGGGTGAAAAGGTGAGGGTCAATTGTCTTTCTTCACCCCGCTCACCCCTTCATCCTCTTCACCCCGTTCATCCCTCCGCTCACCCGTGACTACCGCCTACCTCTTCCCCGGCCAAGGCTCACAGTTCGTCGGCATGGGCATGCAGTTCATGTCAATCAGACCGGTCTTTCGTGGTGCGTTTGATCGTGCTAATGAAGCGCTAGGGTTTGACCTGAAAAGCTTGTGCCTAATGGGACCGGAAGCCGAGCTGAATGACACACTCAACACCCAGCCGGCCATCTTTACACACAGCATGGCCGCGTTTTATATGGCCGAAATGTCGGGCGAGTTAGAAGCTCCGGCGTTTGTAGCTGGGCACAGCTTGGGCGAACTGAGCGCATTATGTGCAGCAGGCGCCATAGAGTTTGAGGACGGCGTGAGGCTGGCCCACGAACGTGGCCGAATGATGAAGCTGGCAGGCGAACGTGCCCCGGGCAGCATGGCCGCTGTGTTGGGTCTGGATATCGATACACTTAGTGCCATCTGCGCAAAAATATCAGGTCAATTTGGTGATGCGCCGGTAGTCATCGCTAACGACAATTGTCCGGGCCAGATTGTTATTTCGGGTGGCAAAGAAGCCGTAACGGCTGCGGGTATCGCTGCCAAAGCCCAAGGGGCCAAGCGGGTGTTGCCGCTGGCGGTCAGCATTGCTTCGCATTCACCGCTGATGGCCAGCATTAGCGCTGATTTTGCTGCGTTACTGATCAAGCTGCCGATTGCTTCGGCTAAGATTCCAGTGATCGGCAACACCAGCGCGCAACCCATCACCCACACCGACGACATCCGGGCCGAGCTGATGGCGCAGCTCACCTCGCCGGTCCGTTGGAACGAAAGCGTGCGCTATATGCATGCACAAGGGGTGACAAATTTCGTCGAACTTGGCCCGAAAGATGTGCTAGTGAATATGCTCAAGCGCACTGTGGATGGGGCGCAGTTTATTGCAATTGGGTAGACACAGCTATGAACCTATCTGGAAAGACAGCGCTTGTAACGGGCGCATCGCGGGGAATTGGCCGGGCCATTGCGCTTGATTTGGCGGCACGTGGGGCATCTGTTGTGGTGAACTACAACGTCAGCGAAGAAGCGGCGCAAGATGTGGTCAAGACCATCACCGATGCGGGTGGCAAGGCAGTTGCGATCAAGGCTGATGTTAGCAAATTTGACGAAGCCGACACGCTGATTAAGGCTTCGATTGAGGCGCTGGGCAAGCTGGATATTTTGGTCAATAACGCTGGCACGACCCGTGACATGCTGCTGATGCAGATGAAAGAAGAAGACTGGGATCACGTATTGCAGGCCGATTTGAAGAGCGTATTTAACTGCTGCAAAGCGGTCACCCGCCCTATGATTCGTCAGCGCAGCGGGCGCATCGTGAATATCACATCGGTAGTGGGTTTGGCTGGCCAGGCCGGGCAGGCCAACTATGCGGCGGCCAAGGCAGGCATGGTGGGCTTTAGCAAATCACTGGCCAAAGAGCTGGGCTCGCGCAATATCACTGTAAATTGTGTGGCGCCGGGGTTTATCCCGACTGCACTGACAAATGTGTTGTCCGACGCGCAGAAACAGGCCATCACCACAGCCACCCCATTGAACCGATTTGGCACGCCTGAAGAAATCGCCTATGCTGTATCTTTTCTGGTCAGCGATTTGGCCGCATTTATCACCGGTGTGGTACTGACAGTGGATGGCGGGTTGGTGATGCAATGAGGGTTTCGAAGGTTGGGAAGGTTCAGAAGGTTCAGAAGGTTCAGAAGGTTCGAACCTTACCAACTTTAATAACCTTCTGAACCTTACGAACTCTTCTCGGCTCAACTGATTATGGCAATTGTCTCCGTAACGATCTCCCCGGAAGTGATTCGCACTGTGGTGCGCAACACGGCGCTGTCTACAGCGGGTGTGTTGGCGCTGGTGGAGCCGGAGCGCGAAGGACGTACGTTTGGCGTGCGTCACAGCCTGCGTGGGGTGGATGTACAGATGGTGAATGATCAGGCCGTGGTCGCATTGCGAGTGGTGGCCGCCACCAATGTGCCGTTACATATCCTTAGCCAACAGCTGCGCCAGAGCATCGCCGAAGTGGTCGAAGAAATCACCGGCATTCAAGTGGCATCGGTGGATGTGAGTATCGAGGACGTACGTCAATGAACCCACGACGGCGCGCGCGCGAGTTGGCCCTGCAGGTGATGTATGAGGTGGATAGCGGCAATCATTTGCCAGGCGTAGTTCTCAGCCGCCACTTTGTGGAGCTGCTGGAAACCGAACCTGAAGCCGCTAGCGATGAAATGCGCGCATATGCCTCGCGCTTGGTCAGTGGGGTGGTCGAGCAACGCGAAACGCTGGACGCACAGATTACACATTGCGCCCGCGAGTTCCCAGTCGATACATTGGCCTCGATCGACCGTAACATTTTGCGCATTGCGCTGTATGAGATCGGGCAAGCCAACCCAGATGTGCCGATGAAGGTGGCGATCAACGAGGCGATTGAACTGGCAAAAATATATGCGTCCGACAATGCACCCAAGTTTATCAACGGGGTTTTGGGTGCGGCAATTGTGCGATATCATCAGGAGTAGTAGTTAGTCGCTGATCGCTGGTCGTTCGTTGCTGGCCATCTGTTGCCAGCAACCAGACACCAGTAACTAGCAACCAATCAGCAACCAGTATCGGGCTTTAGTTTCTGTTTTTTGTGTGTTGTGTTGTAAGTAAAGGGTGTTCAGATGTATTGCATAAATGAGGCTAAACCACCATGGGGACGATCTTTGGGGTCGGGCCGCTCGAGGTACTTGTTATTCTTACCCTCGTGCTGCTCATATTCGGGCCGGAGCGCCTGCCCGAACTTACGCGGAATTTAGGTACCGCGATCCGTAAAATAAAAGAAACCTACGTCGCTTTTGTTACCGAGTTCAGAGACGAACTCACCCCGATTGCCACTGAAATTGATGCAGTTACCCGCGATTTGCGGAATGACCTTGCCGCGATTCGTGACGCTGCGGACATTCGGGGGCTTATTCCGTCCATTAGTGAGATGGATATTGGTGCGACAGCGACCAATTCGATTGCGCCACCAGCACAATTGTCTGCGCCGCCACTACTCGAGAAGGTCGCTGAACCTTCAGCGCTGGTGCCGGTTGTCTTGCCTGCGAATATTACCGGCGAGACGGCCCCAAACGCATACAACAATGGCAGCAACGGCAAGCCAATGCTGGGTAGCACATATCAATATACCAACGGGAAAAATGGACATTCAGCCAGTTATGGCTCGGCTGCGCAAGCTTCTGCCAATCCACCGGTTTCGCTGGAAAGCGATAATCCCTGGAGTTCGGTCGGCGCACCCATTAGCAGCGATCACCTGGATGAAGACAATCCCTGGAGGCAGTAACAATGGCTGAACTTACAACAACACCCGTTCCTGAAGAGCTGGAAACAGGGATGTCCCTGATGGACCATGTGCGCGAAATTCGCGACCGTGTGTTTAAGTGTGCGATCGCCTTGGCGATTGGCGGGGCAATCGGTTTTGCGGTCTCGAAGCGTGCGTTGGAAATTCTGATCATTCCCTACGGTGGTCCGCTATTGGCGACTACGCCGATGGAGGCGTTGACCAATGTCTTCACCGTGTCGCTGACGATTTCTGCGATACTGGCGATGCCGTATATTCTGTATCAATTTTTGGCTTTCATCATGCCGGGTTTGTATGATCACGAAAAGCGCGGCATTTACACTGGGTTGCCATTTGGTTTCGTGCTGTTCATGATTGGTGTGGCGTTTGCTTGGTATGTGATGATTCCCAATGGCCTGGCATTTTTGAAAGGAATCTACCCAACGATCTTTAATCAGCAGTGGAAGGGTGAAGAATACATTCCGTTTGTAACGGGTTTGCTGTTCTGGATCGGGTGTGCTTTTGAAATGCCGCTCATCATGTATATGCTGGCGCGCGCGAATGTGATTACGGGACAAGTGCTGGCTAAAAACTGGCGCTATGCGGTTGTAATCATTGCTATTTTATCTGCTGTCATTACCCCCACACCCGATCCGATCAACATGGGTTTGGTCATGGCACCACTGTTGGTGCTTTACGTGATCAGCATCTTTCTCGCCAATCTGGCCCGCCGTAACAGTATTGTGCCGGCCATTTTGGATCCAGATGAGAAAGTGAAAGATAGTTAGAAATTGAGAATGAAGAATGCAGAATGAAGAACCTTAAGCGCCTCCTAAATTTCTTCATTCTTCATTCGTAATTCTTAACTTCCCCACTCCGATGCCTGCACTCAACTTCGACTACATCATCGCTGGGGCAGGGGCAAGCGGGCTGAATCTGGCGTATGCCCTGAATCAGGCTGGGTTAACCGCCAAACGCATCCTGCTGATTGAACGCGCCCACAAAGCTTTGAATGACCGAACCTGGTGCTTTTGGGAGGCGGGCGAAAATCCCTTCGAGTCGATTGTCTATCGCAAATGGGATCGACTGGCTTTTCACGGCGACCACTTTGACCGTGTATTTACGATTGCGCCCTACCAATACAAGCTGCTGCGCGGCATTGATTTCTATCAGTACATGGATCGCTGGCTGGCCCAACAGCCCAATATTGAGCGCGTGCAAGCTGACGTGCTTGACATTAAGACGGCTGCCGATGGCAACAGCGCAATCGTCACGACTCCCGATCAAATCTACCGTGCAACCTGGGTCTTCAGCAGCATTCGGCCCCCTGCCCTCAGCTCTGAGCGCTCAGAACTAGGTAATCAGCACTTCCTCCTACAGCACTTCAAAGGCTGGGTGATCGAGACCGAGCACGACACGTTCGACCCCGACATCGCCACACTGATGGACTTCCGTGTGCCGCAGCCGTTGCCGCGCGACATGCGTTTTGTGTATGTCATGCCGTTTGGTCCACGGCAGGCGCTGGTGGAATACACTGTGTTTTCTCCGGCAGAGTTGCCAGACGAAGAATATCGTACTGGTTTGCGCGACTATCTGCGCGATGTGCTGCATTTGGACGAATACGCAATTCAGGAGGAAGAAAGTGGCATCATCCCGATGACCGACGCACCCTTTGACGCCTTCAGCAGCTCACGGGTCATGAACATCGGCACTGCGGGCGGGCGCACCAAGCCTAGCACCGGCTACACGTTTTTGCGCATACAGGCGCATTCGCGGCAGATAGCGCACATGCTCAAAACAAGAGGGGATCCCTATGTTCAAGACGGATTTGCCCACAAGCGCTTTCGGTTCTTTGACAGCGTATTGTTGAATGTGTTGGATCAGAACCGACGCATCGGCAAAACCGTGTTCACCGAGTTATATCAGCGCAATCCAGCACAACGGTTGTTCAAATTCTTGGACGAACAATCCTCGCTCGGCGAAGAGTTGCAGGTGATGCTGAGCACGCACTTGCCCACGTTTACCCGCGCTGCACTGAATGTCATGCGGCGGTAGCTCAACCAGTAACGCCAGTAGCTGATTACCATAGCTTTTTACTGTTATCCGCGAATCACACTAATTTCCGCGAATTTATTAGCGCAAATTCGCGTAATTCGCGGAAAAACCTCAGGTAATCAGCGCCAGCAGATCAGCCAAGCTTGGGCAAGAAGCGCCCGGTGCGTTGCATGTAGTTGCGGTAGGCATCGCCGAAGACCTCGATCAGCTTGGCTTCTTCGCGCGGGGTGCGCCATAAGATAAAGATCAGAAAAAACAGCGCACCTACTAACACCCACCACATTGCAGTCAAAATGGTCAGCGCAAATAACAAGATAAACCCAAAGGAATATAAGGGGTGCCGGATATAGCGATATGGACCATTTGTCACCAATGTGGCGTGTTCGCGGGTTTCCTCGACCGGTGAGATATTGGTGCTGAGGCTGCGAAACATCCAGAACGTGAGGCCACTGTTGATGATCAGAACGAACACCGCCCCGACGCGTACGCCAGCCGGTAGGCTTATGCGCGCCCAGGTGACGATATCGGGGTTGATAATGTAGGCGATGATCGGCACCCATAGGGCCAAACCTACAAAGCGCATAAGTAGCAGCGGCCACGTGCCGTCTTTGGAGCGCATTTTGCCGCCTTTAATTTGGGCCCGCGTGCGGAAATATCCGCTGGTAGCGAATCCACCGATTAAGAAAAAGGTTGTGGCGAACCGAAATAAATTTTCCATGACATATCTCCTGTAGGACGAGTAACTTTGCACCAATAGCAAATTTAGCCTCTCCTAAATTTCAATGATCGTAATTTAGGTTCGCCTAAATGTCAATAGGAGTCTGTCAAAGAGTTAGTCTGGTCGTTGCGTGATCATCCTGGCGAAAAGCGATCATTCATATCGAAGTGCCTCAACGGGTTGCATTCGGCTGGCGCGAAAGGCTGGATATAAACCAAAGCTCACACCAATTAGCACCGATACACCCACTGCCAGAACAATGGCATTGATCCCGACCACCGGCTTAAAGTTTTCTTGAACCAAACCCACTAGCATCGAAATCCCCACTGCCAGCAGCACGCCGATCAACCCAGCGATGAGCGTTACAACCAGCGATTCGACCAAAAACTGCAGACGGATGTTGGCGGGTGAAGCTCCAATCGCCTTTCGCACACCGATCTCGCGGGTGCGCTCAGTCACACTGACCAGCATAATGTTCATGATACCGATGCCGCCAACAACCAGCGAAATCGCGCCGATGGCTGCCAAGAATATTTGGAACGCCACCAATACCCCATTGACTGATTCCAATGCGGAGGCTTGATCGAAAATTCGAAAATCGTCTTTCTGTCCAAATACCAAATTGTGCTGCTTGCGCAGCGCATCAGCAATGGCCTGCACTGTCTGCTTGGATTGTTTGCCGTCGATGGCCTCGGCCGTAATAGTGGTCAAAGACTTGGTACCTCCAGGCCGGTCCACAAACAGGCGTTCTTGGGCAGTGGTCACTGGCACAAACACAGTGTCATCGGGCGAAACATCGCCCGGGCCTGATCCACCTTTGAGTTTCACTACGCCCACAATCCGATACGGCACATTTGCAATCAACACGGTTTGATCCAGCGCTGGTTGACTGCCAAACAAGTCGCGCGCAATCTTGTCACCGATGACGGCTTTGCGAAGACGCGAGTCATTGTCGGTTATGCTGAAGAAATTGCCTTGCGCGGTCTCCAACAGGCGCATCGGGAAATATTCTGGCGTGACACCGTTGACAAATAGTGTCTTGCGCGCTTCGGTGCCAATAACTTCAAGCTGGCCGGTGACTTGTGGAATCACGCGGCGCAGGTTGGGAACGCTATTGCGCATGGTCACAACATCGTTGCTGAGTAAACGCGCACCTGACACTGAGGCATCGGCGGTAACGACAATCAGGTTAGTGCCGAGCGATGAAAAGAGCGTATTGATGTAGTTCTGCACACCTGCACCAAGCGCTAGTATCAAGACAACCGACATCGTGCCGATAATCACGCCCAACATGGTCAGCGCCGCACGCAGACGGTTGGCGATCAAGCTCTCAAATGCGGTTCGGGTGGTTTCCAGAATGCCCATAATTTTTTAGTGTACTAGCTCGCGCGTTTCATTTGTGTTCATTACATCGCGCTCGACTTGCCCGTCTTTGATAAAAATAGTACGGTCAGCACGTTGAGCAATACCGGGGTCGTGGGTGACCACGATTACGGTGATGCCACTTTCGTGGTGCAATTGCTCGAACAAGTCGAGGATTTCTTTGCCAGTTTTACTATCCAACGCCCCTGTCGGCTCATCAGCCAGCAGAATGTTGGGTTTATTGACCAGCGCACGTGCAATGGCCACACGTTGCTGCTGACCACCGGAAAGTTCAGTCGGCTTGTTGTTTATCTTGTCGGCCAACCCCACGGCAGTCAGGGCTTCCCTGGCCTTTTGACTGCGGTCACGAGCACTGAGACCACCGTAGCGTGCAGGCAACTCTACGTTGCGCAATGCGCTGCTACGCCCCATCAGGTTGTAACGCTGAAAGACAAAGCCGATATTTTTATTGCGCACTTTGGCCAATTGTGTTTCATTTAGCTTGCTCACGTCTTGGCCATTCAAGCGATATTCGCCAGACGTGGGCACATCCAGACATCCCAACATGTTCATCAGCGTGCTTTTACCGCTGCCGCTAGGCCCGACGATAGCGACGTATTCGCCCGCACGAATATCAACGTTAACGTTATCCAACGCCTTGAATTCGCTACTCCCCATGGTGTAGACCTTGGTCATATTTCGAATCTCGATCATGCTGCCTCCTTACTGTTGGTTGGGGTTGTCCACCGTGGTGGCACTGCGAACTGGAATAATCAACGTGTCGTCCATATTCAAACCTGCGACTACTTGAGCTTGATCTGCATCCCGGAAACCCAGCTTAACCGGCACAGTTTCGGTTGTGCCATCAGACTTCAATCGCTCTACACTGTAGCTCTTGGTCTGTGGATCGATGGTGAGTGCACGGTTTGGCACCACCAAGGTATCACTGGCATTGGCGGTCACAATTTCACCAGTGCCGCTCATGTTGATCAGAATCGTGGGCTGCGGCGCCCCATCTGAAGTGGTAGCCTTGCCCAATGACAGTTTCACTTTGTAGTTGACAACAGAGCCTGCGTTGGTGCCAATACTCGATACAGACTCTACTTTGGCGGTGATAGGTAGATCGGGATAGGTCTGCAAGCGCACCCGGGCAGCCTGACCGGTTTGCAGATTGCCCAGATCCACTTCGTCAACATCTACTTCGAAAATTGGCACACGAAAATCAGCTATCTCTACTGTGATACTGCCCGCATTCACCCAATCCCCCTGCTCCGCATTCAAACGGGTCAATAGTCCATCGAAGGGAGCGACCAGAGTGGCATTTTTCACCACTTGCTCAGCGGCTTGATAGGCGATCCATGCTTGCTGCATCTGGGCTGCCCGCTGCATTAGTGTTTCGCTGATGGGGCGCAATGCATCCAGACTACGGCGTGCTTGTTGAATTTGCGAGGATGCGCTGGAGATTTGGGCAGCAGTGGGCTTCTGAAATTTGGCGTCATAGGCAGCCTTGGCGCGGTTGTAGCTAATCGTGGCACGTTCCAATGCTAGGCCTTCCTGAGATGCGCCGATGCTGGCTGGATCTTGCTGATAGCGGCGATCATAGTTGGACTGGGCAGCCTTCACTTCGGCCTCCGCCGCCTGCAAATCAGCACGGGCTTGCACCAATGTCGTCTCAGTCGGGCCTTGATAGAGGTCGTTATAACTGGCTTGGGCGCTGCCCAGTGCGGCACGGGCCGCCTGTAGTTCGGCGGTGGTTGGCCCACGCAGCGTTTGGCTGTAGGTGGCTTGCACACTGATGAAATTAGCCATTTGCTGGTCAGCCGCCAGCTTTAGCTCAGTAATATCGAGTGTGAGCAATGGCTGGCCAGCCTTGACCAATTCGCCCTCGCGCACCCATACCTGCGCCACTGCGCCACTGCGTGAGAACGCCAAATTGGCTGTGCTGCGGGCCAGCACCTTGCCAGTAGCCACCACGCGATTTTCAACACTGCCCTTTGCCACTACCACCCGTTCAGCGTCGTCCGGGGCCTTTGTTGCACCTTGTGGGCGGCCAGGAAATGCACAAGCGCTTAGCAACCCACTCAACATGATGACGCGAATCACTTTTGTAATTTTGATCAAAGTATCTTTTCGTCGATAAACCATTTCAAGTCTCCAAACAACACAATAGATATAAAAATAGATAGATATTTTCTTACTTATACTTAGACTTTCTACAACTTGGCAGAAAGTTTCAGCAAAAAAACTAGCGCTTTAGCCAGCCCTTGAGCAACATTTCAGCGGTAGCAATGGCGATGGGGATGCGATTACTATCGGTCACATATTGGCGCGGGATAGCATGCATCCCTTGCATCAACCCCACCAAACCCATCGCCGCAAAACCCGGGTCGGTTACATCAACCACACCTTCAGATGCAGCTTTGGCGATAGCCTGTTCTAACGGCACGCGCACGCTTTCGAATGCGACTGCCATTAGCAATGTCGCATTTTCCTGGCTAATTTCCTGCATATCAGCGTTGACCATGCGAGAAAAGTCAATCGGTTCTGACGTGGCCATCCAACAGGCTACTGCATGAATCTGGGCTCGAAAATCATCTCCAGCATGTGCAATCACCTGCTCCAAGCCCACCCGATGCCGTTTGAAGCTGCGTGTCATAACTTCGACATACAACTGTTCTTTACCACCAGGCACATAATAGTAAAGCGATGCATGACGCATGCTGACCGCATGGGCGATATCACGCAGTTTTACTGAGGCATACCCACGCGACATGAAAAGCCGCTCGGCTTTGTCCAAAATTCTCAGACGGGTTTCGTTATCGTGGAGATCTGGTGTTTTGCTTTTTACTTTCACAATTCTACAACTTGGTAGAAATCGTAATGCGTTATTGGGACAATGTCAATTGATAAAAGACCCTATTTGGCTAAGTGTTTGATGAGTGAGACGGTTTACAGCTTCGGGCGAATGGCTCGCCAGACTTCTGGCGTGCTGAAGTCGTAGTACTTGGTGCTGGTTAGCAGCATGCGCTCTGAGCGCAAGCCCTGCTCCAGCAGGCCATTGTGCAGGCGGACGCAGGTGTAATAGCGTGGTGAAAGCACATCCGTGGCATAGATATGGCGCATGCTCTCACGCCAGTGTGCCACACCTTCGCTCTGCGTCAGCAGCACCAGATTGCGCCAATTGCCATCTTCGATCTGAATGCTCGCATAGCAGACAATAATCGGATGTCGATAAATCTCGGCGGTCAAGTCGCCATCGACCATGGTCATCTCAGCCATCAATTCGGCTGAGGTTGATGGCACACGTGTGCCGCAGAAGCCCACCGCAAATAGCGCTGGTGCAGTCAGCGTGGTCGCTTTATCCGTCGTGATCACTCGATATTCATGGCCGGATGCAAGATGGCCAGCTTGTTCGCCGCTATTGCCCGATAAGGTTGCCAGAATGCTGGGCAGTCCGGCGCGCAGCAGCTCTAAGTAGACCAGATCTTGCTGGCTGTTTTCAATATCGGTAAAGGGCTTGGCGGCGAGGCGTTGGTTGGGTTCGAGCTGATCCATTTTAATTTTGCCGCACGAGACGATAATCCCTATATTATGAAAGCGAATCTTGTGATTATCGGCTCTGGCATCGTCGGCAGCAGTGTAGCGTATCACCTGGCAAAAATGGGTTGGCGAGACATTGTCTTGCTGGACAAGGGCGACCCGGTCGAAAATCCTGGCAGCACTAGCCATGCACCAGGTGGGGTAGTGGCGCTTAGCCACAGCAAGTTGCTGACTCAAATGGGGCAGTATGCCAGCGATCTATATCGCAGCCTCGCGCCACACGAGCCGTATCACCGTAACACCTACAACTGGGTGGGTGGGCTGGATATCGCCATCAGTCAAGCGCGTTGGGACGATTTGAAGCGGCTGCACGGCGAAAGCGAGAGCTTTCACGCCGAGTCGCGCTTGGTCACACCAGAAGAGGCCGTCGGGCTTCACCCATTGCTCAATCCCAAGGCGTTTGTCGGCGGAATCTATGTGAAGAACAGCGCACTGGTATCGGGCGCAGCGCTGAGCGGGGCCATGCAACGTGATGCAGCGCAGATGGCCGACGGGCAGGTGCAAGTCATCGGCTTTACCGAGGTGACCGATGTGGAGACGCAGAATGGCCGCGTCAAAGCGGTGCTGACCAGCAACCCAGATCTGCCGCGCATCGAGTGCGATTACGTCGTGTTGGCGACGAATATTTGGGGGCCGGTGCTGGGTGACAAGTTGGGTGTGCCACTGCCATTGCTGGCCTATCAGCACCAATATGTGATTACCGAGCCGCTCGACGCGCTGAAGCAATTTGACCCAAACAAGCGCGATGATGAAGTGGTTTACCCAACCGTGCGCGAGGTCGAATCACAATATTATTTTCGGCAGCATCACCAGAGCATCGGCATCGGCAGTTATTGGCACCGCGTGCTAACCGTGAAACCACACGAGGTGGGCAAAGATGCCATGCGAGACTTTACGCCGGAAGACATGACCGATTGTTGGAACGCAATGAAGACGCTGTTGCCGGCGGTCAGTCAATCCAAGAATTTCACTCGGGCCTTCAACGGCATGTTCGCCTTCCCAGCGGATGGTTACATGATGCTGGGCGAAAGCCACACCAAGGGCCTGTGGACGGCGGTGGGCTCGTGGCTGACCCATGCCGGGGGCGTCGGCAAGATGCTGGCCGAGTGGATGACAACCGGGCAAACCGAGTGGGATCAGCGCCAAGTGCATCTACACCGATTTCATAAGTTCCAGAATACTAAGGCCTATATCGAGACCGTCTGCGACAAGAATTATGCCGAGGTGTATGCGTTGGTGCACCCGCGCCAACCACTCAGTAAACCGCGTAATTTGCGGCTGTCGCCGTTCCATCACAAGTGGCAAGAGATGAGCAGCAGCTTCACCACATTCGCCGGTTACGAAGCGCCCAACTGGATTGAGCAGAACGCACGGCTTTTGGAGAAATACGACGAGCAAATTCCAAATCGAGTGGGTTGGGCAGCCGAATATTGGTCGCGTATCCAGGGCGCGGAACATCTGGAGACGCGCAACAACGTAGCACTGTTTGATTTAACGACGTTGAGCGTGTTCGAAGTCAGCGGCCCCGGCGCAACGAAATACATCGATTACTTATGCAGCAACAAGTGCGATGTGAAACCCGGCCGGGTGATTTACACCTGTTGGCTCACGCCCAACGGCGGCGTGCGGCGCGATTTGGCCGTGGCCCGTTTGGCCGAGGATAAGTTCTGGCTGTTTGTCGGCGAGGGCACCCGCCCGCAAGATTGGTACTGGATCAATCAGTTTGCCCCCAAGGACGGCTCGGTCACGTTGACCGATGTGAGCGATGGCTATACTGCGCTCGGCCTGTGGGGCCCGAACGCCCGCGCAGTCATGCAAAAAGTGACGAGCGATGATGTGAGCAATACAGGCTTCCCTTATTTCACTTCCAAATGGATCGAGATCGGCAGCGTGCCGGTGTATGCGTTGCGCCTCAGCTATGCCGGAGAACTGGGCTGGGAGTTGCATATACCGATGGACGGAGCGCTGCAAGTCTTCGAGGCACTGTGGCAGGCCGGTCGCGAGTTCGAGATGATCGGCGCGGGCATGGGTGCATTCGATTCATTGCGGCTCGAGAAGGGCTATCGTGGTTGGGGCAGCGACGTCCACACCGAATACAATGCCTATGAGGCTGGGCTGGGTTGGACGGTGAAACTCGACAAACCGAGTGACTTCATCGGCAAAGCCGCTAGCGCCAAGCTCAAGGATGAGCCATTGCGCAAAAAGCTAGTATGCATGCTGTTCGATGCGCAGGATGCGATGGCATTTGGGTATGAGCCGATCTTTGGTACGAATGGCCACACCAGCGCCCATGCCATCGGCTACGTGACGAGCGCCAACTATGGCTACAGCATTGGCAAGTTCATGGCCTACGGCTATGTGCCTGCCGAGCAAGCTGCGCCGGGAACGCGGGTGGAGATCGAGTATTTCGGTCAGCGGTTTGGCGCGTTGATTAGCGAGGAGCCGGTGGTAGATGCGAAGATGGCGCGGTTGAAGGGTTGAGTAGTCGCGGAGATCTGACCGATCTTTGAAACTGGTAAGGTCTGCCAAAGGAACAAGAAAATGCCAAAAAATACAGGTCGTCGGCCTGCCAAACCACGAGTAAAACCACAAACCGAACAGCCAGCCAGCCCGCAATTGCAGATGGCCATTCTTGAAATAGTCGACAATCAATTGCGTGACAATACACCACCAGAAACGAGAGAGACATTAGAACGATTACAGCGAGAAGGACATTCCGTGGACGAAGCCAAACGACTGATTGGCATGGCGGTCTTGTGCGAACTAAACGACGTCATGAAAAGTCATCAGCCATACAATCAGGCGCGCTATGTGACGGCATTGAAACAGCTGCCATCCGTGCCATTTGACGAGAGTGACTAACAACTAAAAAGTATGGATTTCGAAAAACTCAACCGAATCATCGGCTACGACAAGCTCACGTTGGAGGAGAAAATCCGCCGCGCCGTGCGGGCAGCCAAGCTGGAGATGCACCCGGTTTGGATCGATGCCATGCGCAAACTGCCGGGGCACAAGAAAATGCACGCCGCCAACGAAATGTGGCGGTTTGCCCGCGATACGATCTATATGCAAGAAAAGGATCACGGCAAATCTGACGAAGAGGCACGCACGGCCACTGCCAAGCGTTTGTTAAATAGCAATGATTGGTGAAAACATACCCAGTGAAGATCAGCAAGCGTTCAACCACTTGCTAATTCACTTGCTTGAAGAGCTAAATCTACCGTATGCAATCGGTGGCTCTATTGCTGCAATGCGTTACAGTGAAACCCGTTACACCCGCGATATCGATATTATGTTTCAGACCGATCGAGCGGGATTAGCCTATTGGCAGTCGCTAACCAAGCCTCCGTGGCCTTGCCCATCTCGACAATCGTGCCACGCTGAATGGTCGGCCCCGGCAGCGAGTTCAAAAACGCTGAGCCGTAATTCTTTGAGATGAGGCGTTTGTCGAAGATTGCGACCACACCGCGATCGGTCCGACTACGAATCAAACGCCCAAATCCCTGGCGGAACTTCAGCACGCTCTCCGGCACGGAGTATTCGCTAAACGAATTTTGGAAGGTCTCGCTGCGGGCGGCAAAAATCGGGTCGGTCGGCACATCAAACGGCAGCTTGCAGATGGCCAATGCGCTGAGCTTCTCGCCCTGAATATCGACACCTTCCCAGAAACTGCGTGTGCCGAGCAAAACGGCCCGATCCGCCGCGCGGAACTGCTCCAACATCACCCGGCGCGAAGTGCCATCGCCCTGTTCATAGACCGTGATGTCGTCTTTCAACAACTCCGGCGAAATCACGCGTGAAGTGGCGCGCAACTGTTGGTAACTGGTGAATAATCCCAACCCACGCCCCTGCGAGGCACGATAGAGTGTAATCAGCCCGCGCTCCAGTGCCTGCTGATAGCCGGGCTGATTCGGCTCAGGTATATCCGTCACCAGATAGACCAGCGTCGAAGACTTGTAATCGAAGGGTGAACCCACCGCCAATTCATCAGCCGTATGCGCGTTCAAACGATCTTTGATGTAGTTAAACGTCGGCACGCTCTTGCTATCTGAGGCTGCGGTGCGCAGGGTGGCCGAGGTCATGATGACGGAGGCCTTGGCCTTCCACAAATGCTCTTGCATGCGCGGCCCTACCCGCAGCGGGGCCACATTGAGCGAGAGCATTGGGCCACGCGTGCTGTTGCGGCGATTCTCGATCTCCACCCAGTAAATGCTTTCGTCGTTGGGCTTCAAGATCATCTTGTTGATCTGCTCGCTGGCCTCGGTCGTAAAGCGAATCGAGCCGTTCAAACGCGCCAGCAGCATGTCAAAACCTTCGATTGTGTCAGGCAGATCATTCAGCGCTCTAAAAATCGAATCGAGCGCTTTCGTAAGCATGTTCAACTCTTTACACATGTTGTCGCCGGCAATCTCTAGCTGGCCCCAGCCCGAACGGTTGCGCACCTGACGGGTAACCCGAATGCGTTGGGCATAATCGGCGGGTTGGGCTGTTTCATCGGCAAAGAAGTCCATCAGCACGTCGAAGAAGCCTGCCACTTGCGTAAATGCTTTTGCCACCGCATTGGCCGAGGCATCCACCAATATCTCGACACCGCCGCTTTGGTCGACCGCCAACGAGCGACGGGCCTGCGTGGCGATGTCATTTAGCAGACCTTGCGAGCGCCGATTCGTACCACCTTGGTTGGAGCTGCGGCCTAGCTCACCCAAAGCTCGACCCATTTCCTCACGGTCAATGCGAAAAGTCAGCGAATCGGTTGCGGCAGATTCAAGGTGATGGGCTTCGTCGATCACCAAGCGTGTGTATTCCGGCAAAGCGCGATTTTCCACCGCGATATCGGCCAACAACAAGGCATGATTGACGATGACCACATGCGCACTCTCCGCCAGCCGCCGGGCTTGATAGAAATAGCAATCAGTGGCGGTGCAGGTGTTCATGTTACAGGCCGGGTTCTGCGCCGAGAGGTGCTGAAAAGCGGCCCGCTCGCCAGGGGCAGGCATGAATAACTCGTCCGCGTCTCCTGTCAGGGTGTTGGGCAGCCAGATCAAGATTTTGGTCATGACACGCACCTCATCCAGGGTGCGCGGGCCGATCTTGCGCAGGTCATTCAGACGAAGTTGGCACATATAGCGGCCTTTGCCTTTCATGACAGCGGCACGCCCCTGATTGCCCAGCACATCGATCACCAATGGCACATCCTTGTCGGCCAACTGCTCTTGCAGGTTAATCGTGTTGGTGCTGATCACGACCCGCTCGCCATTCTGAATCGCCCACATCATGGCCGGGATCAAATACGCCAAACTCTTGCCGGTGCCAGTCCCAGCCTCGACAAAGGTATGCGTATTTTTATTGAACGCGTCAACGACTTTGCGCAACATATCCACTTGCGGCTCACGCGCTTCGTAGCCCGGGAAGAGCTTGGCAAATGGACCATCGGTTGCCAGTGTGGCCGCGACTTCATTGACATTGAGCGGTTTAATATCTTCTTTGGGCTTGAGCGGCTTAGCATCCAGTTGGGCTTTGCGAGCGGCCTGACGGGTGAGCGAACTTTGGCCGGTTTTTGTTTTCTTCTGCGCGCCGCTCAAAGCAGCGCCAATGCTGGTGGAGAAAGTGCCACGCGTTTGTTGCTCCAGCGCATCTCGCCAAAACTCAGCCAGCGGCCAACCGCTGCGCTCAGCGTTCAGGGTAATCTCTTCCAATACATCGCGTGAGAGCTGCACGGCACGGTCAAACGTCTTGAGATAAAGCTGATAGCCAACCCGCGCGTCGTACAACGCACGATGAGCGTTTTGTTCGTCGGGCAGCGTGATTTCTAGCGCCTTGGCCAACGCCGTGAGTGAATAGCGCCCGGCGTGCGGCACCAGAATGCTGGCCAGCTCAAATGTGTCGATCGAGGCATTCCGCTCAAAATAGCGTTGCTTCTTTAGAAAGCCCAGGTCAAAGCTAATGTTGTGACCGATGATGGGTGCCGTGCCCACAATGTGGCTCACCTCACGCAAACAGTCAAACAAATCGCGCCCTTCGCGCTGCACCATGGCATCGGTGATGCCGGTCAGTTCGCTAATCTTAGACGGAATCGGGCGACGCGGATTGATCAGACCGCTCCATTCGTCAACGATATCCTCGCCCTTGAATTTCACAAGACCGATTTCGAGGATGACATCGTATTCGTTGTTGAGCCCAGTCGTTTCAATATCGAGTGAAACAAGTGTTCGCATGAGGGGGCGAATTGTAAACTGATAGGCTGTAGATGGAATATGTTGGCTTCTTCATCATAATAATCTGCCACAAACATTTACAAAACGTTTGTGCTACACTCTTATTGTTACCCTCCAAACACACCTGAGTAATCATGAATTTTGAAGTCTATTGCGACGAGAGCCGCCAAGAACTATTCAGCCGCGCTGCCAACAATGGATTTGAGAAGTTTGTGCTAATTGGCGGTGTGTGGATTGAGGCAGACCACCGCGAAAATCTCAAAGCGAAGATTACGCAACTACGTCAACAATACAATCTTCACGGCGAGTTTAAGTGGACGCGCGTTTCCCCATCGCGTTTAGCGTTCTACAAAGATTTGATAGATTTGTTTTTTGGCGAGCCGATACGTTTTCGTTGTATTGCTCTACCCGCTAGCAAAATGGACGCGTTCAAATTTCATGATGGCGACAACGAATTGATGTTCTACAAGTTTTACTATCTGATGCTAAGAGGCTGGATATTAGATTTCAATCAATATCAAATCTTTACTGATCTTAGGACCAATCGTGCAGGAAATCGACTCGGCAAGCTGCATCAGATGTTGTCACAGGCAAATCGTTTTGCAGAAGTTAGCACTGTGCAAGCATTGCCATCAGAACAAGTGGATATGCTACAACTTGCGGACGTTCTTCTGGGATCTGTAAGCTACAAATTTAATAGTAGTGGGCGCAGTGCGGCGAAATTATCCTTGATTGAACATATCGAAACTCAGCTAAAACGATCAATTGATGCCACATCGAAGGCTGAAGAAAAGTTTAATGTATTCAAGTGGCGTCCGGGTGGAGGCTGGTGATAATGGCTCCACATTTGATTCACTACAATACTCTTGATGAATATCGCACACATTTTATTCGAGTCTATTGTGCGTCGGGGATAAACACATTTGATAATATCCAAGTCTCCTTTCGGCATAGCGACTTTGAACACGCGTTTTTCGAAAGCGCAAACAGATACGCACGTGACAAAAGCGTTTTCTCGTGGAAACGTGCCCAGCGGATTGATTGGATTAGTAATGCATTGAGTGACATTGCCGCGGAGCTTTACATAGGTTGGGATCGCGATAAAAAGCAAAATGCACCAACTAGAAGGGTTGCAGTTGTTTGTGGTGACTATGTGGTGATCATTAGCATTTTCATACGTAATGGCACCAGAAACGGGCGATTCATTACTGCATATGTCGCAGATGTACCTACCATTACAAAAATACGAAATCAACCGCGTTGGAAATAAGAAATCCGCTGCTTTATAACTGGCGCAGCGGATGAAGCCTTTGTAGGACCCAGACTATAAGTAAAGGTCTCTTTTATATTGGTCGATTTTAGGTTCGTTGTCAAGTACCAAAATACTTGACCTAATAGTCGAAGCAAATTAACGATTTATGTAACGCAATTTATTTTGACTAACTCATGCCGACTGATTCACGTTTTGCACCATCACATGCTGCTTGCCAGTCTTCTCGTCGGTGCTGAGCATGAGGGTGCTGATTGATGCGGGTGAGGTGCCCAACCGCTGGAATAAATTGAATGGCATGCCTAAATAGTGCGCCAACGCGGCCTTAATCACATCGGAATGCGCGACGATGGCGATGGTTTGAGGAATGGACGGTGGGGGCTGGTCGCTGGTAGGAGGAAGATGGGGAAGAGGCGTTTGATGGTTTGCAGGTTTGAGACTTTGGTCGTCCCCCGTCGCCCGTCGCCCGTCTTCCGTCGGCAGGTCCGGATGCGCCACCGTAATCGCCTCTAGCGCGGCGACAAAGCGCTTTTGCATGTCGAGCATGCCTTCGCCGTTGGGAAACACCGCTTCAGCCGGGTTTTCGATAACAACCTTCCACAGGTCTTTGGTCTTCTCGTCTTCGCCCAGCTCTTTGATGATGCGCCCGGTGAAGTCACCGTTGTCGATATCGGCCAAAGCGGGCCGGATATTAATCGGCAAGCCATGCGGCTGCGCAACATACAGGGCCGTCTCGATGGCGCGTTCGAGGTGACTGGCATACACCGCATGAATCTTGCGCTTTTCAAGCAATTTGCCAAGC
>JANMVQ010000251.1:0-5264 GCA_031392845.1 Chloroflexota bacterium
GAAATATTGCGTTATTGGCCCGACTTATCCGTTTCGCGGCGGCATCGCGCACTACAGTACGCTGCTGGTCAAGCACCTGCGCGAGCGCCATGACGTGCGCTTCATCAGTTACATCAAGCAGTATCCCAAGTGGTTGTATCCCGGCAACACCGCCATGGACCCCACGGCCGAGTCCGGTGTGTTACAGGTGGCTTGCGACCGTGTGCTCACCCCATGGAATCCATTGACTTGGTGGAAGACCTACCAGATCATCAAACAAGATGCGCCCGATGTGCTGATTTTGCAATGGTGGACGCCATTTTGGTCACCAATGTTATTCGCGCTCACTCGGCTGATTCACCGCACCACCAAAATTCGGGTCATCTTTTTGTGCCATCATATGATCCCGCCGGATGGCGGCGTGTTCGATTGGTTTCTGGCCCGACGTATTTTGTGGCGTGGCAATGCTTTTGTGGTCATGAGCGAAGAAGACTTCGCGCTGATGCGGCGAGCGCTGCCATGGGCACGCATTCGCGGCACGACCCATCCGCCCTACGACATTTTTAGCCGTGATCCAATCGAGCAAAAACAAGCTCGTGCCAAACTCAAGCTCACGCCAAATGATCCGGTGCTTCTTTTCTTTGGCTTTGTGCGCCGTTACAAAGGCCTGCGTTACTTGATCGAGGCCATGCCGCAGGTTCGCCAACAACTGCCCAGGGCTAAACTCATCGTAGTGGGTGAGTTCTGGGAGGACGAACGGTTGTATCGCGAGTTGGTCGCTCGGTTGGGCTTGACCGATTGTGTGCAGTTCTACAGCAAATATGTGCCGAACGACGATATGTCAACGTACTTCTCGGCTTCTGATGTTGTGGTCATGCCTTATCTCGAAGCTACCCAGAGCGGCGTGGCGCAGTTGGCTATCGGTTTCGAGCGAGCCATGATCGCCACCAATGTGGGCGGCATGCCCGATGCGGTGGAGGATGGCAAAACTGGATTGCTGGTACCACCCGCGGATAGCGGTGCATTGGCGCACGCTATCGTGCGTTATTTTCAAGATGACTTGCGCGCACTCTTTACTGAGAATATCCGGCACGCCAAGGCCAGCGCATCCTGGCAGCCGCTGGTGCAACTCATCGAAGAATTGTCTATCCCCAATGCCCAACCTCACACTGAACTGCCGGCAGTAGGGGTGGCTTCGCCGCGAGTGCTCTGACTGCGAGGATATAGCATAATCGTCTCGCTTACACATGCGTATCGCCTTCTTATGCACATCCAGCCTCGATAATGCCTCACCCCGGGGACGCTGGCTACCGCTGGCGCGCGAGTTGGCACAGCGCGGGCACGAGCCGCATCTGTTGATGCTGCACCCAACCTTCGACCAGCTCTCAACGCGCATATTTACCCAAGAGGGTGTGCATATGCAGTACGTGGGTCAGATGCATGTGTATGGCCAACCCGGCCAACGTCGTTATTACAGGCCGGCACAATTGGCATGGGTCAGCCTCAGCAGTGCAAGGGCGTTGGTGCGTGCGGCCCTCGCTGTGCGCCCGGATGTGATTCATGTGTGTAAGCCCCAGCCGATTAATGGCTTGGCTGGTCTGCTGGCTGCACGCTGGTCGCGCTGTAAGTTGCTTGTCGACTGCGATGACTACGAAGCCGAGGCCAATCGTTTTGGCACAGGTCTGCCTGGCCGCCTGCAAAAATCGCTGGTGCGCTACTGGGAGGATCACCTACCATGCTGGGCCGCTGGTGTCACCGTCAATACGCGCTTCCTACAGCACCGTAACGCGCAGCTCGGTGTCGATCCACGCCGGATTGTTTATGTGCCGAATGGCGTGAGAGTAGATAGCAGAGAGCAGAAAGCGATGAGCCATAAGCCATTGACGGTAGGCGCTGCAGATTTTCTGCCCTCTGCTCTCTGCTCTCTGCCTACAGCCCCCACGCTGCTTTACGTTGGCACGATGAGCAAGATTGCGCATGGGGTGGACTTGCTGATTGAGTCGTTTGCGCAGGTGTTGGCGCAGATCCCTTCGGCCCGGTTGTTGATGGTAGGCGATGGCGATGACCGACCGGCACTCATACAGCAAGCTGAGCAGTTGGGCATTTCACAATCGATTGTTTGGGTGGGGCCAGTGCCCGCCGAGCAAGTTCACGAGTACTGGCCGTTGGCGCACTGCTCGGTCGATCCGGTCTACGATAGCCCAGGTGCGCGGGGTCGTTCGCCGCTCAAAATCGTGGAAAGCCTGGCGGCAGGTGTGCCTGTAGTCACGGGCGATGTGGGTGACCGACGCGAGATGATCGGCTCAGCTGGACGGCTTGTGAGACCGGGCGATGCGGCTGCGCTGGCCGAAGGGATTTGTGCGTTGCTCACTCAAGCGCCTATTTCACCTGCGCTCATTCAGGCCCAAGCGGCCCACTACACCTGGGCGACCTTGGCCGAAGATTGGCTGCGCATTTACTCAGCACCCGGGTGACTATGCTTCAATCCAAAACACTCACGCCACTTGACCGCCAAGCCTGTTTGAATCTGGCTGCAAAACTCGCTGAATCCCCTCGCACCGCCATGAGCCACAATGCACTAGTGAACGGTCGTGGTGTTGCCTTTGCGCTGGGAAATGCCTGTCTTATCGAACCCAACTTTCTGCCCGGTGAGCCGGCTGGGTTTGCTCCGGATGCATATTCGTTATGGGCTTTGTTACGACAAATCGAAGGTTGGTATTGCGTGCTAACCGATACCGCATTGGCGCAAGGGCTTGGTCCGTTGATCGAGCGCGAAAGTGCCAAATCTGTGCGCTATTACACTGGCCTGATATTTGAACTGGCGCAGCCGATTGTGCATGCATCACCCAATGTACGGCTGCTTACGCCGGAAGATTTGCCGCTTGTGTTGGCTGCGTCCGAGCTATCCAGTATTGACGAGACACAGCACTGCGCCCAATTGAGGCTGGGTCTCCAAGCCGGCGCCATTGTGGGCGGTCGGCTGGTGGCGCTGGCCAATGTCGATTCGCCCATCGGGCGTTATGCTGAGATTGGAGTGGTCACAGACGAGGCCTATCGCAATCGGGGCTATTCCACCGCTGCCGCCAGCTTGGTGGTGCAAAGTTTGCAATCTCAGGGTCGCAGCCCGCTGTGGTCGTGTGGCGAGAGCAATGCCGCCTCTACCGCTGTCGCCCATAAATTGGGTTTTGTGGAGCGCGATCGGATGACCTATGTCATTCCAGCCAAGAGTTGATTTTTCATTTCCCCTCAAACGCGCTGCCATAGCCGGGCAGCGGCTTCTCGCGTTTTGGCAATCAGGGCTTCGGGGTCGGCATTCAGCACGATGTAGTTCTGTTTACGCCACTGTCCGGCCACCATGACGCTATGCACGTCTACGGTATCACGCCACAAAATTAATTGATCGAGCAGATTGTGCGCTGTCAAGGGCGTCGGTACATCCAAATCGATGGCGATGAGATCAGCGCTATAACCTGGCTCTAGCCGTCCGACCTGCGGCAGCGCCATCGCCTTGGCCCCATGTTCGGTCGCCATCTGCCACACGTCCTGCGCAGGCATCGCGCCGGGGTCGAGCAAGCGCGCCTTGTGTACCAGAAAAGCCCCACGCAGGCTGGCGAAGAAATTGGCAACATAGCCGTCGGTGCCCAGGCCCACGGTCGCGCCAGCTTTGCGCATCTCCGGAACCGGTGCGAAACCACCCCCTACCTCACAGTTGCTGAGTGGCATAGTCGTCACTCGAATGCCACGTCGCCCGACAATCTCGATCTCATTGGGCGAGAGCTGCACACATTGTGAGGCCATCGTCGTTTTATCGAGGATGCCCAGTTGCTCGTAATGCTCGATCGTGCGGTGCCCATATTTCTTGAGGCACTGCTCCGGTTCGTAGGTGCCTTCAGAACAATGAAAGTGCAGTAGCGCATTATTGTCTTTGGCCAATCCATGTGCCTTGCGGATAAAGTCGTCGTCGCAGGTGAAGGTAGTGTGATGGCAGAGCGCGCCGTGCAAAAGTGGAGCGTGAGCCGAGGGCTGAGGGCTAAGAGTAGAGAATGGTCGGCCACGAGCTATCAGCTCACTGCCTTCTGCTTTCTGCCCACAAGCTCTAATAAAGTTCACGTTCTCCTGCAACCCCAACTCGCCGTTGGCTGGGCTCACGCGCTGGGTGGCCTCGAAACACAACATGCCGCGCAGGCCCCATTTCTTGACGATCTCGCCTTGCACAAACAGACCATTGGGCAAAGCGTTGGGTGCTTCCAAACAATCAAAAAAAGTCGTGATGCCGCTGCGGATCATGTCGTAGCAGGCTAAGTCCATGGCAGCACGCAACATATCATGATCCAATCCATCTTCGATTTTGCCCCACCAAAATTCATTTAGAAAAGCCCAGAAATCGGCTGGCGCATTGGCCGTAGGGATGCCGTGGGCCAGCACACCGTAGCAATGGCGATGCGCATCGACAAAACCCGGCGAAATGGCACAATTGGTCAAGTCCGTGATCTGCGCATTTGGATAAAACTCTTTTAGTTCGTTGTTGGGCGCAATCTTTTGGATGACGCCATTCTCAATTAATACGCCATGCTGTGGCTGCGGCATGTCGGTAGCGGCGCTAATAAGCCACGCGCCCAATACGATTTGTTGTTGCATAAACCGATTGTAAGAGCGTTGTTCGACAACATATAATCATCCTTGCTCAAAACCTTTCTGACCTAATCTGACCAGCCCATGTAAAACGCTGGCGGATGTTTGAAGACTAAATCTAAATGGATGATCTACCAACAATCGCCGCTGAGGTTATTGCTTGCCAACGGTGCCCGCTGGCGGCTGGACGTATCAAAGCCGTGCCTGGCGAAGGTCCGGCCCATGCCGAGTTAATGTTGATTGGCGAAGGCCCCGGCATGAATGAAGATAAACAAGGACGGCCTTTTGTAGGCGCATCGGGTCAGTTTTTGACTGAGTTGTTGGCGCAGGCCGGTTACAAGCGTGAGGAAGTGTTTATCGCCAATGTGGTGAAGTGCCGACCGCCAGGCAACCGCGACCCGCAGCCAATAGAGATTGACGCGTGTGCCGATTATCTGAATCGACAGATTGCCGTCATTAACCCCAAAGTGATTGTCACCTTGGGCCGTTTCAGCATGGCCAAGTACTTTCCGGGAGCCAAAATCAGCGCGATTCACGGGCAAGCCAAGCGTATCAACGACCGGACAATAGTCGCAATGTTTCACCCAGCTGCCGCACTGCATCAGCCGGCATTGCGTCAGAGTATCGAAGAAGACTTTCGCAAACTCAAGCAA
>JANMVQ010000271.1:0-5765 GCA_031392845.1 Chloroflexota bacterium
TCCCCGTTATCTAAATAGTCCCGATCAACCAGATAGAAGCCACTAATCTGGTCTGAACCTAGTGCAACACGAGCCTGTGCTTCACTTACAAAACTGCGCAACTGGGGTTGCTCAGCCAACACTTGGGGTGTCTGGGCCAACAGCCCACTCATGTCCACTACCCCGTAGGGGCGCTCCGGAACCGCATTACGTTGCGCCATCGTGACTGCCAGAGCGGCGCTACCGCTGATGAAAACTACCAGCATGATTGCACCGCTAATCAGCGGCACAGCAAACAAGCCAATCCAAAAGGTGGGCTTGCTGACTAGACTTAGAAATTCATGGCGCAGGATGATTAGAATTTTGTGCATATTAAATTCTTATACTGCTGGCGAGCTCCGCCAGCGATAACCGTTGGCCCAAATGCAACATGCCCGCCCGAAAGATACGTCCGGCCAACCAGAATGCGCCCCATGCTGAGAGTGCCATCAGCACCAAACTGAGCGCCACTTGCCAAATGGGAATGGCAGTCAGCCCATAGCGCAGCACCATGGCTAGCGGCGATGTGAGCGGAAAGAGGCTGAGGGTGATCGCAATCGCGCCATTGGGGTCGAACAAAATCACGGGGATAAAAAACTCCGGGGATATAGCGATTAATACAAAGGGCGACGCAAACGTCTGGGCTTGCTTGGCGTCGATCACAGCTGCACCCACTGCAGCCATAATCGCCCCCAATAACAGGTAGTTCAATATGAACATCACTATGGCGACTACGACAAACCCCGGCTCCAAAGTGATTTCGCGCAAAAAGGGCAGGCTTGGGCCAGCCACAGCCAATGCAATAACCAGTGCCAATAGCCACACAACTACTTGAAACAGTCCAAGGCTGCCCAGCCCAATCACCTTGCCAGTCATCAGTTGCATAGGCGTAACAGAAGTGATGATCACTTCCATCGTGCGGTTTTCTTTTTCATCGACGACTGCCTGCATAAGATACTGCGAACCGCTCATTAAGGCAATAAGAAACAAGATGCCTAGGCCCAGTGGCAGCAAAAAGCCCGCGACATTGTTCTCGCCGAACTTGCGACTGCCATCGGCGGTTTCAAACGTAAAATCGGAACCCGCCACATACCGCTGTGCGATTTGTGGCGACTTATCACGTAGCAACGCATGCTCAGCCAAAGACCGAAATGCATCGCGCACTTCAGAACTTGGCTCTGTGCGCCAATAAAACAATTCGGCATTGCCAGTGACGACAAAGTCAGAAGCGAGTACGTAATAAGCCGTCAGCTTCTCTTGTTGTAACGCTTTACGCGCACTCTCGCCATCCGTAAAGCGCTCAAACGTCACACCGTCCTGCACAACGCTGGCGGCAGTCATTACCACTTGGGCAGACTCAACCACCCCAATCGTGCCACGGTCGCGTTGGCTGAGCACATTGACGGTTACAAAAATAATCACGCCAATCAACAGCAGCATCAACAATGGTGCAAGCAACGCGCCGATAAAACGTTTGCGCAGGGCATGTTTGGAAAACTCCTGCCACGCAATCAACAAAGTCTTTTTCATGCTGGCTAATCTGTCCCTTTTGCAGTGGGACGCGTTTCACCCACAACCCGCACAAAGATATCATCCATCGTCGGCAGCGCCAGCGCAAAAGATTCGATGTGCAATTCGGGGGCTTCGCTCAATTGACGCAGCAGAGCCTGTGTCGAAACCTGCTCAGTTAGATGCAACACATGCGCATTCCCTTTGCGGCTGGTCTCGCGCACCCCTTCGATTTGAGGCAATTCGCCCTGCGCCACCACTCGCACCGCATTGTCGGCATACTGGCGACGAATATCATCTACCGCGCCATACAACACGCTCTCGCCTTTGTCGATCAATACAATCCGGTTACACATCTCCTCTACCTGATACATCTGATGGGTGGACATGATGATGGCAGTGCCCCGGTCGCGCTCCTGTAATAACACATCCTGAATCAAACGAGTGTTGACTGGGTCGAGGCCACTAAATGGCTCGTCAATAATTAGCAATTTAGGTCGATGGATCAGGGTCGTGATAATCTGAACCTTCTGTTGCATCCCCTTGCTAAGGTCTTGCACTTTCTTGCGCTTGTGGGCAGTCAAGTCCAGCTGATCAAAGTATTGTGCAGCACGGGTTTTGGCCTCATTGTGCGGCACACCTTTCAGCTCGGCCAAATACAGCACACACCGCTCCACACTGATGTCTTTGTATAGCCCACGTTCTTCGGGCAGATAGCCGATCAAATCCTTCTTCTGTTCGGTCATCGCCCCACCCAACACACCAATGCTGCCGCGATCTGGCTTGAAGATATCCAGAATCATGCGAATGATGGTGGTCTTGCCTGCCCCGTTCGGCCCCAATAGGCCAAAGATATCGCCGAAGCGAACCTCAAAGCTTGCATCGCGCACTGCCTGTGTCGCGCCAAATGATTTCGCAAGATGCGAAACCGCAATTGCATTTTCTTGTTCTGTCATAACGTTAAAACATTCATCACTTGCTCGGCCACTGCCCGCGCCTGCACAGGCGCGTCACCTACATAAGCATCCGCGTTCATCAAGTTGCGGGCCTCATCGGTCGAGAGAAACTGCGTCACCCGCGGATCGCTGCAAAGTGCATTGATGAGAGGATTTGCCTCTCCAAGGTTGAGCTTGTTCCATGCCGCGAGAGAATGTTCGCGAATTACTTCGTGCATTTCCTGACGGTTGGCCCCTTTCTTCGTGACAGCCATCAGCAAGCGCTCGGTGGCGGCAAACGGGCCATACGTGTCCATGTTACGCTTAATTTGCAGTTCATTCACCCGCAGATCCTTAATAATGCGGGTTGCAGCACGCAGAATTTCGTCTACGGACAGGAATGCCTCGCTGATCACCACACGCCGATTGGCGCTGTCGTCCAAGGTGCGTTCAAGTAGCGAGTGGGCGGCGTTGTCCCACATCACCCGTGGCAACGTCGCCACATAGCGTGCCAATGAGTCGATCTTCTCAGCGTTAATCGGATTGCGCTTAAACGGCATGGCCGACGACCCTATCTGCTTGCTGCCAAACGGCTCGGCCCATTCCCCAATCGGTGGCGATTGCAACACGCGCAGATCGAAGGCAAACTTGTAGAGCGACTGCGCCACGCCTGCTAACGCATTCACCACCAGCCAATCTTGCTTGCGCGGATAGGTTTGGGTGGTGGCAAGGAAAGCGGGCAGATCGATTTTCTGCATCACCTTTGTCTCGATCATCTGATGATGAGATGAGGGGATGATGCGATGAAGGGCATCACCCATACCCATCACCTCATCATCCCCTAACCGATCTGTCAACAGCTCGCCGTATGAAGCGCTTGTCCCTACTGCGCCCTTGAAGCCTTTGCCTTTAATCTCAGCCCGCACACGGGTGAGCTCGTGATAATCGATCAGCAAGTCCTGCAAATACTGAGCCAAGCGATAGCCGACCGTCGTCGGCTCGGCAGGTTGCAAGTGGGTGAAGGCCATGCTGGGTAGATCGGCATATTGATTGACCTGAGCCGCCCATGTCGGCAACAACGCTTGCATTGAGATGATGACAAGGTCAAGCGCATCGCGCAGGCGCAGCGCATCGGCATTGTCCTCAATGTCCATTGAGGTCGCCCCAAGGTGAATGATGCCTCCGCCAAGCGGGCATTGCTCGGCATAGGCCCGCACTTCGGCCATAAGATCATGGTGAATCTCGCTCTCGATCTCCAGTGCGCGCGCGATGCTGGCTTCGGTCACATCGTCTATATGCGCACGCAGATCAGCCACTTGGGGAGCTTGCACAATGCCCAGCTCAAGCTGCGTCTCAGCCAACGCCACCCAGAGCTTGCGCCACAGCAGGCGCTTGTTGCGCTCACTCCAAATAGCGCGCATGGCATCCGTGCCGTAGCGTTGCGAGAAGGGCGATTGGTAGCTGAAGATGGGAGAGATTGCAGATTGGGTGATTGGAGATTGAGCAGGATTTGGCATTGGTTGGAACACTTAATAGATAATCATACCGTCAGTGAGACCAGTGAGAAAGGAACTAGAGAAGATATGCAACATCCACAACCAACAGATCGAGTTAAGTCTATCGAGTGGGCCAAACAAGTGTTGGCGGATCCGCTCGATTATGTGATCTTGGACTCAGAAACAACTGGGCTTGAGGCGACCGACGAAGTGATTCAGTTGTCATTGCTTGGGCTGGAAGGCACGCCTCTGCTAGACACCTATGTTAAACCGCTGACCCGCACCACGATTTCGCCGACGGCAATGGCTATTCACCATATTAGCATCGACATGCTAAAAGATGCGCCCAGCTTTATTGATATCGCGCCCAAACTAAACGCAATTATCAGCAATCGCACCATCATTTGTTACAACGCCGACTACGATAAACGCCTGTTGCTGCAAACCGCCCGGCTGTGCAAGGTTGAATTTGTCGGTGGGAACTGGCATTGCGCGATGAAACAGTATGCGCGTTTTCGCGGCGAATGGGACGCCCGCAAGAATGACTATCGCTGGCCACGCCTGCCCAGTGGCGATCACTCGGCCTTAGGCGATTGTCGCGCCACTCTGGTGGTGATTGAAGCGATGGCGAAGGGGTGAGGGTGTAGCTATGAACCCGAAGGATGCGCGTGGAATCGAAGTCTAGGCTTCGGCATAAAACGATCCTTTGACTGCGCTCAGGATGCTTGTCGTAGATGGGAAGTAAAGTCACTCCGCCAAAATTAATGATGGCCAAGCACCCTGAGCGAAGCGCACGCAAAGCGTTATGCGCGAAGTCCCTTCGGGGGCGCGGTCATTTTATTCCGCTGAATGACCTAAGCATCCTGAGCTTATTCGAAGAATCAGGAGATATTCGATATCACAGGTTGTAGGTTAGCGGCCTTGCTGCTGCGGCGACGGCTGGGGGCGCGCTCGCTGAGGGGAATGCCGCCAAACACTTTGTATTGGCTGCTGTCATCGCCATAACGACCCTTAGCGACACTCATAATGCGCTTTGAGCTGACATGCACGATCTTGCGGGCGTCGCGGCGGGCTTTACGCAGCGCTTTGATGTGGGTCTCGGCTGCCAGAATTTCATTATCTTTGATTTCAACATAGTTGATTTGGTCGGCGTAAATTTGCAGGTTGAGTTGGTCGGTTTCGAAAGCAGGATCGGTTTCGAGCCAGCTTTGGTGGATGCGCTTGGCGCGCAACATGGTTTTCGACGGGGCAATTCTTGGCATATCAGTTATTCCTTAAGTGGGGGTTCTCCCGGAGTGAATACCGGATAGAACCAAATAGGTTAGGCTTTATTCAAGCAGGTTTTGGGTGATGCAGCCACCACAATTGGTTGGATTGTCACTGATACTTACTGCGTGCGTCCTGAGATGGATCAAGTGAATGATCTAAAGAGTGAGAGGCTAGGGCTTTGGTCGTAAGTCAAGGTTGTTGGGTCGCGCATCTACGTAGTTAAGCCACACATCGGGGATTATTAGTCTTACAGCTACGTAGATGAGTCTTGCATCAGGGATGATGGGTCGCGCATCTACGTAGTTAGGTCACGCATTGGGGTTGATAGGTCGCGCATCTACGTAGTTAAGTCACGCATTGGGGATGATGGGTCGCGCATCTACGTAGTTGAGTCACGCATTGGGGATGATGGGTCGCGCATCTACGTAGTTGAGTCACGCATTGGGGAAAGTGGGGCTTTTGCGGTCGCTGATGCGCATTGGCGTGTATGGCAACGGCTTGTAAGCAACACCAAGATGCGGGGTCAGCACGCGCTGAC
>JANMVQ010000300.1:0-4092 GCA_031392845.1 Chloroflexota bacterium
CGCGCTGGCCGAGGCTTATCACAAGCTGGCCTTCCAAACATTGGCCGACCAAGTCCGCCGCAGCGTGCGCTCGGCCCGCGGCAACCAGTGGATGTTCCGCGTGGGCCATCCGGCCGATCAGCCACTACGCATTCACCGTGAGTTGGCGAAAGGCGTGGAGCGTGGGGCGAGCGGCGAATCCTCTTCTCACACCCTACGCCTCACGCTTCACGCCCTACGTGCATTCCCCATCCTCCGCGAGCGCACGCCGGTGCGGATGGATCTATCGCACAGCGCGTGGAGCGATATTTTCTTTCTGGGGATGGATTTCCCAGAGGGTGCACGCGTCCTCAATGTCTCGATCGATCTGGCCGTGCAGGGCCGCGACGGCGAGCCGCGCCCGCCGGTGGAGGCGTATCTACGGGTGATCGACGAGCCGGTGCTACGTTTGACTTCGGTCGATCTGGGCGCGAGCGCCGATATTATTTTGCTGAGCGACGTATTCGACTTCGCCAAAGACTATCTGGGCTTGCTCAAGGCCGCGGTCATCGCCTCGGGCATTGTGCCGCCGGGGATCGAGGGCTGCCCGGATGTGCGGGACGGGGTGAACTCGTTGCAGGCGTTGCTGGCGCGGATTGTCGGGCCGGGGATGGGGCTTGAATTGGTCAGCAACGTCAACGATATTCCGAAAGGCTCGCGCCTGGCGGTCTCAACGAACTTGCTAGCATCGCTTATTAGTGCCTGCATGCGCGCGACCGGGCAAACCGAATTGCTAACCGGCATGTTGCAGGAGAACGAGCGCCGACTGGTGGCCGCACGCGCTATCCTCGGCGAGTGGTTGGCGGGCAGCGGCGGCGGCTGGCAAGATAGCGGCGGCGTGTGGCCGGGCATGAAATTAATCACTGGCGTGCTGGCCCGTGAAGACGATATCGAATACGGCGTCAGTCGTGGCTGCCTTTTGCCCATTCACAAGATCCTCGATGAGCAGGACGCGCCCCATGCCGTGCGCCAAGCGTTACAAGACAGCCTCATTCTGGTGCACGGCGGCATGGCCCAGAACGTCGGCCCGATCTTGGAGATGGTGACCGAAAAGTATCTTCTGCGCAGCGAAGCCGAATGGATCGGGCGCACAGAGGCGATTGGGGTGGTGGAGGAGATTTTGGGGTTATTGCGGGGGGTAGGGGGCGAAGGGCGAGGGGCGAAGGGCGAAACAGATGATTCGCTCCACGCTCCTCGCTCCACGCCCCAGGCCACCATCCGCACTATCGCTGCCGCTACCACCCGCAACTTCTTCGGGCCGTTGCAGACGATCATTCCGTGGGCGAGCAACGCCTACACCGAGACGCTGATCGCACGGGCGCGAGAGGCATTTGGCGAGCAATTCTGGGGCTTCTGGATGCTGGGCGGGATGTCGGGCGGTGGGATGGGCTTTATCGTGGCGCCAGAGATCAAAGCGCAGGCCCAGATCAAATTGCAAGAGATCATGTCGCAGACCAAGCTCGAGATGCAATCGGCGCTACCCTTTGCAATGGAGCCAGTCGTCTACGACTTTGCCATCAACCCGCGCGGGACGTTTGCCGACTTGCTGCAAGATGAAGCCGCGCTGATGCCGCCGAGCTACTACGCATTGCATATGCCGCAACTGGTGCGGATGGATCGGCGGTCGCTGTCGCCCTCCCGGCGCGAGGAAATGGATCGCTTTGGCGCGGCGGCTCGCCATCAACCCGAATTGAGCGGCATGGTGCAGACGCTGTTCGACCGGCTGCTGCCACGGATGGCAGGCGAGGCCGGTGGCAAGAGCATCGGTAAGACCCAATCGCTGGACGACCTGCTGCAATCACTGGGCTTTGACCGCGAGCAGCATGAACAAGTGCGCGCCGACATGAAGTCCGGTCGTATCGGCCTGGCCCAAAATCGCCTGCCTGCCAGCAGCGTGATCGAAGACGTACATCCAGGCGATGTGATCGACGGCACAAAAATCGATGCCGCTTCGGATGTCTATCGTATCGGGGTAAACGCGCTGACCTCCGGACAAGTTGCGGTCGTCTCACTGGCCGGCGGCGCGGGCAGCCGCTGGACACAAGGTGCAGGCGTGGTCAAGTCGTTGCACCCCTTCATCAAGATGGCCGGTCAGCATCGCACTTTTGTCGATATACATCTCGCGAAAACGCGTAAGGTCGCGCAACAATTTGGCATCACTATTCCGCATATTTTCACGACCAGCTATCTCACGCATGGGGCGATCGAAGGGGCGTTAAGCGAAGGGCGAGAAGCGAAGGGCGAAAATCGCTCTTCGCTTCTCGCCCTTCGCCCCTCGCTCTTCGCTCAAGCGCCCTACGTCCTCCTCTCCCCCGGTCGTTCGATCGGTCTACGCATGATTCCGATGGCGCGCGATTTGCGTTTTCAGTTTGAGGAGGTGCCGCAACAATTATTGGACGAACAAAAGCAAAAGATGCGCGCGAGCGTGCACGCGGCCCTGATCCACTGGGCACAGGGTGCAGGTGAAGGCACTGACTACACCGACAACCTGCCCGCACAGTGTCTGCACCCAGTTGGCCACTGGTTCGAGCTGCCCAACATGCTACGCAACGGCGTGCTGCATGATTTGCTAAAAGGGCAACCGCAGCTCAAATACTTCATGCTACACAACATTGATACGACTGGCGTTAATCTCGATCCAAGCATCTTGGGGTTGCACATCGCGCAGGGCAGTGGCCTGTCGTTCGAGGTAATTACGCGGCGGATCGAGGATCGCGGCGGTGGTTTGGCGCGGGTGGATGGGCACGTGCGGCTGGTCGAAGGGCTGGCCATGCCGCATGAGCGCGATGAGTTCGGCTTGAGCTATTACAACTCGGCGACGGCTTGGATCGACATTGATCAATTACTGACGACGTTTGGGTTGACGCGCGCTGATTTAAGAGACGAGGACAAAGTTGCCCGTGCGGTGCGGATTTTGGCCGCGCGGATGCCGACTTATATCACCTTGAAAGACGTGAAGAAGCGCTGGGGCCACGGGCAAGAAGATATTCTGCCAGTTGCGCAGTTCGAGAAGCTGTGGGGCGACATGACAGCACTGCCAGATATTAAAACTAGCTTCATTGCCGTACCACGTCTGCGCGGGCAGCAGCTTAAGGACATCGCGCAGTTGGACGGCTGGTTGCGGGATGGCTCGGCGGTATATGTGGAGGGGTTGTGCGCGTGGGGGTAAAACAGATTATGGAAGGACCTTTGCATCACTTGGGCTGCGCCCGGAAACAACCTGTTTGTCAATGGCAAGATGGGACAAGTAAGTTCTTATGTCGATAGCCGTAAGGTCGTGCGGATGCTCATATGACGGCGGCGGATGGTGTCACGGAGTTGGTCGAGCAGTTTCGGTGGGTTGGGTGTATTGTTCATAATGTCGGCGATTGCGGTGTGGATAATGTCAGATAATGTATTATCAGCGCAGGTGCAATTTAGTACGCTCATAAAGGGCTACTATCTTGCTTGAGTTGTTGAATACTATGTTGTGCGGAGCGTGTGCCGACTGTTTCCATAGTTGACACATTTCAGTCCATCGCAGTTCACAGAGGTTAATTATTTATGTCATGGATGCAGGGAAATACTCAAAATTACTTTTCTAATAATCAAGACGAAAACTTTCTGAAATATCTTGGGGATGTTTTTCAGTTTTCACTTGCTGGCCGAACTGGAACTAATAACAGCAAGTATTCTTACTTTCTTCTGAAGCCCCACCCCAGACCTGGGCAAAGATTTGGCCTTTCCGGCGAGATACTCGCTTTGTATGCACCTTATGCTGAGATTCAAGCACGATCAATTATTGATGCGCAGGAGTTGCAGCAAACCTTCAAAGAGCGTGTTCACCCCGTTTGGAATATCTTGATCACAGATGACCCGAATACGCGTGAGAACTTAGACAGGTTAACTGCGGGTAAAGACTTAGAGACCTACAGCATTCCGTTTTCGAGAAGCGAGTTAGAAGCAAAACCCCAAGCAGAATTTATCTATGAAAGACTTGAACAATACATAAAGGGGCGCGATCTTTTTGCTTTCCAATCTGCTTTGCAGTCAGACACTTTTTTCTTTGGTCGGAAAGGTATCGTTGATAGACTT
>JANMVQ010000301.1:0-7890 GCA_031392845.1 Chloroflexota bacterium
CTCTGGTTGCGCCAGCACTTCACGCAGTTGTTTGGTTTCCTCAACCAACACTTTTTGGTGTTCCGGTTTCCCTGTTGTCGAGAACTGCCATTGCAATTCCATCACTCGGATAAAGCGTGGCTGCAACTCGGCAACTTGCGCCGCTACACATTTTCCCAATGTTGTCATGATAGGCATGATACCCTCGCTCACATGAAGAATATTCATGGTGCATTGATAACAGGGCTGGTAGTGAGTTTGTGCGCGAGTGGCGCACCTGCGCTGGCCGCCCCGATGGGTGACATTGGCGGCTGTCCGATGTTCCCAGCGGACAATATCTGGAACGCGCGGGTCGATCAACTCCCCGTGGATGCCCGCTCCAGCGATTACATCGGCTCTATCGGTGCAAACACCCATTTGCATCCCGATTTCGGCACGTTCTACCAAGGTGCGCCGATTGGGATTCCGTATACCACTGTACTGGGCATACAACCTATGGTCAGCGTTACTTTTCGCTACGATGATCAGAGCGACCCTGCCCCCTATCCCATCCCTCCCAATGCCCCGATTGAAGGAGGCCCCAATGCCGTTGGCGATCGGCATATTCTGATCATAGACACCAACGCTTGTAAGCTGTATGAGATTTACAACAGCTATCCGCCGAATACCAGCACGCAGGCATGGTGCGTCAGCAACATCTGGTGTGCCCAAAGTGGCGCAGTATGGGATCTGCGCTCCAACGCGCTACGGCCCGACACGTGGACCGCCGCCGATGCGGCTGGGTTGCCCATCCTGCCTGGGCTGGTGCGTTATGACGAGGTAGTCAGTGGGCGCATCGACCATGCCATTCGATTTACGGTCGATATCTCACAGCAGGCGCATGTCTGGCCCGCCCGTCACGATGCCTCGGATAACACTTCGCCCACTCGGCCACCCATGGGCCAACGCTTTAGGTTGAAAGCTTCCAAGGATATAACGGGATTCCCGCAACACATACAGGTTATCTTTCAAGCTTTCAAAGAATTCGGCATCATTGTGGCCGACAATGGCAGCAATTGGTATATCAGCGGCACCCACGATACCCGTTGGGATGATGATATGCTGGTCAATGGATTTTCTCAGTTAGCAGGATCAGACTTCGAGGCAGTCGATGTGTCGTCGTTGATTGTCAACCCTGACTCTGGGCAGGCCCACGCTACCTCTCCATTCGTCCCAAGCCATTTTCAGTATTTACCAATCGCCCGGAGATAAGGACAATCTACGTATGAGCAAAACATGGCGTTCCCTTTGTACATTGATGCTGTTGATTTTGCCGTGGGTGCCGATGTTTGGTCAACGAAGTGCCCATGCGCAACTAGATACTGGGACGGTTGGTGATGCGGACCATGCTATCGCCAAGCAACCCCGGATAGCTGCATCATTGCAGCAAGCATTGGCAACCTCGCTCGCGACCGATCGATTGCGGGTGATCGTGCTCATGCGGGCCCAGACTGATCTCAACCGATTTACAGTCAGCGAAGAACAGAGCCGGGCTTCATTCTTGGCCGCCCGCCAACAGATGCACAATTTGTTGCGCCAAACTGCATCCGAAAGCCAACTTGAGATGTTAAAGGCACTCCAAACCGCGCAGCAATTGGCCCAAGCAGATCAGGTGCGCTCCTTTTGGCTCATCAATGCAGTCGCGTTACGGGCCGCTCCGTCAGTGATCCAGGCTTTGGCACAACGCACCGATGTGGCCTCGATTCAAGTGGACACCTATCGACAATGGCTGTTGGACACGCCGGTAAGTTCGCTGACCGAAACCTTGCGCACCCGTATCCAGGCCAATTCTGTCATCACGCCGACCCGTGTATTTGCTGAAGCACTCTTGGAGGCACAATCGGTACAGGCCACTAAACCCAGCCCCGACAACTTGTATGGCATCAAAAAAATCCGAGCCGATGAGACTTGGCGAGAATTGGGGCTGACTGGTGAGGGAGTGGTTGTCGCCAACCTCGATTCTGGTGTCGATTGGCAACACCCTATGCTGCGTCCACGCTATCGCGGGTTAGGTGCGGGTGGTGCAGTTGATCATTTACATAGTTGGTTCGATGCCACAAATGAAGGCTCAACTGTGCCGTATGATCTGAACGGCCACGGCACTCACACCATGGGCACCATCGTCGGCCAAGATGGCATCGGTGTGGCTCCCGGCGCAAAATGGATCGCCGCCAAGATTCTGAACCAAGAGGGCAGCGGTTTGCTCAGCTGGGTCATTGGCGGTATGCAGTGGATGTATGCGCCCGGCGGCGATACTGCCTTTGCCCCTGATGTGATCAACAATTCGTGGGGTGGCACGGAAGGCGAACCCATTTTTGAGTCATTGCTGGAGCCGATGCGGGCGGCGGGTATCTTGAATGTGTGGGCCAATGGGAACTCTGGCCCAGATGCCAAGAGCGTAGCGTGGCCCGCCTGGCTGCCTGGCTCATTCAGCGTGGGCGCCAGTGATTCAGATGATGAGATTGCCTACTTCTCCAGCCGCGGCCCTGGCCCCGGCGGCGTGCTCAAACCAGTGATATCGGCGCCTGGGGTACGCGTGCAGTCGACCTTCCCTGGCAGCACCTATGCGCGTCTCAGCGGTACCTCGATGGCCACCCCGCATGTGACTGGCGCAGTAGCGCTGGTGTTGCAGGCCAAGCCCTCGCTCAGTATTGCCGCAACGATTTACGCACTCACCAGCACAGCCAAAGCCCTATCGACCACATTGCCCAACAATGAAAGCGGCTATGGGCGAATAGACGTGTACGCGGCAGCGTTGTCGGTAATCAGCACCGGTGTGATTACTGGACAGGTGTTGGAAGGGGGGCAGCCCATCAGCGGGGCATTGGTAAGCGCCTTTGCTACGGGCCGGGTGATGGAGACCTTGAGCGATGCTAATGGTCGCTACAGCTTCCGTGCACCGTACGGTGTATATACCGCGACTGCCGGTGCATTTGGGTTTAGCAGCGCCAGCTTGGGGCCGCGGGTCGTGTTAACGAACAGCGTGGTGGCCTTTAACTTTAATTTGCCGGAACTGCCGGCAGGCGTGTTGCGCGGCAGAGTGCGGGATGTCGTCAGTGGAGCCGTGGTGACTGCTACGGTCAGCGCACTGGGTACGCCCAAATTGTCTATCTCGAATAACAGTTGCCCACCCTGCCGCTACTCACTCGATCTGCCGGCTGGGGATTACACGATAGAGGCGCGGGCTCTGGGCTATTTGGTGCAAACTCGCACTGTTGCGTTGGCGGCAAATGTGCTAATGGACATGGACTTTGAACTCACACCCACCCAGCGGATTGCGCTCGTCGACACAGGCGCGTTCTACTACGGCAGCCAGACTGATTACTACCGAGCTGTGCTCAATCAACTGCACCTAGCCTACGATGAGTATCGTGTAAAGCATGTGCCTGCCGATGTGCCTACCCTTGAGCAACTGCTGAAATACGATACTGTGATTTGGAGTGCACCCCGCGATTCGCCGCATTCGCTGGGTGCTGGCGAAACCATCTCATCTTATCTAGAAGCGGGTGGCAACCTGTTGCTGTCCGGGATGAACATTGCCTATTTTGATGGTGGTGGCAGTGGATATGGTCCTTACTTTAGCAAACTCAACGCCAATCTAAGAAGCTTAGGTATGCCCAGTCGTGTAATTAGTGGCACCTATGGGCCACTGGCCAACAAAATCATCACGACCACTGGTGGCGATGGGGCCAATAATCAAGTGCAAGCCGATACCGTTTCGGTGCGCAACCCAGACTATGGAGCGCTTATGGGCGGCTACACCGACGACCCAGATACGCTCCCAGGAACGGGCGGCGCGGGTATTTATACCGCCTTGTGTACACCCTATCATGCGGCCTATTTCAACTTCGGACTAGAGGCCATCGATAATTTTAGCCAACGGCTGGCCGTGATCAGCGAAACGCTCAGCAGCTTTGGTGTAGCACGTGTAACAACTGGCTTAGAAGTGCTGGCTCGGGATGCCTACTTTACCGACGTGGCGATTGGCATGCCCGGCAGTGTAGTCACTCATGCGTTGCGCATCCGAAATATAGGTGAGGCTGGCAAAGCCGAAACATTTTCGATTCAATTGCGCGGTCAGCAATGGCCCACCCAGATTGCTCGTAGCAGCATTATTTTGGAACCGTGTAGTAGCGCGACACTGGTGTTGACCACCACAATTCCCATCACTGCTGCGCAAGATACCAGAGACATCATCTCTGTGGACGTGTCTTCGCCCAACGCTGCTGCCTCGATCGCTTTCACTAACAAGACGCCTGCGACGATTCTGGTCGTGGATGATGACCGCTTCTACGAAGTTGAGTCGGCCTATTTGGATGCATTGCACGCATCTGGCAACCACAGTATTGATCGATGGAGCAATCGCTTGGGTGTGTATTTGCAATCCACCCCGCCGATCACCGTGCTGCGCCAATATCCCATAGTCGTTTGGTTCAATGGTTACGACTGGTACGATCCGATTACGACTGACGAGCAAGAGACACTGCGCCATTATTTAGATGGCGGCGGGCGCTTGTTTTTCTCCTCGCAGGCCGCGCTGCAATACACCCAAGCCAATTCGTTCGATCAGCGCTATTTGGGTGTGGCAAGCGTGGACTATAACGATGTCATTACCCAGGTGACCGGTCTACCGGGCAACGTTATTGGACAGGGTTTTGCGACTGCCACAACCGAACCCTTCCCCTATTACTGGAACTTAAGCACTGCCATACAGCCTATGCCTGGCAGCACAGTGGCCTTGCTTGGCGATAGCGGACAGCCGGCCGCGCTGAATCGCAGTGGCATCATGAGCGGCACCCTTTGGCGCACCGTGTTTATGCCATTTGCGTTTGAGGCGCTTAACAGCGCGGCACGCAACGATCTGATGAACCGCACCATCGGCACATTATCGTGGTTGGGCACGTCCTCACTGACTGCCGCGAACACAGCAAGCAAGCCAGGTGACCTAGTGACCTACACAGTGCGTTTGCGGGCTGATAGCAGCATGGGCGCAACGAACACCCACACAGTGGCCATGAGCGTGCCATTGTCAAGCGGACTGCTGTTGGTTTCATCGACCCTCCCCAACAGCAGTGTCAATAATGCGGGCGTATGGCGCGGCAGTGTGCACCCCAATGACAGCATTGTCTGGATATTCGTGGCGCAGGTAGCCAATGGGCTGGCGGCTGGCACACCCCTAACCGCTAACTTGCAGATCACGATTGAAGATATTAGGCTGCACTTCACCCGCGACGAGGTGATTCATGTCGGTCAGCCACATTTGCAAAGCATACTGTCATTTGTGCCTAAGAACCCGCGATGGAATAGCATTATTAGCGCGACACTTGTTACCCAGAATATTGGCGATGTCAATGCCATGCAAGTCAGTATTACGAATGTGGTGCCGACGGGTCTGACTTTGTTAACCGATACGATTCAGTTGCAAGGGACAGGTGTCATCACGCGGGATCACATCGCCAATGTGCTGACCTGGCAGGGCGAATTAGGTGCAGGGAATGCCATCACCATTACCTATGGCATCTCGATGCCAATGCTTGGGATAGGCTTGCCCGACGCATTCTTCCATGCAGCGTCAGTCCAGCCAAGTTGGACCGATGGGGCGGCCAATGCCGAACTTGCTGCCGTCTGGATCACACCGCCAACTTGGCGAGTGTCGTTGCCAATCGTGATGAGACGGTAGTTGACTAAAGAGGATAGACGATGGGCGGAATCATAGCCATCGTCTATCGTCCCTCATCCAACATCTCCCGCCTCGATCTACACCTGCCCGCGTCGACAGTGCACCAAGAGCATCTTTATCTCAGCCAACTGCAATTGGCGTAATAGGGTGCCGTCCAGCTTTTGCTGGACACTGCGCTCGCAGCCATCCACAAAGGCCAAGGGGATCCACTTTCCACCCACAACAAAAGACTTGGCTTCGGGCAACTGAGCCATCTCAGTCAACAGGGCATGTTCGCCAATACGTTTGAACCAGTATTTGGCGTTCCAGTAATCACTCTCAATACGATGAATGATGCCGTGCCAATAGCTGCCATCATTCCCTTCTAATCCTTGGGCGATAGGATGCGCAGTTTGGTAGTCATCGTTCAAGAGCAACAACCCACAGACCACTGCCTCTGACAACCCACTGCGCATGATGCGATCACTCAGTTCGATGTCATGGGCCATACGTGGCGATAAGGCAGGCAGATCGTTGCGCATGGCCAATTGCGTATAAAAGGTTTCGTAGGTTGATCTGCTCATGTAGGCTAATACTACTACGGTGTGATTCGTTTGGCAGAATTGCGAATCTCAAATTCAAATGGAATGCTCTGCTGCTCTTAGTTACGTCTAGTTACGTTTAGTTACGTCCCATTCCACGTGTATGTGGCCCGACTTTGTTTTGATCAGTGCTACCCGCGAGCATGGCCCTCCAGTCCAGGGTTTTGGACATCTGGGTGCCAATCTCGATGAGAGCGGGGATTTCGTTTACACCATCCAACCCGATATCACGCGGCAGCTGCGGGTTCCAGCGATAGCTGCTCGCTTCCGGGAAATGGCGATAGACAATCGCGTTTTGCTGGGTCGACGGTGCTTCTAGCAATTCGCCAATCGTGAACTGGAGCCAGTCCACTATATTTTGTGGGCTATTTTTGCTGGGATAAAACCCGGTGCCAAGCGAAATGATGATGGAATTTGCTGGACCGTACATACCCGCGGGTGTGTAATAAAACGCCTCGACAGCCGCTTGATAGACTGGATTGCTAGCCACACCGACCCCGCCATCTACACACGGCCCGATGTCGCCGACTTTCCATGGCTCAAAATAAGTAGGGGCTGCGGAAGACGCTGTGATGCAATCGACCATACTTAGCTTGCCGGTGCTTTGGGCATTGGCGCTGTTGTCGCGCACAAAATACCAGTTTTTGCCATCTTCCACCCGGGTGGCGCTGAGCATGATATCGATGGGAGATTGATTCATTAACGGTTCGTTGATGTATTTTCTGATCAAGTCAGCCATGGGTTTAGTTTTATAGCGATATGAAAATCCGCTAAAAATCCAGCCCAAGGTGTCCATTCGAAAAATCGCGGGGCCAGCTTCTTGATATAGTTCCAGCACTCGAGCGGCGCTTAGCCCCATAGCGAGCCCCGCAGCAATAATGGCGCCCGTCGAAGTGCCCGCCACAAACGAAACAACCTCGCGTGCAGGCTTGCCAATTTGGCGCTCCATTTCGATGAGGGCACACAACGGGATAATGCCGCGGATACCACCCCCATCGATGGACAAAATAATCTTCTTGCTCATGTGTAGGAGAGTATAGAGGGTGAGAATACTTGACCTGATGACATTTCGATATATCAGAAAAGTTGAACCTTGTTGGTGTTATTTTGAAATCAACAACGCCATCGGCCGTTCCACCAGTTGCTTGATGCGTTGCAAAAACTTGGCAGCGGGCGCGCCATCGATCACCCGATGGTCAAACGACAAACTCAGTGTCAGCATGTGGCGCGGCACGATGCGGTCATCGTCCACCACAACCGCCTTCTTGACAATCCGGCCCACGCCCAGAATGGCCGCTTCGGGCAAGTTAATAATCGGGGTAAAGGCATCGATCTCGAACGCACCGAGATTGGTGATCGTAAACGTCCCATTACCCAGTTCATCCGGTTTGGTCTTGCCCGCCAATGCTCGCGCCACCAACTCGCCCAGCTCGTGATGTATCTGGGCCAGTGACTTCGTCTCGCAATCCCGCAGCACCGGCACCAGCAGCCCGCGCGGTGTGTCAACGGCGAGGCCGATGTTAATGGTGGAGTGCTGGATGATCTGTGGGAGTTGACGGGGGACGGGGGACGGTGGGCGACGTTGTGGTTGTCCGTCTCCCGTCCCCCCTC
>JANMVQ010000319.1:0-7040 GCA_031392845.1 Chloroflexota bacterium
CCAAAATTGGGCCACAAACCGACCCATCTGCAAAAGCAGATATCCCTATATTTAGTGCCGAATTGACCTACGCAAAATACGTAAGCGCAGCCATACTTTTGGCAAGGCTCGCCGGATATTGGCCCAAATGGCTTGAATCTCGTTGGCTTCTGTGTTTGGGCTTGCTTGCAACCCCTCGCGGCTAAAACGACGGGCGACATAAAGCTCAGTGATGCGTCGCGCCGATGCGCCAGCTTCGGGCACATTTGCCGCAAATTCTTCAGCCCGCTCAAAGGGGGTCAGGGTGTGATCTTTGCCGATTCCCATCCAGGACATCCAGCGCAGCAGCATTCCATAAATCTGAGCAATGATCGGCAACCCGGTCAGCCCGGCCCGCTCCGCCCAACGTAGCCCAAACCGCGCACCAAAATAGGCTATTGGCAATAGTAGCAAGTATGGCAAGAAGCTATTCAACAAGCGATCTAACGCTTGCTTGAGAAGGTTATTGGCGGACGGGGGCTGCGCCGCATTGCTACCGCTTTGCGGATTGGGCGTGGGCGTGGTTGTGGCCGCAGGTTGTCCGGGTTGTTGGGTAGACCCAGCCGCAGGAATAGGCGATGGTGTGGGCGTGGGTGGCGGCAAAGACACGCCGCGTTCTTGCGCGGTCTTCTTGGCTAAATCGTTCTCCGAAAGGCGCCGGTTAATTGGGGGCTGGCCAGCGGTCGGCTCAAACTCCACCCAACCATATTCTGGAAAGAACACCTCGACCCAAGCGTGAGCATCGGTGCCGCGCACCAAGTAATTCACCCGACCTTCTTCTGGAGTTGTCGATTGCCCTGTGTTGTCGAGCGTACCGTTGGCATAGCCCACTGCCATACGAGCGGGGACGCCCATTGAGCGCAACATTACAATCATGGCCGTGGCGTAATAGTTGCAATACGCACGCTTGGTCATGTAAAGAATATATTCGCTGGCCTCCACTCCGACAGGTGGCGCGTCTAGTTTCTCGTCATACTCGATATTGGTGCGCAAGTAGCTCTCGATGGCGACGGCCTGATCAAACGAATTCAGCGCACCGGCCTTGCTCACAATATTTTGGCCCAACGCCTTGACCCGATCAGAAATGTTATTGGGTAGTTGTAGATAGCGATCTGTAATCCAAGCCGGATACTGGGTGCTGGCGATCTGCAATTGCACTGGATCGGCTGTGCTGGTGGAACCGGCGGTGGCATAACGGTTGCCAGCCAAAAGCGGCACACTCAGGGCAAGCTGCTGTAGCTCAATGCCACCATCGTCCATCTTGGCCAGAGTCGCATTAGTAGCCACGCTGGCCAGAACAGGCTGCGATGATGCCAGCAAGCTATCTGTACCACGAAACAAGGTGAAGTCCGCTGTAACGTTGCCACGATAGTCATATTTTGGCAACGGGATGCTCATATCATAGGGCTCAAGGCTGCGCTGCTCAGTAGAGGAGTTGTGCCATGCACTGCCATCATAGGTGTCCAAATTCTGGGCACGCCAAAAATGGCGACCCTCGGCCACCGACACCAACATAACCGGTTCTGGGGATAGGTTACGCGGGCCTTCCAAGGGCAGTGATTTGCCAAAGCGATCCACATCGCGCAAGTTGTAATTATTCAGCGAGGCGAACATGCGGTTCCAGCGCGCCAATACCTCGTTGTAGGGGGTATTTAGACGCTGTAGCATGCGCAGGGTATCAGGAGTAGAGGCAACCGCGGTTAAGCGCCATGAGAACAGCAACGCCACCAGGCCTATCAACCCGCCTGCTAACAGAAAACTGGCCCGCAACGATGGAGTAAAGCGCACTCGCTCCCGCAGCCATTCCGTCTCCCGATCTGAAAAGTGTGATTGCACCAATAACAACAAAGCACATACCAGATACAAGATGAGATAGGGGGCCATGCTGTTGTTGCCGTTATATTGATAAACGTTGGCAAGTATGGTTACTCCGGCAGGCAAAATAACATGCCAAATGCGGCGATGGCGGAACGAATACCACGCCGCCGAATAGCCCAGCATCCAGATTAGACCCACGACCAGTAACAAAAAGATGAGCGTCTCTTTGCTGGAACCGTTGTTCATGGCTTCGCGCACCCAACTGGCGACCTTTTCGACCATCAGGGTAATACGTTCGCGCCAGGGGCCAGCAACGGCCACTTCTGGGCGAGTTCCGCCCAACACGGCTACGACAAACAAGCCATAGATGCTCGCCGTAATATGTGCTGCAAAACTGGGGAAGTTGCTGTAAGACAAGGCAATGCCACTCAGGACACTGAGAGCCACGGCCCACATGGCCACTTGTAACCCAGAAAGCCACTCGCCCGCGATGATGCTGCCTAAGATCGCAGCAACCATAATGAAAAGGACAATGAACGTAAAGATATCAGATCGTCGCATCGCTGTTGTCAATGCTACCGCAGGTGGATGAGGGAGAAGTAAGAAGTAAGAAGTGAGAATTATGAATTATGAATTATGAAAAACGGAATTTGACGCTTGACGTTTGACGCCTTATTACGAAAAGGAAATTGGCGCGGCAATCCGGGCCAGGCTGCCATCGACGCTGCGTATTAGCTCGAATTGGCCACGTAGGTCTTCGGCAACGAGCGCCTCAACAATGCTGAGGCCCAGGCTATGGCCAATTTCGCCGGCGGCACTGCCACGTCCGTCGTCCCGCACTTCAATTTCGAGCGATTTGCCAATATCGAGAATATTGACACTGATGTTTCCTTGCGCCCGCCCAACAAACGCATGCTCCATGGCGTTTTGCACCAGCTCATTGACACACAGCGCCAATGCGGTGGCGGCCCGTGAAGACAGCCTGATATTGGGACCATTGACCGTAATCGCCAGATCCAAATCGGGGCGGGTCATGTTGGCGCGCACCAAGGTGCATACTCGCGTGATCACATCCTTCATGTCGACCAAGCGGAAGCCTTCATGCGCCATGGCATCATGCACAGCAGCAATGCTCATAATGCGGTTAACCGCCTCGTTTAACGCTTCTTTAGCGGTGACTTTGCGTTCGTCGCTGAGCTGCATTTGCAGCAACATGACCACGTTCTGCAAATTATTTTTTACACGATGGTGCATTTCTTGCACGATGGCTGCATTGCCCACAAGATGGGCGTTGACGATTGCCAAACCCAATTGGTTTGCCAGCGTCGTTGCCAACTCCACCTGGGCATCATTGAAGTCCACCCGCTTGTCCGTCCACAGGTTCATGATGCCAATCTGGCGCTCTTGCACGATCATGGGCACGCACAGCAACATACTCAAACCCGATTCGTTGGCCCAGTTGCAATAGTCCTGAGTGAGTTCGCTACATACATCGCTCACAATCACCGGTTCGTGCAGTGAGTCAATATTGAGGAGTGGGAGGTCATCGACGTCCCAGCGGGGTTCAACACTAACTTGATCGTGCTCATCGAAAACCGCGCGGGAGACAAAGGCGTTGTCGGCTTCATCCAGTAATAACAACGAACAGCGACGTGCACCCAGCGACTTGACAGCCATCTCTGCGACAACCCGCAAGGTCTCGTCCAAATAGACCGGTGCGGTGATCGCTTTGCTGACTTCGGAGACAGCGGTCAACTCTTGGATCTTGCGTTCGGTTTGTTCTTCCAGCACCGCACGCTCTAGAATACCTGCTACCACATCGCCAATCACAGAGATGAATTCCTCATCATTATCGGTCCACGAGCGCACCCGATAGGTCTGCACGTTCATCGCGCCAATCACACGCCCTTGATTGATGAGCGGGACCGCAAGCAGTGACTGAAACGAACGTTCACGAGTGTTGGGAACCTCGAAAAATCGTATGTCTTTCTGCGCCTCGCGCGAGGCGACAGCGACCTGATGTTCGGCAGCCCAGCCGGTCAGCCCTTGACCCATTTTCAAATAGCTATGATCAACCGAGCTGGGATACAGACCGGTCGTCGACTTCAAAATTAATCGATGTGAAGACACTTCCAATAAATAAATCGAGGTGGAATCCACCCGCATGACCCGGGTGGTCGTTTCAGTTATGCCATTCAGAATAGAGCGCAGATCGGCAGAGGCATTCACCGAGCGCGCAATCTGACGGATAGCATTTAGCTCGCGATCAGTGCGGCGTAGTCGGCGACGCAACTGGGTAATGCTTTGATTGATGACGGATGTGATTTGGGCAGATTTGAAGGATGCTGGCATGCCTACATTTTAATGGGCATGGCTTACTTCTCTCGAATCGCCCGCGCAATATCGCGCTGAGCATCACGCTTGGCGATGCTTTCGCGCTTATCGTATTGTTTCTTGCCTCTGGCCAAGGCAATCTCAACTTTGGCACGACCTTTCTTAAGATAGGCTTTGGTGGCAATTGTGGTGAAGCCTTTCTGGTCGGTGCTGCGCGACATTGTAGCGATCTGTTTCTTGTGTAACAACAGCTTGCGCTCACGACGCTCACCACTACGAGCGGTGCTGCCTGCAAAGCCGGTGGCCAGATCATAGGCCGGAATATAGGCATTCACCAGCCAAGCTTCGCCCCGCCGGATTAACACAAACGCGTCACGCAGATCCATCTTGCCATCGCGCACGCTTTTGATCTCGCCGCCGGTCAAGGCAATGCCCGCCTCAAAACGGTCGCCCAGTTCGTAATCAAACGTGGCGCGCCGGTTGCTCGCCACAATTTTTATCGGTGTATCGTCAGCCATAAATCCCCTACGGGGGACATAGTTTAATACAGAGAGTCTCAGGGAAGCTTATCAACCCGAATCCGATACTCTTTGTTGCCAGGGCTGCCACTATACAGATTAATCACGATGTAGCGGGTTAATGGTGTAGTACTTGACTCGATGTAAATGATGACCTCAGGCCCTTCGCTACTGGTAGCGTCGGATTTGGCCAACGTTTTGAAGCTGGGTGCAATATCGCGTAAGTAAACATCCAGATCGGCCCCAGTAAAGCTCAACGTGATGCGGTAAGTGCCCTGACTCAAGTTTAACGCCAGCACATCGATCGTATCTTGTGCGCTCACTGAATTTGAATAGACAATTCCTGAATACTCGATACCGGTGATGATAGGCATGGCGCGAGCATAGGTGTTATTCGATTCGCTGGATTCAATGTTAAATGGTTTGAAGCCAAATACGCTGCCGCCGAGATAGATGTTGCGCCACACATGCACTGGGAATGATTGTGACGCGATGCCCGAACCATCACGCACTATCAAGGTAATTGTCACATGCCCAGCGGTTGCTTTCAGTGGCGTGATAATGGCAAAACGATTGGCTCCGCTACCTCCAAACGTCACACTGTTAGTGGGCACAATGGTGGGAGCAGACGACACCACCGACAATATCAGGTCATCTAGCGGGGTATCCGGGTCCGCGATCGTAAAAGTAAACGAGCCGGAAGGCACGCCCGCATCTACCCGTGAACCAGGGTTGGGTGGCGTGACAGGCGAAATTGTGGGCGGCTGCCCCACGGTAGGCACCATAATCTGAAAGCCGCGATTTGTGTTATACACCCCATCCGTTACGGTGAGCGTAATCCGGGCAGTGCCGCCCAAATTGGGTGCGGGTGTAATGCGAATGGTGCGATTACCACCGCTGCCCGCCAATATAATCGACCCTGCTGGAAGCAAGGCCTGATTGTCCGTGCTATAAGTCAGGGTCAGACTACCGGCGGGCAGCAGATCGTCTGTGATCGTAAACGCCAATGGGCCGACCGAGCCATTGCGCGGGATCGTTTGATCCGCAATTGGACTTATCGTCGGTGGCTGATTATTCCCAGCGACAACCACCATAAAACTTTGGCTAGTTGTGGAGATGCCATCCGACACCGTCAGGGTGATGGCGCTGTTACCACTCACAATACCTGAATTCACTTGCACAGTGCGATTAGCGCCACTGCCTCCCAGCACGATGTTGCTGAGCGGAATCACCCCAATATTGGACGAAGCAATGCTGATCTGCAAAGCACTGGCAACAGTCTCAACATCACCCACTGTAAACGGTTGCGCCGGAGTACTACTGTTAAAGGCAATCGTTTGATCGGTAAGCGCTGAAATTGTTGGCGCATCATTCACTGGCAATACACTCAGCAAGAAACTGCGGGTAGTGATGCTGATGCCATCGGTCAAACTCACTGTCACGGCAGCGCTGCCATTGATATTGGCGGCTGGCACAATGACCAAATTTCGGCTGCCGCCCGTGCCATTCACCGTGAGCGCGCCCGGGGGCAACAACGTGGCATTCGATGATGTGGCGCTCGCCACAATCACATCGTTGTCCAGATCCTGCACGAAGAAACTCAGGTTGGTGCTGCTATCTTCGAACATACTGGTGTTGACCAGCTCATTGTCTTGCGCCAGAAATTCAGGGGCTTTGTTAGTAAAACTCACCACCACAGTCAAGGGTCGCGTCACTTTCAGGCCAGTGTTATCGGTGACCGACACATTGATAACGACAACGCCTGTCAAGTTGGCCGTGGGAGTAATGATGATCTCGTGGGTAGCTGTCATGCCAACAGTGCCGATGTTGGCAGGCTGGCCGCAAAATGCATTGACACCCAGCGAACGAACAGCAATGTTTGCAGCAGTATTGGGAACCAGAGTCGTGTTCGTTGATTCTGCCGAGACCGTAGCCGCACCAATGCAATCCCCATCAAAGCTGGTAAACGACAGCGGGCCAGTCGTGCTGCTCTTCACAATGGTTTGGGTCGGCGGGAATGTGGCAAAAACGGGTGCATCAGCGACAGTAGTGACTGTAATTGGAAAGGAAATCTGGCTGAACAGATTGTCAGCGGAATCAGCGCGAATTCGAATAGCTGCCCAGCGGCCGGAATCATTGGGCCGTGGCGAGGCCCGCAAAGTGTAATTAGCGCCACCCTGACTGGTGATCGTCACGTTTGCGGTCGGAATCAGGTTATCAAACGAGGTAGGCGTGACGGCTGTGATCGCATCACCATCTGGATCGACAATAGTAAACGGCAGATCACCGGTGGAGGTGTCCTCAGGAATGGCTTGCGAATTGGGGTAGGTGATGATGGGCGGGTCAGGCACC
>JANMVQ010000324.1:0-4189 GCA_031392845.1 Chloroflexota bacterium
CTGCTTCTCAACTTGCTTATCGGGGTTTTTGGCGTTCCACTCTTTGACCATCGTGTCGGTCAATTCAGCGGTTTTGCCAGTCTGAATATCCCACCAAATTGTCTTTTTGCCGGCTTCGGCGGCAGGCGCGGCGGCAGTCGGCGCGGCGGCGGCATCTGCGGGTTTACTCTCGGCGGGTTTGGCAGCCGGTGCTGCCGCGGGCGCAGCACAAGCGGCGAGGGCGGCACCGGCGGTGGCGAATGCGCTCATTCGTAGTATCTGACGGCGACTGATTTTCTTACTTTCCATAGCTTTCTTTTCTAACCTCCTGGTTGTCACGGACATTTGAAACAATTATCTAAGACTGCATCGGGAATAAGTGACTCGTGAGTCATGAGTCACGAGTTACTTATTCCCGCGTGAGCCAATCCAGTTCTGGCCTTTGGCGCAGAGCAGGACTGACGAATCACCAACTCTGTGGGCAGTTCGGTCAGGATCTGGCAAGGCTTACCTGCACGGATGCACTCCATAAGTAATTGGGTAGCAACACGGCCCATTTCTTGTAAAGGTTGCTTCACGGTCGTCAACGGCGGGTTGACATGGGTGGATTGCGGGATGTCATCGAAACCGATGATAGAGACATCGTCCGGAATGCGCAAACCGAGATCGCGCGCGGCTTCCATCGCTCCAAACGCCATCACATCATTTGACGCAAAGATCGCGCTAGGCGGTTCTGGCAACTGCAGCAAAGTGTGCGCAGCGGTATAGCCTGCGGGCTGCTGAAAATCACCCTCGTAGATCCATTCGGGCGCGATGGGAATATTTGCTATTTGCATTGCTGCGCGGTAACCCTCCAGCCGATCCTGCGAGCAGCCTAGATTCAGGCTGCCAGTGATAAAGCCAATTCGCTGATGTCCAAGCCCAATCAGATACTGCGTGCCTGCGATGGCCCCCTGCCGATTGGTGGCGCTGACTGCCGGGCTGCCATCGTTCAGGCCGATATGGTCAATGAGCACATGCGGAAACTGCAACTGACGCAAGGTTTGCAGATAAGCCCCTGGCTTGCGCGGCAACACCAGCACTAACCCATCAGCCAGGCCACGTGCCAACGACATGACATGCGCGGCTTCATCGGTCTCTTTGCGATGGGTGGTGTGCAACATCAGGTCGTAGTCGCACTCAGCCAACGCCTCATCCACTCCGCGAGCAATCTCGCCCACATAGCCAGTCGACAGCTCACGCACCAGCAGACCCACTACTTTGGAATGCCCACCCGCCAACCGTTTTGCCTGCTGATTGGCAACATAACCCAAGCGTTGTGCCGCTGCCAACACCTTCTGGCGCGTCTTATCGCGCACCCCGCCGCTGCCATTCATCACGCGCGAGACGGTGGCGGTCGAAACATCGGCTGTACGTGCCACATCCTCGATGGTTGCAGCCGATGCAGACAAGGCATCGTCAGTTATGGTGGGCGATGGGTGCGATTCAGTCATGTAAGCGCTTACAAATGTAAGCGCTTACATGATAGTAACGACGCGGAGAATTGTCAATCCAGCATTATCCTCCCCCCGTGGTGTAGGCACGAATGCCAAAACCGGTGTTTAAAAGAAGGGCTAGCGCAAAGATAAGCTGTGCGCCCCGATCTTCGCGACCACGCAGATAAGCAAAGCAGGCAGGCACAGCCAAAATCACCAGCGCACCATATAAGTAGTGCACAAACCGTACGTTTACATACAGGCCGTTGTAGACCAAGATCAGTCCCACGATCATTTGCAGCAATCCCAATATTGGGCTGAGTGCAATCGCCCCCCAGTAGCTGCTGTCAATCTCCAGCCCACGCAGAAAGCGAATAACCCCCCAAATCCCCAGAATCGCGTTAAACATGAGCACCGCAATTGCTACGCGGCTATGAATAAGCAAAACAATATCAAGCATGGGGGAAGTTTAGAACAGAAATAAGATTGGGTTAAGTCAGGCGCAAAACGTTCTTTAGCAGGCCTCGTTGCTGAAAGGCAGTTACTCGAAAGGGGATGTTATTGAAGAGACTTATAGCTATTAACATAATCATAAGTCGCTCAAACGCGCGAAAGAACCACTCTTTGGATTTATGACGCGTGCGATGCGATTCTTACAAACGCAAAGACAATCGCTATTCTAAGAATTCACTTAGATTTCATAGTAAAATCTAAGTGTGCTGACGCTAAAGCGATCCCCATTGAAGCAACCAATTTCTTTGCAACCTACCCTTCTGGGTCGTGTGAGGGCTATTAGAAACCAACACTGGGCAGTTGTGGGTGTGCTGCTGCTAGCCATCTTGAGCTATGCCAGTACATTGTCATTGCAGTTTTTTTGGGAAGATCCGTTCGATATTGGTCAAGTCGAACGTTACAGTTATTGGGAAGCCTTATTTACGCCAATCAGCAATTCTTATTATCGCCCGCTGACCATGCTGATTTTCAAAGTACTACGCGAGAGTTCGGTTGGGCATCTGGTCTGGACGTATCACCTGCCAATTGTGGGTGCGCATGTGTTGGCAGTGCTGTTGTGCTTGAAATTGGCCCAGGCGGTGTTTGGCCGGTTTGAGCTGGCCATTGTGGCGGCGGGATTATTTGCGTTGTATCCGGTCAGTTATGAGGCCGTCGCTCGCGCGACCACGCCGCACACATGGACCTTGGCACTAGCGCTAGGCACATTGCTACTGCACTTGCGCGGACGCGAACAAAATCACTGGGGCAAGCTGGCCATGGCCCAAGTGTTAGCCGTAATTGCCATTGGTATCCATGAAAATGGCGTGCTGATCGCACCGATGCTGGTTTTGCTAGAGCTTTATCTATTGCGCCGTAACCGCATTGCACGCCTGAGTGGTTGGATATGCGCGGCATTTGGGCCGGTCAGCGCCTTTATCGTCATTTGGCTAAACATTCCCAAACCGGTGGTTGATACGGTGCAGATGCACCCCGGGCTGCTCGAATTTGCTTATGTTTCACAGGGGCTAAGTTTTCCGCTGGCATGGGTGATCAGCCAACTGGGTGGATTGGGACTCGATGGGCGGAACCAGGCGCTGCTGGTCTGCGGGTTAAGCGTGCTGGTTTTGTGTCTAGGAGCAGGACACCGACGCTGGCCTGAGCTGCTGTTGTGCCTGAGCCTGTGGTTGCTTTGCGTATCGCTGGCATGGTTGACCCGCTCGATGGGCTATCTGGAAACTTCGCCGCGGGTGCTGTATTTCGGTTCCTTTGCGGCAGCTTGGGCTTGGGCATTAGCGCTTTGGCCAGAGAAATTACCGTTATCCTCCAAGCTAAGCGAGCCCACCCCGCCTACAAAAACCTTTACGCAATGCTTTCGGTGGGGCCTCACTAGCTGGCTGTTGTTGCAGAGCGCCTGGACATTGGGGCAACAAGTGCAGCTCTATCAATCTGGGTCGCGCCTGATGTCGAATATTATTGCAGCCGGGCAAAATAATGGTGGCGGGCGCAAGCTATTTCTGAATGTGCCAGACCGATTTGAATATCGACGCACACTTTACCCCTTGGGCTATTGGGGTATGTTATTGGCGCCAGTCTCGCAAGATCTGAGCGACTTTGTCTGGTTGGCCAGCCCCGCGGATCAAGCTTACGCACGTACCCAAACGCGTTCGTTGACCACCCGGCCCTTGGTGGATCGCGAGATCAAAGCATCACCTTTTGAAGTGAATACCCGTGGGGTAGAAGCCTATGACCAAAGTCGTCTAGTAGAGAGCGTGCTGTGGGCTAATGAAACCTATGTCACCAATTACCATACGGATGGCAACTTGACTTTACAGCCGGTGGGCGAGATTAGGGCACGGCCAACAGCTGCAAACATCCACTCGACCCAGACCGTTGGTGAGATCAGGCATATTGCCACATTGGTTAATGGCACATTCAGGATTGAACCAGCAGCCGAGATAGATGCCGCGCCTGCATCGGTGGCAATCACGCTCACCTGGCAAGCGATCTCTCCAGCCAAGCCGACTGACACGATTTTTGTGCATTTGGTTGGCCCCGATGGGCAGGTGTTGGCCCAAGCCGATGGCGACAGCCTGGATGGACTGATCCGGCCCAGTGCTTGGCAACCCGGTCAAATTATCATCGATCAGCGCACTATTGTGCTCACTGGCCCGCTGCCCACGCCTGTGCAATTGCGAGTGGGCATGTATTCGCGGGAGAATGGGCAACGGTATATGGCGGTGTCG
>JANMVQ010000373.1:0-20194 GCA_031392845.1 Chloroflexota bacterium
ATCGAACGGGTGCGCGATGAGGTACCTGAAGTGCTGCGCCATATTGCGACGCTGGGTCTATTGCCCGGCACCATTGTGGATGTGTCACGCACTGACCCAGAAAATTCACTTGCCGTGACGCTGGGACATGGCGAGACGCAAACCATCTCGCGTGAAGTCGCGCGCAGTATTTATGTGGTCGATATGAACTGAGAACAAGCTAACATAGCCTTGGTGCAAACGCAACAACAAAGAAATGGGTTGGGCCGCTGGGTATGGTCTGCAGCAACCGCGTTGATCATCTTGGCGTTGGGTTACGTGGTGTTGCGCCAACTGGACTGGGCCGAGATCTACCGGGCGATCACCCAAGCCGATTTCAAGTGGGGTGTCATCGCCGCCAGTTCCATAATCCTTGGCCAGACGGTGCGGTTGTGGCGAGCATGGCGCCTGATGCAGCGTGGTGGAGCAATTGCCTGGGGCGATGTGGTCCGCGCCACTCTGGGTGCACAAGTGATCAACTGGCTGTCCCCGCTGCGGGTTGGCGATGTGTGGCGAATATGGCAATTGCGCCAACAACAACACGCGGGCGTGATATGGAGCGCGCTGGCAATTTTGGTCGAAAAGAGCCTTGATTCAGTCGTCTTAGCCCTGATAGCACTGACCTTGTTGCTGTTACCTACCCCACCCAACATTAATAGCACCGTGATCCGTTTGGCTATGGTGGCTTGCGCGGGCGCACTCTTGTTAAGCGTATTACTTGTGCTGCGCCCGGGCATGTTGCAACGGCAATTGGTCAGGCGCTTCCCGGTGCTGGTCGAATGGGGTTTGCGCTGGCCAGAAACAAACGCGCACGAAACTTTATTCCCGCCTCGCGAGATCGGATTAGCAGCCTTTGCTTCCGCACTAATGTGGGGTCTGGCGGCACTGACCAACATCGCGTTGGCCCAAGCATTTCATATTGCATGGGCGGGTTGGATGATTCCCTTGCTTATCGTCAGCATTCAGACAGTTTCGATTGTGTCGCCTGTACCGGGTAATATCGGGGTGATTCCATTGGTTACGATTGGCGTGCTGGCGCTGGGCGGTGTGCCTACTGCCTTGGGTATGGCGCATGGCACGTTACACTATTTGCTGATTTATGGCGTCAACCTCGTCTGGTTTTTGCTAATGCAACTCGGCAATCGAGACCGTCTGACTCTATGAAGATTTTTCTACAAACCCCTCTCGTGCAGCCACTGCTGCAGCACCAGCCACAGGAATTGCGGATTGCCTAGAACATAGCGCCGCCACAGGCGAGCAGGTTCATAATACAGACGGGTCAGCCATTCAAAGCCGCTGTCGGTCAGCCAGCGCGGGCCACGTTTTATGGAGCCGGCCAAGTAATCCAATAAGGCCCCCACCGACAACACCAGATTGGCATTCAAGCGACTGCGATTCTGATGAATCCATAGCTCTTGTTGCGGCATGCCCATGCCCACCAACAAAACCTGCGCCCCAGAAGCATTAACGGCATCGATCACCTGATCATTCTCGCGGCCACAAGGGTCAAAGTAACCCTGCATAGCACTAGCGGTCAAGCCTGGCGCTTGCTGCATCAATCGTTCAGCAGCTTGCTGAGCAATGCCTGACCTGGCTCCCAACAGCATCATGCTGTAACCCTGTGTCGCGCAACGATTGGCCAATTGCTCGATCCAATCAGGTGGCGTAAACCGCTGCGGCAAAGGATGTCCCAACCAGCGCGCCGCCAACCACACCCCATAGCCATCACAAAACACAACTTGGGCGGCGTTTAGGGCGCGCCGAAAATCGGGGTGGGTTTGGGCTAGGTTAATAGCATGGGCATTGGCATAATAGACCGTAGCACGCTGTTGGCTCATTACGGTTTTGATCATCCAATCCAGTAACTCGTGCAGCATAAAGCCATGCACATACACGCCACAAATATCACGCCCGGGGAAAGGGGCTGTGACCAAAGATGATGTAAAGACCGCGCTTCTATCCATAATGTTGCTTGCAGCTAAGCTTGTGCATAGTAGACAACCTGACTATACAACGCATATGCATCCAGGCATAACAATGGGATGAGGGCGAACAAAATCATAAATTTTTGATCAAACCGAGTCGGCCTTTGAGACCGACTCGGTTTATAAAGTTTATATAACCGCACCACACTCAGCCAACCCAGCACCAACAGCAACAACACTGCCAAATTGACCGGTGCGGCGTAGCGCCAGCCGGGTAGCCAAAACCCAACGAACAGCGATGATACGCCCCGCGTAAAGGCGGCAAAGCTTAGGAGCACTAGCGGAAGGCCAAGCCCCAGCACTATGGCCCAATCCACCCGTTGTGGTGCACGTATCGCGGTCAGTAGTGCCCCCAACCCACCTAGCAGCGTCACAACCCAGAGCAAGTCATAGACCCATAAGGTCGCCAAGGGTGTGTTGCCCCAACCAAAACGGGCCCAAAAGGTTTGCAGCCAATGTATCGCTGCAGAGCGATAGTAGACCTGACCCTGAGGGTCTTGGGCAGCATAAACAATATGCGAGAGTATGGTGTCGCGAATAAGCGGCTGAGTCAGCCGATCAGCTTGGCTGTCGACCCGCCAGGCTGTGTCTTCTACTGATGGGTTACGCAGAAGATTAACAAACGACTGACTATTCCATGTCCCGGTTATCAACATTGCATCGGAATAGTGTGGCGCACGATCAAACAGGTGGGTTCCGCTGATCATGAGCATGCCATCAAAATAAACATACTGGGTATGGCTCATTGGGCTAGGCCGAGCATATAGTTGGATATAGGCGTTGGAGAGATCAGTGGGCAACGTCAAGGTTATGGCATGAAAAGTCGGGGACGGATCGAGAGCAACAGATTGCGATTCGGCATAACCCCCTGATCCAGCCACCGCTACGAACGCGCTGGTGTTGTTCGCGGGCGTTGCAGGATCAGTCCACATCCATGCTCCAAAAGTAATGGTGTGGCCCGCCATTTTGCGTCTTTGCTGGTAATCAAGTAATTGCCAAAGCAGGTAAGGCGGGCGCGTTGGGTCGGGCGAGAAGGCCAATTTCAACGCGTGTGCCCCAAGCTCCGGTGGACAGCCAATCTCAGCACACTCAGCCACCCCTTCGGTGATCCAAGATTGGGCACTGTCGTGGCGCAACGTAAATGCCAGTGCCATCAGCCCAAAAGCAGCTACCCCACCCCAGACCAAACCGATCGCCCACGGTCGCCCATACGCCCACGCCAGTGCAATCACCACTGGCAAAGTCACCATGACCGGGCCAATGGCTCGTCGAGCTGCCACACCGGTGAGCGCGATAATAATGAGCAACGCCAGTCGATCCCAACTCAGACCCCGCCGGATAATACGTATGGCGATCCACAAAAACAGCGTGCTAAGTAAGATGGCGATGACATCATCGTTGACCGCCGTCATAAGATCGGCGTTGCTGGGCAGTAGTGCAAACATCAGTGGCAGCGCCCAGCGCACTGGGTGCCCAGGCCCGAATAAGTCTGCCGCCGCCGCAGCGACGATTGCCACCGTGACGACAAACACTAACAGCGACATCAGCCGAGAAGCATATAGCTGGGTAGTCACATCAGTGATACCCAATAAATTTACTGCACGGATGGGCAGACCCGCCAGCCAGTAATACATCGGCGGACTAGGGGTCTGGGTGTACCCGATTGCAATGGGATGTTGATTGAGGTCGGGCAGCGGGATGCCCTCGCGATAGAAGCCATGTCGCAACATGGAGCGCACCATTTCGGCCCGCAATACATCGTTGGTCGAATCAGGCTGCGGCATATCGGGTTCCATCGCCAAACGCCAGACATACTCGAAGTGGCCGGGTTCATCGTAGTGTTGCCAGGGCGGCACGGCGAACACATAGATCAGGCCATGCACCAGCGCTAGGGTCAAGAGGGTGCGCAGCCTCATGTCGCCAGTGCTCCGAGGGAATTGGAACGAAACGGTTCAAGTGCGTAGGCCAGCCCCCACAACAACCACACAATCAAGGCAGTGCGCATCACGCCCCACACAACACAATCCAGCAAACCATGCACCGACATAGCGACCTGTGCTACCAGCAGGCCGGCTGCGATGGCGCGAACCCAATCTCCCTGAGGATGGGCAAACGCGCGCACCGTCACGTAGAAGGCGTGCACAAACAAACCCAACCAAGCCAGAAAGCCGGGAATGCCCAGATCAACTGCCACTTGCAAAAACAAGTTGTGAGCATGCGGCGCATCGGGGGTGGCGATATACAACGGGTAAAACAGGTCATTGACCCGTCGAAAGTTGCCCATGCCCACACCCGTAAAACTAAAATCTTGAATCATGTACCAGGCATGGGTCCAAATCTCTTGGCGCTCGGCACTACCCGAGATGCTGCCGGTAGTGGACAAACTTTCGAACACGGGTGTCAGCCAAACCGGTCGCAGCAGCACCATCAACCCAGCCAGCAAGACCAACAGCACGCTGACTGGGCGCAGCCAGCGCCAACGCAGATTGGCCAGCAACCACATGCTTATAGTCGTTGCCAACCACGCCCCACGTGATTGAGTGAGCACCAACATAGCAAAGATAAGCGCGGCGCACAAGCCGGTGGTAATCGGCAATAACGTATCCCAACGAGTGGCAATTTTGCCCTGCGTTGCAGGCCAACGTAGCGACAATGACACCGCCAGCGGAAACAAAATCAGCAGCGCACCTGCCATGACATTTGGGTTGGCCCCGTCGGAAACCAGCAGCGGGAATACGCGATACAGCGCCGGTGGGATGATGCTGGCCATCTTACTGCCTTGCCATTCCACCACGACCGGGCTGACCGCGGCCAAGGCCCCGCCCAATGCCACCAGGCCAAGCGCATACCCACGCTTTTTGTTCCAAGTTTGAGGCGCGCGCAACCAGTCGCGGATCGCCAAACAAGCTCCCGAGCCTAGCACCACCCGCTGCACTTGGGTCAGCGTAGTCTCTGGCGAAACCGTGATCAACAAGCTGAGGCCCAGCATAAACAGCAACAACCCTACAAAAGGCGCAAGCCGGCTCCAGCGAAAAGCCTCTGACAAACCGTGAAAGAACTGAGTGGGGATTCGCGTGATTCGCGAAAAGGAATCAGAGATTGCCCGAGGGAGAAATAAATTGCGCCCGATCCGCCAGAGTAAAAAAAACAAACTGGCTGTGGCAGCTACCGGCAAGACACGGTCCGTCAGCATACAAGCCAAAGTCAGAGGCACCAGCAACCAAAACTCAAACGCAGTCCTGAGATTGTCTTTTCTATTGTCTTTTCTGTTTTGTGCGCCCCAAAAATTCATTGTCCCTTCATTTTCAGCACAACGCCCACAGTGCGCAAGAGAATCTTTAGGTCGAACCAGGCAGTTTGATGCTTAATGTAAAACAGGTCATATTGCAGCTTGATAAGCGCATCTTGGGTGGTGGAGCCGTAGCCATAGTTGACTTGCGCCCAACCAGTCAGGCCAGGTTTGGCGGCCAAACGGGTGCGATAGAACGGAATCTGCTTTTGCAGCTTATCGATAAATTGCGGTCGCTCTGGACGTGGGCCGACTAGGCTCATATCGCCGCGAAGCACGTTCAGCACCTGTGGCAATTCGTCTAGGCGAGTCTTGCGGATAAACGCGCCAACCCGCGTGATGCGCACATCGTTTTTGGTCGCCCATTGGGCTTTGCCGTCGCGCTCGGCGTCCTTCACCATGCTGCGGAATTTAAACACCGTGAAACGCTTGCCATGCAACCCCATACGCTCTTGCGAGTAAAAAATCGAGCCTTTGCTGTCCAACTTAATGGCCAAGGCGACAAACGGGAAAGCCAGCACGAAGACTAGGCCAAAGAAGAGGCCGCCGACCAAATCCAAGCCGCGTTTGAGTAAACGGGTGACACTGTTGAACGAACGAGGCTCGAAGGGCAATGCCACATACCACTGGCTACCGATGTGCTCCACCGGAACGCGACCCGTCAGTTGCTCGTACAGCAACGGCATTGGGGTGATGGTGACGCCACGCTCGTGGCAATCCATAATGGCTTGGAACAAAGTACCACGCGCTTCAGCACTGATCGCAATCACCAACTCATCCACATTGTGCAGGAGTGCTAGCCGGACCAGGTCAGTGTGTTTTCCCATGACTGCACTGTTGTTGACGCGCATGCCTTGTTTGCTTGGATCATCATCGACGAAGCCAATCAGATCAAAATGAGCATGGTTGTTCAGCACCGCGGCCAACGACGTGCCGGCCGCACCTGCGCCCATCACAAGAATGCGCCGCCGCAGATGCGGGCCGCCCCAAACCACGGCATAGGCAATCCGCCAAAACCCAAGCAAAAATGTCGTGAAAATAATCGCCAGCCCGGGTGCCAAACGCAGCGGCGTGCTGCCTTCATTGCTAATCGGTGGGACCAGCGTGTTAGGGGTGAGCGGAATCGCCCGCACAAAGAAATAGCTGAGATACAGCATGGCAATGATGCCTGCACCCAATCCAATCATTCGGATGCAATCCCGCACGCGCACTGCTTTTTTCAGATCATACAAATCACTGACATACAACCAAGCAAACCAAGCCGATGCAATTAGGACGATCCATGAGAGCTGCAATCGAATTAGGGTTAGCCCAAACTCATAAGAGGCCAGATATGACCATAGGTACAGTGCAGATAAGATGCCAATCGCAATCAGAAATAGGTCGCCGAGCCGAAGCAAAAATTTGCGCTCGGAGAATTCGAGTCGAAGGCGAGCGGGTTGTTCTGTAAAATCCAGAACTTGGCGCAATGTTGCTAGACGATTCATTATTCCCTCGTGTGCTGCGCGTTACGCTGAAGATGCAAAGAAAGCATTTGTGGCGAGTTGAAGATGTCCTGAAACTCCACATTTAACGCATGTGAGTGATTATGTCAGCTACCAAAGCTTTGAAAGGCACAATTGTGGGGAAAGATGTGAATGCAATGAGGAAGATGATCCGAGAGCTTTTAGTACCTAACTAAGGTAAGTATAAGCCAAAGTTTACCTAACGATAAGAGTTCTATTAAAGATAGTTGCGTCAGTGAAATATGATTGCCAATTGTGTGACATAAAACATGGCGTATGACAGGTATGACCAGGTTTATTATGATTGCCCCCATCTGCGCAGAATGTTCTACAATGCCCGCGCACTATGGGAAAGACTTTTGCGGAAAAGGCATTGGCTCGTGCATCCGGCCAACGTGAGGTTACCGCTGGACAGATTGTGGATGCTGCGCCTGATGTTATTTTGAGCCACGACAATACAGCGGCTATCTTTCGTTTATTCAAGCAATTGGGGGTGGAGCGGGTGAAAAACCCAACCCGGCTGGCGATTACATTGGACCATGCGGTGCCTGCGCCGACCACCCAGCATGCCCAAAACCATGCCGAGATTCGGAAGTTCGTGGCGGAGATGGGTGTGCTGAACTTCTTCGAGGTTGGGCGCGGGATTTGCCACCAAGTGCACAGCGAAGAAGCGGTCGTTCTGCCCGGATATACAGTGCTAGGATCGGACAGCCACACCCCGCATTTTGGCTGGATGGGCGCGTTTGGGGCTGGCATTGGCCGCAGCGAAGTGGCCTGCCTGTGGGCCACCGGCGAGCTATGGCTGCGCGTTCCGGAGAGCATCAGGGCTACCGTGACCGGGGCATTGCCATTTGGAGTGTCGTCCAAAGATTTTTGCCTGAAGTTAATCGGCGATCATGGCCAAGACGGCGGGCTATATCGCTCCATCGAATTTGTAGGCGATGGCATCAGCCAGATGAGTCTGGACAGCCGTATGGTGATTCCCAACATGATGGCCGAGTTTGGAGTCAAAAACGCCTACCTTGCGCCAGATGAGGCCGTGTTTGAGTATTTGGCGCCACGTTTGCAACGGCGATTAACGAGATTGGGGATTGAAGCATTTAACGATATTCCGATCTCTACGCAAAGCGTCCAATCTCTAATTTCTAATCTCAAGTCTCAAGCCATCTACCCAGACTCCGATGCCAGTTACCAGGCTGAGATTCACTACGACCTGAGCCAATTGGAGCCGATGGTGGCCAAACCACACCGAGTTGACAACGTGGTGCCAGTGAGCGCGCTAAAAGGCACCCCAGTGCAACAAGCCTGGCTTGGAACTTGCACCAACGGGCGTCTGGAAGATATTGCGGCCGCCTGCACGGTGCTAAAAGGCCGCAAAACATCCAGTAGCGTGCGTCTGTTGTGGAACCCAGCCAGCAGCGAAGTCCTCAAGGATGCGCTCAAGCTAGGCTTGGTAGAAATCTTTGTTGAGGCAGGCGGCGTGATTGCCACCCCCGGCTGTGGCCCTTGTATGGGCAACCATCAGGGCATCCCCGCCGTTGGCGAAGTCACGATCAGCAGCGCCAACCGCATCTTCAAGGGACGCATGGGCACTCGTGACAGTGAGATCTATCTCGCCTCGCCCGCCGTAGTCGCCGCGACCGCTGTGATGGGCACCATCGCTGACCCAAGAGAGATTATCTGATAAATGTCAAATCTGGGCGGCGTAGAAATCCTAATCATCGGCGACATCTGTTGCGTCTTATTCATTGTCGTGGCAGCTTTGGCTGCGTGATCAATTATCGTAGAGACGCGAAATTTCGCGTCTGATCCATACATATTCCGTGAGTAACTATTCAGTCCAAATTTGGTTTTTGTCCGCGAGTAACGCGAATTTACACTAATTTTATTTGCGAAGATTAGCGTGATTAGCGGATTTTAATTGTGGCTGAATAGTTACTTCCGTGATCAATTATCGTAGAGACGCGAAATTTCGCGTCTCTACATCTCCACAAATTCTGCCACGTTGATTGCCAAATCCACAATTGCGATGGAACGTGGTTCAACCCGACGGCCACCCAGCGCACCGGGGTTGAGAATTTGAGTCATATTGTTTAATGCACGTTTGATGCCGCGTTTATGCGAATGGCCACGAAAGACCCACGTAAATAGCCCGCTGTTGGCCAAACCGGCCAGACGCCCGTCATCATGGCCATGGCATGCGGCTACTGAGACATTCTCGAACGTAAGCGTGGCGTCTGCCCCAGCAAAATAGATGTGTGGCAACGCCTGTAGGGCTAGGCGCAATCGGACTGGGTCGTCGCCATTGCCCTCTACTAACGTTAACTGGAAACCAGCAAATAGATCGAACATTTCTGAGCGGGTGACATCGCCACAGTGAATAAGCTGCGTGATCGCGCGCTGGCGAAAAACGTTTAGCGCGGCCAAGGTGTTGCTGTTGTTATTGTGCGTGTCCGAAAGAATACCAATTTTCACGACAACTCCTTTTCCATCAGCAAGCCATCTTCGCCGTCATTGTAATAGCGGTAAATTGCATGCTTGTACTGGTAGCCCATGCGCTCATAGAGCGCAATTGCCCGTGCGTTGCTGCGCCGGACTGTCAGCTTCATCCGCGGCTGATTTAGCCAGCGTTCTGCTGCGTTGAGCAAGCCCGCCCCAATCCCCTGCCCCTGCACATCCGGATGGACCACCAATGTAACTATCCAGCCAGTATTTTCCTGTTTGTCTAGCTCGCCTGCCACAAACCCAACAATGCGTTCGCTCATCACGGCTTTCAGCGTGCGATGGCGTGAAGTGACAAGCACCTCAAATAGGGCAATCACGTCATATGCATCACGCGGGAAAGCGGCCCGCTCCAAACGTTGGATGGCCAACAAGTCCCATGGGGATGCACGCGTAACGGTGTAAGAGCGAGAAACAACAGTGGCGTCCATTGGACGCCCATTTTATTGCAGGTATGCCCGCCTGTTTACACATATTCTATTTTGACAAGCTATACCCCAAATGGCACGCCCGGCGATGACACCGCGAGATGCAGCGACCCTGCAACCCGCAGAGATTCGAGAAGATGGGCCCGCAATTGAATCAGCACCGGATCGCGGCGGTCACGCGGACGCGCCAAACCAATGGGCACCACCTCACTGACGGTGGCCGGGCGTGCAGTCAGCACAATCACGCGGTCACTCAAATAAAGCGCTTCATCAATATCATGAGTCACAACGAGCATGGTCAGACGGGTGCGCTGCCAAATTGAAATCAGCAATTCCTGCAACTGCATACGGGTGAGCGCGTCAACGGCGCTGAAAGGCTCATCGAGCAGCAACACCTGGGGGTGGGCAGCCAACGCACGGGCCAAGGCTGTGCGTTGCGCCATGCCACCAGAAAGCTGGCGCGGCAGCAGTTTGCCCGAACCAGCCAATTGCACTTGGGCCAATAAATCTTCGATAGAGGTCGTGACCTGTTTCACTCCAAACAAGATATTCTGCGCAACGGTCAGCCACGGCAATAAACGCGGCTCTTGAAACATGAACCCTACTTGGCGAGTCGGCCCAGTCACGAAGCTATCATCGATCAGCAGTTTGCCACTGTAATTGCGCTCCAAGCCCGATAACAGCCGCAGCAACGTTGATTTGCCGCACGCTTGGCCCAATCAAACTCACAACTTCGCCCGGCCGCACCTCAAGATCAAAATTCTGCACGATGGCAGCACCATCGAAGTTCTTGGATACGTTTTGGATTTGGATCAAACTGCTCATATCAGCGTCCTTTTAACGTCCTTTTAGCGTCCTTGGAAGCCGTCCGTCCACACTAACAGGCGTTTTTCGAGGGTGCGTAGTGCACCATCACATAACTTGCCCAATAGCGCCAATGTCAAAATGCTGACCAGCATGATGTCGGGTCGGCTGCTGTTCTGTCCATCGATCAGCATAAAACCCAAACCGCGGGTTGAGGCGATCAGCTCAGCAGCGACCAGAAACAGCCAGCTTTGACCCAAACCTACGCGTAGGCCAGTCATCAAATAGGGTGTAGCCGAGGGCAAAATAATGCGCCGCACCAGCGCGGCATCACTTAGGCCAAACACGTAGCCGACTTCCAGCAATTTACGGTCAGCCTGGCGAATCCCGCTGAGCAGGTTGAGGTAAACGGGGAAGAAGCCGCCGATGGCGATCAGTGTAATTTTGGGCGGCTCATCGATGCCCAGCCACAATAGTAAAAACGGCACCCACGCCAACGAAGGCACATTGCGCACAGCTTGTAAGGTGGGGTCAAGCAACTGCTCCACCGTCCGCGACAAACCCGCCAACGTCGCGACCACACCTGCCAGCAGCGTCCCAATCGCAAAGCCCAGCAACACGCGCTGAAAACTGATCAAGATGTGTTTGATCAGATCACCGCTTGCGATCAGTTCGCCAGCTGTGCGCAGCACTCGCAACGGGGATGGCAACTGGTTGGGCGCAAACACTCCCAAAATATCGGTGCCGACGAACCATAGCGCCAGCAATAACAACGGCACAATCCACACGACGAAGCGGCGCGCCGGTCGAACGTTTGATAAGGACGTTGACAGTGTTGTTTCACTCGCCGCTAGAGTCACTTTTGGGACAGTTGTAGATGGAGGCGTCATGAATTAGCCAAACAGCCGATAACGTTGCAGTTTGAATTGATAGAACACGAAACAACCTAGGCAGAAACCGGCCAGCGCCACAGCTGCGGCCACCGCCACCGCCAGCACCAGCCCCCAGCCCAGCGTGGGTGCACTCCATGCGAAGGCGATTTGAGCTGCGCCCAGCAGGACAGCCGCAATGGTGTTATTGAAACGCATCACGCGCGAGTCTTCTTTGGCTGCAGTTTCATTTTGCCGAGCAAATAAGCGTTTGCCAAGCTGTGCAATGGGACTATAGCGACGGCCCAATAGTGCAGCGGGCAATATCAGCATAAACAGAATGGCAGTCACCCAGGGCAATTGCAGCACAAATGCCAATGCGATCCCAACCACCAATATCCAACGATTTAGTTTCACAATCGGCATCGGGATGCCGTCACTGCACACATTCATGACACACTCCTCTATATTAAACCGAGTCGGTCTTTGAGATCGACTCAGTTTGTTGACGATTTATTTAATAACCGCTTGCGCAAATGAAGCATCGATCAATTCACTCAGCGCCTTTGCAGGATCGGTGGAATCAGCCACCAATTTTTCGCTCTTAAGAATCGGCACCACCGCCTCAAGTGCAGCGCGCACACTATCTCCAGGGATGCCAATATCTTTCAACACGGTGCGCTCAGTCAATTGCTTTTTGGCGATATCCAAATCGATCTTGGCTACCTCAGCCAGAATCTTAGCGGCCTCATCTGGATTGTCGAGAATCCATTTGCGGGCGCGTTCGTAAGCGGTAATTACCCGCTTGGTGTATTCCGGATATTGCTTGATGAAATCCTCACGTGCATTGAGCGTGCCGTACGTATTGAAGTCGATGTTGCGATAGAGCAGCTTGGCATTCGATTTTAACTCGACGGTAGCCATGTGCGGGTCTAAGCCTGACCAGGCATCCACCTGACCACGCTCCAGCGCCAAGCGGCCATCGGCGTGCTGTAGGTTGACGATCTCGACGTCACTTTGGCTTAGCCCAGCCTCCTTCAAACTGCGCAGCAGAAAGAAAAAGGGATCAGTGCCACGGGTCACGGCGATCTTCTTGCCCTTTAAGTCAGCCACTTTAGCAATAGGTGAGTTAGCGGGCACGACCAGCGCAGTCCACTCCGGTTTGGAATAGATATAGACAGTCTTCTGTGGCACGCCATTGGTGCGAGCCAACAACGCGGCGCCAGCCGTTGAGCCAAAGTCGATACTGTTGCTATTGACTAATTCATTGGCTTTGTTGCTGCCCGCGCTCTGGACCCATTTCACGGTCACGCCATCCGCCTTCAAATCCTCTTCCAGCCAGCCAAATTTTTTGAGCACTAAGCTGCTGGGGTTATAAGTGGCGAAATCGAGGCGAATCTCAGTCGGCTTGGCTGCTACACCGCTGGCGGCGGGCGCCGTTGCCGCACGCGGGGCGCACGCGGTCAAAGCAACTGCGACCACGGACAAAAACGATATCACTGAGCGAGTAAATTTGGGTTGTATAAACATTTTCTTCTGACTTTCCTTTGAGTAAACCGCGCGCAACCTGATCTCACAACAGGACATTCCTAATAAAAAAACGCCCTCTTGCTAGACAAGAGGGCGTTTCAATGTTAACTACACCACCTCTCATCTTCCAGTTTCTTGACTGCCGGATTTGGCACCGCGCAGACGATTCTGCAGGTTGCCGAGGTTTCATAGGGCCGGTCCCTCCACCTCTCTGGATGAGTTGCTTACGCGAACGATTAAGTTTTACTGACGGGCTACAGAATATCGACTTAGTGTCATTTTGTCAATAGTACCATATTTTGTCATCCTGAAGGGCGGTCGTTACAAATGTCACGTGCAATCCGTATACTGAGGTGCTCATGTCTGAACACATCTCCTCAGTAGGCGAATCAATACTTGATCTTTCAACACCGAACGCAGTGCACAAGCGCGTGCTGGGTTTGGCGTGGCCGGTCATTGCGGAAAACTTTCTCGAAACATTGCTGGGTTTGGTAGACACAGCACTGGTGGCACATTTGGGGGCCGGCGCGATTGCTGGGGTGGGCAGCGCGCAACAGATGCTGTTTTTGCTGATCGCGGCGCTGAGCGCGTTGTCGATTGGTAGCTCAGTCTTGGTGGCCCAAGCATTTGGCGGGCGCGATCTTCCGCGCGCGAGCCAATTGGCACGCCAATCGCTGATCTGGAGCGTGATCATCTCCATTCCGCTCGCGCTGATTGGCTTGTGGGTGTCGCGGCCCTTCATCGGGTTATTTGGGATGGAGGCACCCGTGGCTGAAATCGGGGTGGCCTATCTGCATGTCACCATGGGCACCATCATTGTGCTAGTGGGATTGCTAATCGGCAGCGGGGTATTGCGCGGCATTGGCGATACACGCACCCCATTGATTGTGACTGCGATAGCCAACGTCATCAACATTATTTTGGCATATGGCCTGATCAACGGCGTGGCTGGGCTGCCGCAGTTGGGCGCGGTCGGCAGCGCCTGGGCCACCTTTGCCTCACGCGCAGTTGCACTGGTTTTGTTGATTGGAGTGCTGTTACGAGGTAAAAATGGCGTATCGATTCGCGCCAACGCAGCAGCGCTACAGAGCGATTGGCTGCCCCGCTGGAGTGTGTTTAGGCAAGTCATTGTCATCGGCGTGCCAGCCGCCATCGAACAAATTCTGACGACCTTGGCATTTGTGGGTCTATCAATTGTGGTGGCTGGGTTGGGCACCACGGTCTTGGCGGCGCACCGCATTACGATTAGCGCGCTCTCGTTTTCATTCTTGCCGGGGTTTGGATTTGCGATTGCTTCTACGGCGCTGGTCGGTCAAAGCATCGGAGCCAAGCGCATCGCCGACATCGGGCCTATCACCCGCTCGGCTACGCTGTGGGGAGCCATTTGGATGGGCGCGATTGCCATTGTCTTATTCGTGTTTGCGCCACAAGTCTTGCACGTCTTTACTGAAGATCAGGGCGTCATCGACAACGGCGTGTCCGCGTTGCGGATTGTGGCGGTCTCACAGCCTTTTCTAGCAGTGCTCATGGTGATGGGTGGAGCGATGCGCGGCACCGGCAACACCAAGCTCCCGCTGTTGATCTCGGCAGGTGGCTGGTGGACCGTGGTCGGCGTGGCGTATGTGTTTATGCAGGTGTTTGGCCAATCGCTCGCGTCGGCGTGGGGCGCATTCTTGATCGTCATGCCCATCATGGCAATCATGATGTGGCTAGGCTTCCGACGGGTGTATGGGCGGTTGGTGGCGATGTAAACCATTCCAGCATTCGGACCGTATTGAATGACCCTGACTAGATTAGGACTAGGCTGTTGGTGCATCCGTTGATCCGTTGCCCATTCGTTGAGTTGTAATCCCCTACCGCCCTACTCGCGCTTTCACCAACTGGCGCGCAGTATCAATCCAGCGGCGCAGCAACGCCACGGTCCAGCGCCACACAGCTTGCAGTGTAGGCTGGCTGCGCCGCCACACCCATGCGCCCAGGCGCTCTGCCGGGCTAGGCACGGGCTGCGCCGGCTGGCGCGGTTTGCGGCGCGGGTAGACCAATTCAGCAAAGGCTGGATCGAGCTCCGGCAGGCCTTCTGCCTTGCGCTTACGGGGTAACCAGAAGTCAAAAATGATGGCGTAGGCTGCGCCCACAATCGGGATACTAAACACTAGGCCCCAGAAGCCAAACAACTGCACGCCTAAGCTGATCGAGATCAAGCCGATCAAACTGGGCACACCGACCGCATCGGCCAGCAACTGCGGCAGCACCAGATAGGCTACTATAAAGTCCAAAATCAGCAGCACAATCAGCACCGGCCAGAACACGGCGGGCGAGATAATCAGGCTGACGATCCCAGCGATGAGGATGCCGATCGGCGAGCCAATCAAAGGAATAAATGAAAGTAAGCCGTACACAAAACCGATCACAATACCAAAGTTCAAACCAGCGATCTGGAATGTAATCATGGTGATGGCCACCCGAATAATCGCAGCAACCACTTGCCCACGCATATAACCGCTAAACGCACGATTGACCGCCGAGAACATGGCGCGCATGGCTTCGTGCCAGCGGCGCGGCAACACTGCAAAGAACTGGCGCTCAATCAGCTTGTCTTCAACGACAATATACAAACTCAGGATCAGCACCAGCAGCATTTGTCCCACGGCGACCGCCGTAAAAGTCGCCAAATTCACCGCTTGGCTGAGCGCCACTTGCACCAGCGCAGTGATGCGCCCAGCAATGTCTTGGGTGAGTAAATAGGTATTCAGAATCGCTGGGTCAAAATGCAATCGCGCAGCGATATCCGCCCACAACAGCGCAATCTGGCTGGGTAGGCTGCTGGTAAAACTTGGCAATGCCCGGATGAGCGCCTCAGCCTGCGGAATGAGCGCCGTGATGGCAATCGTGATCCCGCCCACAATCAGCACCAGCAAAATAATATAAATAATCGCGACTGCTAGGCTGAATGGCATACGGGTCGCCGCTACCCGCCGGGCAATGGAGTCCCCATACTTGTGGCGCACGGTGCGCACAATCGGGCGTGGCACGAGTGGAATCGCGCATAAATAGTAGATCAGCGGGCGAATCAGCAGTGCAATAAACCATGACGCCGCCAGCGTGGACAAAATACTGCTGAGGGTTTGAGTGAGTGACCAGGCTTGTTGCCCAATAAAAACGATCAGTGCAACAATGCTGAGCGATAGCGCAATCCGGGTGAGTCGCACAGTCGACGACGAAGACGCTCCATGCGCTAGCGTAACCGGTGCTGCAACAGGAGCTGTCGATGTTGGGGGTGTTAGGGGTGGGATGGATGTGGGAGATGATGATTGTTGGGATGGTGGTTGCGGATTCATATCGCATCAGCGCGCATTAGGCATGCCAACACGCGTCCTAACAGCCCAATTAGCTTGTCTGCGCCGAGCGGGGTGGCCCTCGTTTCCATCCCTCTCACTACACACAGCACTGAAGGGTATTTCGATGTTACCGCATTCACTACGCATCACTCATGAAACTTCACCACTGTCACACCATCGCCACCCTCGCCATCGAGACCGGTTTCAAAAGATTTGATCAACGGGTGCTTCTTGAGCGCATTGCGGATGGCTTGGCGCAGCACGCCAGTGCCCTTGCCATGAATCACCCGGGCAAAGGGCAGCGCCACCCGGGCCGCCCGATCGAGATAATCTTCCAGCAGGCTCAGGCCCTCTTCGATGTTGACTCCGCGAATGTCCAATTCCATCCCAGGCGATTGAGGCTTCTCAGGGACGCTGACACTTTCGCGGGTTTCCTCGGCCGGCTGGGCGCTGCGCACCCGCTCCAAATCGCTCACTTTCACCCGCATGCGCATTCGGCCAATCTGCACTTCGACCTCGTTACCGACCACCTCGGCCACCTCGCCATTGGTATTGAGTGTTTTGACTCGCACAATGTCACCGGGGCGAAGGGGACGTGGGGTGTTTGCGCCAGTGCGCAATGCGTTTGCGGTTTGGAGGTTTGAAGGTTTGGAGGTCGTCGGCAAACCCTCAGACTTTCCAAACTCCAAGCCCTTCTCCATCTCTTGTTCAATGCCCTTCACGTCGGTCAACGAGCCACCAGCAGCAACGATACGCGCTCGCAAGCGACGCACTTCGGCCCGCAACGCTTCGGTCTCACGCAGGGCGTCTTCTTGTGCTTGGTTCAGCAGCTGTTTGCGCTCATCTTCGATGCCATCCAGGCGTTTGCGAATCTTATCGCCACTGGCTTCGGCTTCTTTCTCGGCTCGGCGGGCGGCGCTGCGGGCAGCTTCGGCCTGCCGCTGCATCTTGGCAATCTCGGCCAGCATGTCCTCGGCGCGGGCTGAGTTGTGGTCGATAAACGTCTGGGCGTGATCCAAAATATCTTGTGGCACATTCAAGCGCTGGGCAATCGCAAAGGCATTGCTGCGCCCCGGCAACCCCATCTTCAGCTTATAGAGTGGGCGCAATGTCTTGTCATCAAAGGCCATGCTGGCATTGATCGCACCGGCAGTGAGATACGACCATGCTTTCAGCTCAGGATAGTGGGTGGCGACCGCACAGACTGCGCCGGTTTTCAGCAGAAACTCCAACATCGCGCGCGCCAACGCCGCACCTTCCACTGGATCGGTGCCTGCGCCCAACTCGTCCAATAGAACCAACGACTGCGCATCGACTTTAGACAGAAACGAGACCAAGTTGGTTAGATGCGAGCTAAACGTGGACAGGCTTTGCTCAATGCTTTGCTCATCGCCGATGTCAGCGTAGATATTCTTGAACACCGGCAAGCTGGCATTCTCGGCTGGCACATGCAGGCCACACTGCGACATCAGCGAGAACAAACCGAGTGTCTTCAACGCTACGGTCTTGCCGCCGGTGTTGGGTCCGGTGATCATGAGTATGCGGGTATCGCTGTTCAACTCAATGTCGATCGGCACCACGATTTCCGGATTGAGCAGCGGGTGGCGGGCAGCGGTCAGGACGACGGAGGGTGAATGCGAAGCCTCCCTGTGGGATTGACCGCCGACCACGGCCGTTCCAGTAGTCGGTGGTCGGTCGTCGGTCGTCGCTACAGTCGCCGCTACCCCGCGAATTGCCTCGGAATACTTGGCTTTGGCGAGGGCTAGATCAAATTGGGCCAACGATTCCACAGTCCGGATGATGGGCTCGGCTTGCTGACCCACCAATGCCGAGATTGCGACCAAAATACGGCGCACCTCGCGCGCTTCAGCCATTTGCAACTCGCGCCACTCGTTATTCAGTTCCAGAGTGGCAATCGGCTCGATAAACAGGGTCAAGCCGCTGGCGCTCTGATCATGGATCAGACCCGGAATCTTGCCCTTGAAATCGCTCTTAATCGGGATGACATAGCGCCCACCGCGCTGAGTGACCAAGGCTTCCTGCAAATACAAGGCGTTGTTGCCGTCCGATACCATGCGTTGCAGCTTTTGGATCAGCCGGTCATGCACAATGCGCACGTGCTTGCGGATGCCGGCCAATTGATCAGACGCGCTATCCCGGACTTCGCCATTGTCGTCAATCGTCTTGTTGATCTCAGTGGTTAGCGTACCCAGCGGCTCGATCTGGTTGGTGATGTTCGTGAGTTGCGGATAGAGGGCCTGATAGCGCAGCAACGCCCGCTGTACATTGCGGGCGGACGTGAGCGTGTCACGAATGTCGAGCAGGTCTTTGGCCTCCAACATGCCGCCGCGTTCGGCCAGCCGGGCATGCTCACGCACATCGTGTGCGCCGCCGACCGTCAGAATATCAATCTTCTCCAACGCATCTTTGGCTTGCGTTGTTTCGGCCAATCGCCGTTGCACTTCAGCCGCACTGGTAGCGGGAGTCAGCGCCTGCGCCAGCTCGATGCTAGCCGTAAACGAACAATGGTTAGACAGCCGCGCCAAAATCTTAGGCAGCTCAAGTGTGTTTAAGTGTTTAGAAATCATGCACGATCAGCGACTGAAACTTATATCAGTCAGTCACTCTTTCTTCTCTTAGGTTCACGACAACATTTGGGATGCGTGTTGTCTCTCAAAATCAACCACGTCGGCACACGGGAACCCGGGCGCACGGGTCGGGCATGGGCCTATGTCATGCCGCTGAACAGATTCTAGCACTGCGAGCTTAGCAATCGCTTATCCGAGACATGCTGAAAATTGCGGGCTGACAGACCGGCACATAGAATGCAGTCATCGCGAGAGTTCTATCCAAACGTCAACGGTCTCAAAGACCAGTGACGTCTAAGAGACTGTATAAAAGCTACTATTTGTCATGTCGAGCGTAGCGACGCGAAGCGCCTCGTTCTTTCCGAGAAAAGACTGCAAACGAGGTTCCTCGCTAGCTTGTCCTGAGCCTGTCGAAGGGCTCGGAATGACGTTTTTTATACAACCTCTTAGTCTTCGCTCTATTTCATCTTCACCTTCATCATGAATTTCAATGTGCTAAAAACGACTTTGTTATCGTTGGTGGCCAAGCTGCGCGGCAACACCCTTAGCGTGGCCTTACTCGCACTGGCCATCGCCTTCAATCTGCCCTACCTCGCGCCCGAAGTCTCCGGGCGGGTTCCGGTGATGAATGACGAGGTGTTGCACCGCCAGGGCATCCAGCACGCGCTGGACGCGCTCAACGCCGGGCAGAATCCGACTGATGTGTGGTTTGGTAATCTGACCCTGGGCTACCCATTGTTCCGGCACTATCAGCATCTGGTGTATGCGGTTGCGGCGCTGCTATATTGGCCGCTGCAACACGCCTTGGCGCTGGCCGACTTTATGAGTTGGACGCGCTACTTATTGCTCAGCCTGTTCCCGCTCGCGCTATTTGCGGCGACTCGGCGGCTGGGCTTCCCCCCGCTCACGGCGGCGGTGACCGGCGCATTGGGGACCTTGTTGGCCACCCATGGGCTGTATGGATTTGACTATCTCAGCTACGTGTGGTCGGGCTTCGGCCTGTATACGCAGTTGTGGGGCATGTTTTTGGCACCGCTGGCGTTGGCCTGCGGCGTGCATACGCTGCGCAGCGGGCGCGGCTTCGCGCTGGCCGGGGCGTTGCTGGCGGCGACCCTGCTCGCGCATTTGGTGTTGGGTTATATCGTCCTAATCTCGTTGGCGGCGATTGCGCTGTTGCAATGGGTACTTATCGAAAAGACCGACTCGGTCTCTGAGACCGACTCGGTCTCAGGTTACTCGAAGGCCAACGCGGTCTACCGTCTGGTCGGTTTGTTGGTCCTGATCGTCTGCGTCAGCGCCTACTTCCTATTGCCGTATGTCCAGGATGGCGCGTATATG
>JANMVQ010000426.1:0-46882 GCA_031392845.1 Chloroflexota bacterium
GGAGATGGTGATGCCGGGCGACAACGTGACCATGAAAGTGAAGTTGATCGCGCCGGTGGCGTTGGAAACTGGCTCGAAGTTCGCCATCCGCGAGGGTGGTCTGACGGTCGGCGCTGGCTCCATCACCAAGGTGTTTGAATAAGAAGTGCTGAGTGCTTGGTCCTTAGTCCTGAGTTGACTAAGGACTAAGCACTTAGAACTAATCACTAGACATATGGCAAAGCAAAGACTGCGTATTCGCCTGAAGGCCTACGATCATCGTGCGTTGGATCAATCCGCGCAGCGCATCGTAGAGACGGCCGAACGGACTGGTGCAACTGTGGTTGGACCAGTCCCGATGCCGACGAAGATTGAACGTTACACTGTGCGCCGCGGGCCTTATATTGATAAGGATTCGCACGAGCACTTTGAGATTCGCACCCATAAGCGTTTGATTGATGTTATGGATCCGGACTCAAAGACGATTGACACATTGATGCGGTTGAACCTGCCTGCTGGTGTGGATATTGAGATTAAGTTGTGATCGTTCATTTCTCATTTCTCATCTTTCATTTCTCGCGTGCGGCTGATTGGTGGCCCAGTGAGAAATGTGAAATGTGAAATGACAAATGAGAAATTAAAAAATGAAACTGTTAATTGGACGCAAAGTCGGTATGACACAAGTCTTCGATGAGAAGGGCAATGTCACCGGCGTGACCGTGATCGAGGCCGGGCCAAATTTTGTGACCCAGGTCAAGACCGCTGAGAAGGATGGCTATACTGCCATTCAGCTCGGTTTCGGTGAAGTCCCAGAAAAAAAGCAGAAGTCACTCACTCGTGGAGAACTTGGGCATCTGGGTAAGGTAAAGACGAACGAGAAACACCCTAAGCGCCGCGATATTGATGTGCCTGTTTTGAAGCATTTGAAAGAGGCCCGCTCTAAGGAAATCGCTCATAAAGAAGGCGATGTCCTGAACGCTGATATTTTTACGCTGGGCGAATTTGTGGACGTGACGGGCACGATGAAAGGCCGCGGATTTGCGGGTGCCATCAAACGCCATCGCTTCCATCGCCAGAAGAAGACGCACGGTGCTTCTGACCGTGAACGCGCACCAGGTTCGATTGGTGCCGGCACCACGCCAGGCCGCATTGAGAAAGGTCAGAAAATGGCTGGTCACTATGGCAACGTTGCAAACACCGCATTGCATCTGAAGATCATGATTGTGGATGTGGAGCGAAACCTGATTGCTGTGCGTGGCTCCGTCCCGGGCGCAAATGGTGGCATTGTTTATATCAAGGAAGCGTCCAAGAAATAGGCGCTGTTGAGGTCCAGAGACATGAAAGTAGCAGTAAAAAATTTGAAGGGCGAGCAAGTCAGCGAAGTTGACCTGCCGGAGAGCATCTTCGGCGTTAAGGTCAGCGTGCCGTTGATGCACCAAGCCCTGCTCCGACAACTGGCCAACGCGCATCTTGGAACACATGACACACAGACGCGCTCGGAAGTGACGGCGACGAAGAAAAAGTTTAAGCGCCAAAAAGGCACCGGTGGTGCTCGTCAAGGTATGGTAAATGCGCCTCATTGGCGAGGTGGCGGCGTGGCCTTTGGCCCGCACCCACATAGCTATGAGCAGTCTATGCCCAAGAAGATGCGCCGCGGGGCAATCCGCAGTGCACTCAGCCAGAAGGCAGCTGACCAGCAGATTATTTTGGTCGAAAACCTGAACCTGGAAGCTCCAAAGACCAGGGATTTCACCGTAATCTTGCAAGCGTTGGGTGTGAACAAAGGGCTGATTGTGACCGCTGGCCGCAATGTGAATGTTGAGAAGTCGACCAATAACTTGGAAGGCATCAAGGCGTTGCATGCGAATTATTTGAACATTCGCGATATCTTCAAGTATGACCATTTGGTCATGTCTGTTGACGCGCTGGATGTGGTCAAGGCCTGGTTGGGCTAGGAGATAAGCAATGGCAATTGAATTACACCCATACGAAGTGCTGCTCCGGCCGGTGACTACTGAAAAGACACAATGGCAAAGTGGTTATGAAAAGCCACAATATGTGTTTGAAGTGGATAAGCGCGCCAGCAAACAGCAGATCAAAGAGGCGATTGAACTGGCGTTCCCGAAAGTGACGGTGGAACGTGTAAATGTTGTGAATATGCCGACCAAGCGTCGCCGTAGCCCACGCAGCCGAATCACCGGACGCAAGGCTGCGCACATTACGCGCTCGTCCGCCTGGAAGAAGGCGATCGTGCAGGTCAGCAAAGACAGCCGCATCGAGCTGTTCGAAGGAGTCGCGTAAGCCATGCCAGTGAAGAGTTTTAAGCCGACGACGCCCAGCCGTCGCGGTATGACTGTTGCGGATTTCGCAGAGTTGACGACCGATCGTCCTGAGAAGTCTTTGATGACTGACCTGCATAAGCAGGGTGGACGCAACAACTTGGGACGCGTGACTACGCGGCATCAGGGTGGTGGCGTCAAGCGTGCTTATCGCATTATTGATTGGAAACGCAATAAGATAGGTGTGCCTGCTCGCGTGGCTACGATCGAATACGATCCAAACCGCTCGGCTTACATCGCCTTGTTGTTCTATGCCGATGGCGAAAAGCGCTATATTCTGGCCCCCCTTGGGTTGAAGGTGGGTGAGCAAGTAATAAGCGGGAAAGATGCAGAAGTGCGTGTGGGCAATGCGCTTCCGCTGGCCAACATCCCTCTTGGCACTACGGTTCACAACATCGAGTTGAAACCGGGCAAAGGTGCGCAGGCCGTGCGCTCAGCCGGTGCCGCTGCACAAATGTTGGCCAAAGAAGGCGACTATGTGACATTGCGTATGCCGAGCGGCGAAATGCGTATGGTATTGCAGACGTGCATGGCGACGGTGGGCCAGGTAGGCAACCCGGATCACGCCAATGTCAAGTTGGGCAAAGCTGGACGCTCACGCCACTTGGGCATTCGCCCATCTGTGCGTGGCGTGGCAATGGACCCTGGTAGCCATCCGCACGGCGGTGGTGAAGGTCGCTCGCCCATTGGTATGCCTGGCCCGAAGACACCGTGGGGTAAGCCCGCGCGCGGTGTGAAGACACGTCATAACAAACGAACCGACTATTTGATTGTTCGCCGCCGGCAGAAGAAGAACAGCAAGTAATAGAGTTACAACTGCTGTCAGGACTTAAAGAAATGTCACGATCACTGAAAAAAGGCCCATTCGTTCAAGAGAAATTGCTCAAGCGAATTGAGGGCATGAATACAAAAAGCGAGAAGAAAGTGGTGAAAACATGGTCTCGGGCCAGCACCATCTTCCCGCAGATGGTGGGTCACACAATTGCAGTGCATGATGGCCGCCGCCACATTCCGATTTATGTGACGGAAAATATGGTGGGGCACAAGCTTGGTGAGTTTGCGCCAACCCGGACTTTCCGTGGCCACATCGGTAAAGACGATTCGGGTGGCAAGGAGTAATTGAGCGATGGCGAATAATTTAGCTGAGAACGAAGTGCAAGCTATTGCACGGTACATACCCATGTCTCCCCAGAAGGTTCGTCTGGTTGCAGACTTGGTGCGCGGCCGAAATGCCAAAGAAGCGCTCGACTTGTTGCGGTTTACCCCTAAGGCTGCGGCTGAGCCAGTGAGCAAACTCATTCGCTCGGCAATGGCTAATGCAACGGAGAACAAAGAGTTCACCGAGGGTGATCTGGTCATCAGCCGAATTTTTGTGGATGGCGCGCCCACTCGGCATTGGCGCCGTTTTGCTGCACGCGGACGCTTTCGCCCGCTCTTGCGCAAGAGCAGCCACATTACGGTTGTGTTGAAAGAAGCGGTTAGTTAAAGAATAGGAGAGATTAGAGATTAGAGATTGGAATCCCAAACTCTAATCTCCAGTCTCTAATCTCTAAAATATGGGCAGAAAAGTTCATCCTTATGGGTTCCGTCTGGGCATCATTCGCGACTGGAAGAGCAAGTGGTACGCGCCTAAGCGCGATTACACCAAGCTGCTAGGCGAGGATTACCGCCTACGTCAGTATTTGATGAAGGAAATGGAGAAGGCCGGTGTCAGCGACGTGCTGATTGAGCGTTTCCCACCGAATCAATTGCATGTGACAGTGCACACTGCGCGTCCTGGTATTGTGATTGGCCGCAAGGGCGCAGCTGTGAAAGGCATTCGTGATGGTGTGGAGAAACTGACCGGCAAGAAAGTCAAGCTGGATATCGAAGAGATCACTAAGCCGGATCTGGTCGCCGCGCTGGTGGCTGAGAACATCGCGCAGCAGATCGAGAAGCGCATCCCGCACAACCGAGCTATGAAGAAGGCTGTGCAGGCTAGCATGCAGAAAGGCGCGCTCGGCATCAAGATTGAATGCGCTGGCCGCTTGAATGGCTCGGACATGAAGCGCACTGACAAAGTCAGCGATGGTCGGATTCCACGCAGCACGCTGCGCGCTGATATCGATTACGCCAACAAAGAAGCTACTACGACCTACGGCAAAATCGGTGTCAAGGTTTGGATCTACAAGGGCGATATTCTCCCCAATATGCCAGTGGAAGAGATTGTGCGCCCATCGCGCACCCAACAAGCCCCTTCACGGGACGGCCGTGGTGGTGATCGACGCGGCCCACGCCGTGGTGGTGGCGGTGGCGGACGGGGTGGGGATCGTGGCCCACGGGATAATCGTGATCGTAACAGCGGGCCAGGACCGCAGTCTGCTAGCTAAAGGAAGAGGTAATACAGCATGTTGATGCCAAAACGCGTGAAGTTCCGCAAGCAGATGCGTGGTCGAATGACCGGTATGGCGAAAGGCGGCACAGTTATTGAAGCTGGCGATTTCGGTCTGCAAGCATTGGAACCTGGTTGGATTACGGCGCGCCAGATCGAAGCGTGCCGTCGTGTGATTGTGCGCGAAATGAAGCGCCGTGGGAAAAGCTTGATCAAGATATTCCCGGACAAGCCTGTGACAGCCAAACCTGCCGAAACCCGCATGGGCAAAGGCAAAGGTTCGGTTGATCATTGGGTGGCCGTAGTTAAACCCGGGCGTATCATGTTTGAGGTGATGGGCGTAGAGCCAGATATCGCCAAGAGTGCACTGGCCCAGGCGGCCTATAAGCTGCCCATTCGGACGCAGGTAGTTGCGCGAGCGGAGTAAATAAAGATGGCGACAATAACGGAAATTAACGCGCTGCCGACGACTGAATTGCAGAGCAGACTAGATGAATCGCACAAAGAGATCTTTAACCTGCGCTTCCAACGTGCGCAAGGTCAGTTGAAGGATACCAACGCGATTCGCAAGGTGCGACGCAATATTGCGCGCATTAAGACAGTGATACGCCAACGTGAGTTGGCCGCGGAAATGCAAGCCAAACAGGCGGCGAATTAATAGGAGCAGGGAAAAATGAGCGAAGAAAGAAAGCGCCGTTTGGTCGGCGTCGTCGTCAGCGATAAGATGCAGAAGACGATCGTCGTGGAAATTGAGCGGCAAATCCGTCACCCTGTGTATAAGAAGGTGATTCGCCGCAGTAAGAAATACAAAGCACATGACGAGGCTGGATCTGCCAAACAGGGTGATACGGTTCAAATCATCGAGCATAATCCGATCAGCAAAACCAAGCGCTGGATGCTTGAAAAAGTGATCGGTCAGAAAGGGGTCTAGCCATGATTCAACAAGAAACACGGCTAGCGGTGGCCGATAACACCGGTGCAAAAGAGTTGCTTTGTATTCACATTCGTGGCGGTCATAAACGCAAGTATGGCAGTATTGGCGATGTGATCGTGGCATCTGTGAAAAGTGCCAGCCCAACGGGCGATGTGAAGAAAGGCACGGTTGTGCGCGCTGTTGTGGTACGTGTCGCGCGCGAGATTCGGCGTGAGGATGGATCGTACATCCGCTTTGACGACAATGCTGCGGTGATTTTGGCGGAAGATGAAGTGAACCCCAAGGGCACTCGTATCTTCGGGCCAGTGGCACGCGAATTGCGTGACAAAGGCTTTATGAAGATCATCTCGCTTGCGCCAGAGGTTCTTTGATTGAAAGGCAATCAGTAATCAAGGTTACAGCGATGAAGATTAAAAAAGGTGATACCGTTTTGGTGCGCACGGGCAATAATCGTGGCAAACGCGGCGAAGTGATTCAAGTGCTGCTCAGTGAAAATAAAGTAGTGGTGCGCGGCGTGAATATCGTGAAGAAGCACGCTAAGCCACGGCAGGCTGGGCGTCAGGTGGCGCAGGCTGGGATCATTGAGAAGGAAATGCCGATCAGCGCATCTAACGTGATGATTATTTCGCCTAGCGGCAAGCCCACCCGCGTGAATTACTTGATCGAGAATGGCACCAAGAAACGCTATTCGAACAAGCATGATGAGGTGTTGAACTAGCTATGGCAGACATAAAGGCCATTTATCAAACCGAAATTCGACCGGCATTGGTCAAAGAGTTTAATTACTCGAACATCATGCAGGCTCCGAAGGTCGAGAAAATAGTCGTCAATATTGGTGTTGGACGCGAATCAGCAGACAATGGCAAGATCGTGGATTTTGCTGTAAGTGACCTGGAAAAGATCGTGGGTCAGAAAGCAGTTGTCACAATCTCCAAGAAGGCTATCGCCGGTTTCAAACTGCGCGAGAATCGCCCGATTGGTGTGAAAGTGACTTTGCGCGGTACGCGCATGTATGACTTCTTGTATCGGCTGATCAATTTGGCGTTGCCCCGCACGCGCGATTTTCGTGGGGTGCCACCAGATGCATTCGACGGGCGCGGCAACTACACGTTGGGTCTGCGCGAGCAGATCATCTTCCCAGAAATCGAGTACGACAAAATTGATAAAATACGTGGTATGGAGATCACAATTGTGACCACCGCCAAGAACGATGATGAAGGCAGGGCGTTATTGAAGCATTTCGGAATGCCCTTTGGCAAACCGGGAGATGAACGATAGCGATTAGCAGTCAGCGGTCAGTAATCCGATATCGATGGTTTTGCTGAACGCTACTGGCTGAAGGCTAGAAAAAATGGCAAAAAAGTGCATGGCTTTCCGAGAGATGCGCCGCAAATATAAGACGCGTATCCGCAACCGCTGCATGATTACGGGCCGCCCGCGCGGCTACATGCGCAAGTTTGGCTTGTCGCGCATCACTTTTCGTGAGATGGCGTTGCGTGGCGAAATTCCTGGTGTCCGAAAGGCATCCTGGTAAATAATTTGTTCTAGTTCTGCGGAGAGACAAAAGGCCAGATTTTCTGAGTCTTTGCAGTCTCCGCAGGTTGGTGAAGAAATACATGGCGATAGACTCATTGAGCGATATGCTCGCGCGCATCCGCAATGCTGCAATGGTAGGTCACCCTACTGTGGCAGTGACTGCATCTAAGCTAACCGAGCGCGTAGCAGAGATTTTGAAGGACGAAGGATATTTGGACGGTGTTCAGATGGTGGATGATGATGGCAAGCGCAGCTTAAACCTGACCATTCGTTATAGCGGCGAGCGCCGTGCCCGCAAACCTTCGGTGAGCGGTCTGAAGCGGGTAAGTAAGCCTGGACGCCGCGTGTATTGCCGCAAAGATGATATTCCACGCGTACTAAGCGGCATTGGTATTGCAATTCTCTCCACGCCAAAAGGCGTGATGACTGGTAGTAAGGCACGGCGATTGGGCGTAGGTGGCGAAGTGCTGTGCTATGTCTACTAATTGGTGAACTATGTCACGAATTGGAAAGAAACCCATCGATTTGCCCAAGGGCGTGGATATTAAGATTGACGGTAACACCGTCGTCGTTAAAGGCCCCAAGGGCGAGTTAAAGCGGAGCTTTAGCGACCGCATGACGTTTGCCAAAGAAGGCAATGTGCTTGAAGTGAAACGTTCTACCGATGAGCGAACGGATCGTGCTTTACATGGCCTGTCTCGTGCGCTGTTGGCCAACATGGTCAACGGTGTGTCCACAGGTTATAGCAAAGTGCTGGAAATTACTGAGAGCAGCACCGGTTATCGTGCAGAACTGAAAGGCAAGGACTTGGAATTGTTCCTAGGATTTTCGCACTCAATTCCATTCCCTGCACCTGCAGGCATCACCTTTGCAGCTGATGCTAAGACACGCACGATTACGATCAGCGGCATTGATAAGGAACTAGTTGGCGAAATTGCCTCGCGCATTCGCAAGCTGCGCCCCCCTGAGCCGTACAATGGCAAAGGCATCAAGTATCAAGGCGAGATTATCCGTCGTAAGGCTGGTAAGGCCGGTAAGGCGGGCAAGAAGTAATGAGTTGAAAGTGCAAAGCTGAAAGTTGAAAAGAGGGCGTGCTTTGGCACTGGACTTTTTACTTTCAACTTTCGACTTTCAACTTTAATCGGGATGAGTTTTGGACAACGCCAACAACTCGAAAAGTTCCCGAGGAGAACTAAGCAATGGCAAAGTTGAGCAAATCAGAGCAGCGCAATCGGCGCCGCACCCGTGTGCGAGCCAAGATTTCTGGCACGGAGGCGCGCCCACGGTTGAACGTGTTCCGAAGCCTAGAGCATATTTATGCGCAGCTGATTGACGATATAGCTGGTCACACCTTGGCTGCAGCATCCAGTCTGGATGCCGCAGTCAAATCACAGACTGGTTTGAAGAAACAGCAAGAAGCGACCGCAGTCGGCAAGTTGTTGGCTGAACGCGCAGTTGGCAAACAGATCAAGAAAGTAGTGTTTGATCGCGCAGGCTATCGGTATATTGGCCGGATAAAGGCTGTAGCAGATGGCGCTCGCGAGGGCGGTCTGGATTTCTAGGAGTTAAATGACACAAAGACAACCAAGACGCCGTGATAGCGGTCCTCGCCGTGATCAAGGCTCGCAAGATCCAAAAGACAACCTCGAACAGCGCATTGTTGATATCGCTCGTGTCGCCAAAGTGATCAAGGGTGGTCGCCGCTTTGCCTTCCGCGCACTTATTGTGGTGGGTGATGGCAATGGCAAGGTTGGCTTGGGCATGGGAAAAGCCCGTGCTGTGCAAGATGCCATTCGTAAAGCCACCGAGCGCGCCAAGAGCAGCATGAAGTCGGTGAACTTGTCTGGCCCAACGATCCCGCACGAGGTGTTGAGCAAACATGCCAGCGCCAAAGTGCTTCTGAAACCAGCATCACCAGGCACAGGCGTCATCGCTGGTGGTGGGGTACGCGCTGTTTTGGAAGTTGCGGGTGTGAAGGACGTGCTGACCAAATCACTGGGTGCCAAAAGCAAGATGAATGCAACCTACGCCACGTTTCGTGGTTTGCTGGAGCTGAAGAGCCTGGAACAAGAAGCCAAGGCTCGCGGTAAGACACTTGAGGAAGTACAACCATTCTTCCGGAGGGAGCGCCATGTCGGAAGCAACAACTAAGAAGATCACTGTTAAGTGGGTAAAGAGCGCCATTGGTTACAACGAAAGCCAGAAGAAGACTCTGAAGGCGCTGGGGTTGAAGAAATTGGGTCAGGTGCGTGAGTACAACGATAGCCCGCAAGTGCGTGGCATGGTGTATGCGGTACGTCATTTGGTCGAAGTGCTTCAGTAAGCTTTCAGTGATCAGCAATGAGCTATTAACTTTTGATGAAAGTTGGGAGTCATAGCTGGGCACTAATTGTTAAGTGCTGATCGCTAAAAGCTGTATTAAGTAGCGCAAGCGCAAGCGAGTTACACAAACATGAAATTACACGATTTAAAACCTGCTCCTGGGGCACATAAGAAAAAGACGCGCAAAGGTATTGGTATTGCCGCTGGCAAAGGCCGCACGGGTGGACATGGCCAAAAAGGTCAGGCCTCGCGCTCGGGTGGTACGAAAGGCCCCGCATTCGAAGGCGGCCAGTTCCCTTTGGTACGCAAGCTGCCGTTCATGCGCGGTATTGGGTTCAACAACCCCTATAAGATCACCTATGTACCAGTCAATATTGGCGACTTGGCCAAGGAATTTGAAGCTGGTGCGGAAATCAGTCTAGAGGCTATGGTCGAGAAGGGCTTTGTGCGCAAAGGTGAGAAGTACATTGCGGTGTTGGGCAGTGGTGACGTTGCTCATTCTTTAAAGATCACAGCACATAAGTTTTCAAAGACTGCTCAAGAGAAGATTGAAAAGGCTGGGGGATCGGTCAACAAGCTCGAAGTGAAGCGCGGGGGATATCGCACGCACTAAGTTTGATTATTTCACGTCTAAAAGAAGGTTTGAGCACTCGTTCCAACCTTCTTCTAATGGTTTACCCGCCACACTTTACCTATGCTACAAGCCCTACGAAACGCGATCGTTCTCCCAGAGATCCGCAACCGCATCCTGTTCACCGTTTTTATTCTGGTGATTTACCGTTTGGTATCGCATATCCCGGTACCAGGGGTGGATCGTACTGTATTGCTGCAAATTCAGCAGAATATTCAGAGTGGCGCACTTTCGGGGAGTGCGGCGGGACTGGGCAACCTGATTGGGCTGCTGGGCATCCTATCAGGTGGCGCGGTGTATAACTTCTCGATCCTGTCGATGGGTGTTTACCCATATGTGACGGCTTCGTTGATTTTGCAACTGCTGGTTCCGATCATTCCAAGGTTGGAAGAGATCGCCAAAGATGGTGATGCAGGCCGTCAGCGCATCAATAAACTAACCTATTATCTGACTGTGCCCATGGCGGCGCTAAATGCCGTTGGACAAGTCAATATTTTCCAGAATATTGGCGCGTCGGTTTCGTCGACATCGCGGGTATTGCCAGCCTGGGGGTTGGACCGCTGGGAGTTTGTGCTACCCACGATTGTGACCTTGATCACAATGACTGCTGGCACCATGTTTGCAGTCTGGCTAGGTGAGCTGATCACCGAGCAAGGTATTGGGCAGGGTTTGTCTATTATTATCTTCGGCGGCATTGTTTCGCGTATACCGAGCAACTTGGCCAGCATCGCTGGTGGGAATCAAGGCTTCTGGACATTGGTGGCATTTGTCGTCATTACGATTCTGACTATCCTAGTCATCGTGTTTATACAGGAAGGCGAGCGACGAATACCAGTGCAATATGGCCGCCGAGTGCGCGGACGGCGTATGATGGGCGCGGCGGGTTCACACATCCCGTTAAAGGTGAATACCGCGGGCATGATCCCGTTGATTTTTGCGCAGGCATTGTTGGTTTTCCCAGCGATCATCGCCGGGTTCTTTGTTAACAGCAGCGATGCCAATATTCAGAGGTTTATGCAAGGTGTGGTGACATTCTTTTCACCACCTAATGCCTCACTGACGCTAAACTTTACGAGCATCTTCTACGTGATCATGTTGTTTGCGCTAGTCATTGGCTTCACGTATTTCTATACCGATGTGATGATGCAACAACAGAACCTGCCAGAGAATTTACAGAAGCAGGGCGGGTTTATCCCAGGATTGCGCCCTGGTAAAAACACGGCGGATTTCATCACCAAAGTGATTCGTCGCCTGACACTCGTAGGTGCGCTGTTTCTAGGGTTATTAGCGATTTTGCCGTATTTATTGGGCTTGATCTCTAACATTCCAGGGATGAACTTCTTGGCCCCAGTTGGCGGTAATAATCTGTTGCTGTCAGGCGCAGGTTTGCTAATTGTGGTAGGTGTGGTGCTGGATACCATGCGCCAACTTGAAGCGCAGTTGATGATGCGCAATTATGAAGGGTTTATTAAGTAACGAGTTCTGAGTGCTTAGTCCTTAGTGGTTTTGCTAAGGACTAAGCACTCAGAACTAAGCACTTCTCGCATGCACGGCATTGTTCTGATCGGCGCCCCGGGATCGGGCAAAGGCACTCAAGCGGTGGTTTTGGCCAAAGAGTTGGATGTTGCTCATATTTCCAGCGGCGAACTGTTTCGCGAGAATATGGAGCGCGGCACATCGCTCGGGCGTCTTGCAGCGACCTATATCGATCGGGGTAATTTGGTTCCCGATGAAGTAACTGTTGGCATGATTGAAGATCGGTTGAATCAACCAGATTGTGTCAAAGGGTGGATTTTGGACGGCTTCCCGCGCACGCTGCCGCAAGCAGATGCGCTGGAAGAAGCCCTAGTCAAGAGCAACCAACGAGTGACTGTCGCGCCTTATATCAAGGTGCGCGAGCGGATGTTGTTGGAACGGTTGTCTCACCGCTGGACGTGCCGGGATTGTGGTGCGGTTTTTGCTTACGAATCGTTGCCTCCGCGCGTCGGCTGCAAGAAAGACATATGCACCGGTGAGTTGTATCAACGATCCGACGACAACACCGAGACGCAGCGGCGGCGGTTGCAAGTGTATATGGAGCAGACCGCGCCGTTGATTGGGTATTACTGGGCGAAGAAACTGTTGGTGGAAGTAAACGGCGAGTATCAGATTGAGTATGTGCATGCCTTGCTGCGCAAATCTATCGAGGAAGCAGCCGAAAAGTTTGCGTAGTAAAAGCGTTAGTATGGGGTTACGAATCAATCCTATCAGTCCTAAATCAAAATGGTCGTTTTAAAGTCACGCGAAGAAATTGAGCTTATGCGCAAAGCAGGCCGCATTGTTGCAGCAGTGCTGGCGGGGTGCCGCGCTTATGTAAAGCCTGGTGTGACTACTCGTGAAATTGATCGCCTGGCGGAAGATATTATTCGCAGTCATGGGGCAACACCTTCCTTTAAGAATTACCAGCCAACGGGTGCGCCGTACCCATTTCCAGCATCCATTTGTGCGTCTATTAATGATGAGATCGTGCATGGCATTCCTGGCGACCGCAAACTAAAAGAGGGCGATGTGTTTAAGTTGGATGTGGGGGCTTTTTACAAGGGTTACCATGGCGACACTGCCACCACCATTGCAGTAGGCAAGGTAAATGAACGAGCGCGCCGACTGATGGATGTGACCCAGAAGTGTCTCGAAGCCGCGATCCTAGTGGCGCGGAAAGGCAATCGCTTTGGCGATATTGGCGCCTCGATCCAGTCTGTAGCTGAAGGCCAGGGCTTTAGTGTAGTGCGTGAATATACCAGTCATGGGGTAGGTCGCGAGCTGCACGAAGGCTTCAGTTTGCCGAATTTTGGCAGTAGTGGGCATGGCATGTTGCTGCGCCCAGGTTTGACGATCGCGTTGGAGCCGATGATCAATGAGGGCCGTTGCGAAACCAAGATCAAGAAAGATGGCTGGACAGTCGCAACAGTCGATGGTAAACTCTCTGCCCAATTTGAACATACCATTGTCATTACTGATGGTGATGCAGAGATACTGACGAGGTTAGAGTAAAACGCAGTTTATGGGCGTCCGTCTTGCGTGAATAACGCAAGTCGGACGTTATCGTGTTTGGCACGGGTTAATAGATATTCAGATTTGCTTCTGGAATAAACCTTCCAAGTCTCATAGACGGAAAAGGTTGAGATTTCCATTATTCAAAATGAATATTTATGAGCATTAGAAATCGAGTAAGAGGTAATCATGAAAGTATCATCTTCTGTAAAGAAACGTTGCCCGCGATGCAAAATTGTAAAGCGCCACGGGCGGGTATATGTGATTTGCAGTGCTGACCCAAAGCACAAGCAGAGGCAGGGTTAAAACATGGCAAGAATTGCAGGTGTAGATTTGCCCCGCAACAAGCGGGTTGATATCGGATTGGGCTATCTATATGGCATCGGTCGGCCTTTGGCTGCGTCCATTTTGGCGCGCACCAAGGTGAATCCGGCCACACGAATCAAGGATTTGACAGAAACTGAGGCCACTCAGTTGCGTGAAATCATTGAGAAGGAATATCGTGTCGAAGGCGATCTGCGCCGCGAGGTGCAGCTCAATATCAAGCGATTGATTGAAATTGGCTCGTATCGTGGGCTGCGCCATAAGCGTAATTTGCCCACTCGAGGTCAGCGTACACGGACCAATGCCCGCACACGCAAAGGCATTAAGAGGACGGTGGCTGGTCGTGGCCGACGTCGTGGCGCGAAGAAGAAGTAGAAGTAATCGTAATTATTTGCGAATTAAGTTTGTGACGGCAATAGAGATACCTGCGCAGGTTCCCGCACAGGTGTGTAGTTGCCGGGGAGTTTTTAAGACAGAATGGGAAGACCCGCATCGAATCGACCTGTTCGACGCCAAACGAATCCCCGCCGAGCGCGGAAGAACGTGGCGTTTGGGCAGGTGCATATTTTCGCTAGCTTTAACAACACGATCATTACGGTCAGTGACAAAGCTGGCGCTACTGTTTGCTGGGGTAGCGCTGGTGCAGCAGGGTTCAAGGGCAACCGCAAGAGCACGCCATTTGCAGCGCGCATTGCAGCCCAGAACGCGTATCGTTTGGCAACTGAAAACGGCATGCAGGAAGTGGATGTTTTTGTGAAAGGCCCAGGGCCTGGTCGTGAAGCCGCAGTCCGTGCCATTCAAGGCAGCGGACTACGTGTGAAATCGATTACCGACGTAACGCCGGTCCCCCACAATGGATGCCGCCCGCCCAAGCGACGCCGCGTATAGGATATTGACTATTCGGCTATTGACCGTTGACCATTGCCAAATGGTTATTGGTCAATAGTCAATGATTAAATAGAGAAATGGCAAGACATATTGAACCCGTTTGCAAACTGTGCCGCCGAGAAAGCATAAAGCTTTTTTTGAAAGGCACACGCTGCTTGAGCAGCAAATGCGCGATTGAACGGCGCAGCTACATCCCAGGTCAGCACGGCCCCAATAGCAAGGCCAAGCGCACTAAGACCAGCGATTACTCATTGCAGTTGCGCGAGAAGCAGAAGATGCGTCGCATGTATGGTGTGTTGGAGCGACAGTTCGAGCGCTATTTCAACATGGCATCGAAGGGGCGTGGTGTGACCGGTGCTGAACTGCTCATTTTGTTGGAGCGCCGCCTGGATAATGTCGTGTATCGGATGGGTTTTGCCCCATCGCGTTCTGCTGCCCGCCAATTGGTGGCCCACGCGCACTTTGATATGAATGGCCATCCGGTTGATGTGCCTTCTTATCTGGTGAAGTCTGGCGACAAGATTACTGTGCGGGATGTGAGTCGCAAGCTGCCCTACTTTAAGACACTCGTCGCGGACAGCGACACACCCATGATGCCGACCTGGATTTCGGCGGATCGTTCAACCCTGGCAGCGTCGATTCAGATGTTGCCCAAGCGCGAAGATATCGATGTGCCGCTGAAGGAACAGTTGGTCGTTGAATACTACTCACGGTAAACCGTTGGAGGTTTGCATTGCTTACACCACCTGTATTTCCAAAAGTTGAGAGCGATGCGCTCACCCGTGACTACGGCCGGTTTATTATCGGCGCGATGGAGCACGGCTATGGCATCACCTTGGGCAATTCGTTGCGCCGGGTGCTACTTAGCTCGTTGCCGGGTGCGGCGATCACATCGATGCGTCTCACGGATGTGCATCACGAGTTCTCTGATATTCCTGCTGTCAAGGAAGACGTAACGCAACTGATGTTGAACGTGAAACAGATTCGCCTGCGAATGCGCGGTGAGACCACCCAGCGTATGCGTCTTGAAGTGCGCGGCGAGGGTGTTGTGACAGCGGGCGACATCATTCCCCCGGCAGAAATTGAGATTATTAACCCAGAGCTGTATTTGTTCACGACAGATTCGGCCAAAGCTCGTCTTGATATTGAATTTCAGGTAGAGCCGGGCCACGGCTATTCGCCGGCCGAGCAGCGCAGTAAGCTGCCGATTGGCGAACTGCCAGTCGATGCAATTTACAGCCCGGTGCGGCGGGTAAATTTCGAGGTAGAAGCGGCGCGTGTCGGTCAGATGACCAACTACGATCGTTTGAACATCGAAATCTGGACAGATGGCACCATCCGCCCACAAGACGCATTGTCACAGGCGGCGGCAATTTTGGTGCAGCATTTGCGCCTGATTGCTGGTGTTAGCTTGGACGACTTCATGCCCGCCGAGGCAGAAGATACGCGTGGAATTCCTTCTGAAGTGAGCGATAAGCCCATTGAAGATCTGGAATTGAGCGTGCGTGTTTACAACTCGTTGAAGCGCACTGGCATCTCGACTATTGGCGATTTGCTGGATATGATGGAGAAAAACGGCGGCAATTTGATGAGCCTGCGCAACTTCGGCGAAAAGTCGATGTCTGAGCTGAAAGATAAGCTTCGTGGCCGAGGCTTGTTGCCGCCGGAGCAAAATGGCGCCATTGAGGAGCCAGTTGAATAGGAACAGTTTGGACTAGACTTGTCGGGTCGAAGCGTATGCGTAGGGACCTGGCAAGCCTAGCCTAAAAGGCACGGACATGAGACACAAGGTAGCTGGTTTTAAACTGGGTCGGTCGACCGCACAGCGCACATCGCTGCGCCGCAGCTTGGTGACAGAGCTGATTGATCATGGTCGTATCCAAACCACCGAGGCGAAGTGCAAGGCGATTCGCGATCAGGCTGAGAAGCTGGTGACGATTGCCAAGGACGGCATGGTGGAAGATAAGGGCAAGCAAGTGCATGCGCGTCGTTTGGTGGCTGCTCGTACCAATGGTGGTGTAGAAGTAGTACGCAAAATGTTCACCGATATTGCACCGCGCTATGTTGATCGCAAGGGTGGATACACCCGCATCAGTAAGTTGGGACCGCGCAAAGGCGATAACGCCCCAATGGCGATCATAGAGTGGGTTTAGTCTTTAATCTCAGATGAAGTATCGCGCCACGGTTTGCTACGATGGGACCGAATTTAATGGGTTTCAGCGTCAAGCTAATGGGCGCAGTGTTCAGGGAGAGATCGAAGCAGCGCTAGCCAAGATCACAGGATCGGCAGTGCTAGTGAATGGGGCAGGGCGCACGGACACCGGGGTGCATGCGAGTGGGCAGGTGGTGGCCTTTGAGCTGGATTGGCCACATTCGCCGGAAGCACTGACCCGCGCGATTAACATCAATGTGCCACGAGATGTGGCAGTGAGCCAGACCGCGATATGTGATGAGCCGTTTCACCCGCGGTTTAGTGCGATCAGTCGGACATACGAATATTCGGTGATTGCGTCTTCCGTGCCGTTGCCCCTAGAGAGGCGATATGCGTGGGTTATCGATGTAGCGCCGGATGTTCAACAGATGAACAATGCGGCGAAGTGCCTGTTAGGTGAGCATGATTTTGCGGCGTTTGGCACCCCGCCATCGGGCGAAAACACTCTGCGACGGGTGATTCGGGCAGATTGGCAGGTGCTGGAAGAGAGACCGCTTCGATTGCGTTTCACAATCGTAGCCAATGCGTTTTTGTTTCGCATGGTGCGTCGGATTGTGGACACATTGGTGCAGGTAGGGCTGGGCAAGCTGATGCCCGATCAGGTAAATGACATTTTGCTTAGCAAGAATTCAGCGCGTGTGAAGGGGCTTGCTCCGGCATGCGGGTTGAATTTGGTGAAAGTGACGTATTAGTTAGATAGTTATAGATAGACGTAGGGCCGAAACAGTCGGCGAAGAGTGAAAACATGAAGACGAACAAGACCTATTTGGCTACGCCAGAAGAAGCCCGCGCCAACCAGCAGTGGTTTGTGGTGGATGCTAATGGCGTAACCCTGGGCCGGCTGGCTACGAAGATCGCTCGACTCATCGTTGGCAAGCACAAGCCTATGTACTCGCCCAGCGTGGACTGTGGCGACTTTGTGGTGGTGTTAAATGCCACAAAGATTAATGTGACTGGTAATCGCATGGAAGAAAAGATGTATTACCGGCACTCACAATATAACGGTGGTTTTAAAGAAGCGGCGTTGAAGAACGTGTTGCCGACCAATCCGGAACGTGTGATCAAGCAAGCGGTGTGGGGCATGATTCCGCATACCAAACTGGGCAAGAAAATGATCAAGAAGCTCAAGGTATATGCAGGCAGCGAGCACGAGCACGCTGCGCAAAAGCCAGTGGCGCTTGAAGTGTAGGAGAGCAGAGTATGACTGAAGTGTCTCAACAGCAGTATTATGAAGGGATTGGCCGCCGTAAGGAAGCCACCGCCCGTGCGCGCATTTATGTAGGTGGCAGCGGTGCAGTGCTAGTCAACGATAAAAAACTTGAAGAGTATTTTGGCCGCGATATTGATCGTCTTGCGGTTCATCAGCCTTTGACATTGACTGGTGCTGACTCCCGATTTAATGTGAGTGTCAAGGTCAATGGCGGTGGCTCGACCGGGCAAGCCCACGCCACCCGCATGGCAATTGCACGCGCGTTGGTTGAGTCTGATGGCGAACTGCGCGATGCCTTGAAGGGCGCGGGCTATCTCTCACGCGATGCACGTGCGAAGGAACGCAAAAAGCCAGGCCTGAAGCGTGCACGTAAGGGCCCAACGTATACCAAGCGTTAATTCGTTTGCGGTTTACGTGATAGGTGTGGGTCACAACAGTCATTGAGCACCTGCCGTATCTTTCGAGATCAGGCAGGTGTTTGCAACTCGCCAAGGATCCATGACCTTGATTTTGTCGCATGTGCAAGCCCGCCCACTGTTACAAGCGCGTGATCGGGGCCAGCACAGGGTTATCAGCTCGGCAGATCTGGAGCTGACGCAGACGACGGTCATGCTGGATGGGGCGGGTGTCCGATTTGACGAAGAAGTCCATGTGACTTGGGAAGAACTGGCCCAAATAGTCGATGCAGAGGTTAGTTGTTTTCAGCTAACTAGCACAGGCATTAAAAAAGTTCATGCCTATTCGGAGGTTTTGCGGCGGCATTACAGCCTAATGCCAACGGAATCTGCGCCGACAATGTTGGTGTCGGGTTTGCCGATGCATCGGATTAAGAATACCAATCCGGTTAAAGACACACGAGCGAAGATTAAAGCAGCTGATCCGCGCGGGCGGGTGTTGGACACTGCGACCGGGCTGGGTTACACCGCAATGGAAGCGGCCAAGACGGCTGATGCGGTTGTTACGGTCGAGATTGACCCGGTGGCACAAGAAATGTGCCGGGCCAATCCTTGGTCACAGGGGCTGTTTGATCACCCCAAGATTCGCCAGATTATTGGTGATAGTTTTGATGTGATCCAAGATTTTGAGGATGCCAGTTTTGCCCGAGTGATCCATGATCCGCCGATGTTTAGCTTGGCCGGCGATTTGTATTCGCGAGACTTTTACGAAGAAGTGTTTCGGGTACTGACCGCCAATGGTAAGTTGTTTCATTATGTCGGTGACCCCGACAGTAAATCGGGCAGCCGAGTGACGCGCGGGGTAGTGCAGAGGCTAAAAGAAGCCGGATTTCGCAAAGTTTGGGATGCGCGCGAGGCATTTGGCTTGGTTGCGCAGAAATAATTACTAGGAAAAGAAGGCACGGGTTTGTGATATACTCCCGCGGCTTTTATAAAGAAATTTTATTGCGCTAGCATTAGATATCATCAGATATCTTTCATAAAACGTAATTTGAAGTTATTTTGGAGAGTTGTCATGAACCTCGTTGAATCACTTGAGAAGAGCTTACAGCCAAATTCGAAAATACCACCGCTAGCGGCGGGAGATACCGTTCGTGTTCACCAGAAAATTGTTGAAGGTGACCGTGAGCGCATCCAGGTTTTCCAAGGCACGGTGATCCGTTTGCGTAGAGGTGGTGTAAATGCCAACTTTACAGTACGTCGGATTGCCAGCAACAACGTCGGTGTGGAACGCACTTACTTGTTGATGTCACCCCGTATTGACAAAGTGGAAGTGACCCGCCACGCCAAGGTGCGTCGGGCACAGCTTTACTACTTCCGCGAATTGCGTGGTAAGTCGGCGCGTTTGAAGGAAATCCTGCCTGTGGGCAAGAAAGCAGCACGTGCGGCCGCGACCGCTGCTGCGAGCGCCACCGCTCCTAAAACACCCGCCGAAGCATAAGAGTGTCGTGAGCGCCAAGTTGGTTTAGCGCAGATTCTTGACTATATGCAAAACTCCTGAGATCTTGTTTGATCTCAGGAGTTTTTTGTTGGGGCGCATGTAAAATTATGGGAATTAAAATGTTTGAGCTTTTACTATTTCATTTTCATTAAAAATGTCACAGCCACGAGTTTTGATTCCCACCCCTGTCCAGGATTCTGAGCGACGTCGGTTTTCAATGGCCCACGGCTATATTCAGAGTGTGATTGCGGCGGGCGCTGTTCCGCTCATGATTCCGGTGACGCTTGACACTGGCATATTGCGCGAGTTGTATCAATCATGTGGGGGTGTGTTGCTAACTGGTGGTGATGATGTGAACCCAGTCTTGTTTGGCGAAGCGCCTCATGAAAAGACCGAGGGAATCGACCCGGTGCGCGACCACGTTGAGATGTTGATGAGCCAGTGGGCCGCGGCAGATGATAAGCCGCTGTTTGCGATTTGTCGGGGCATTCAGGTCATGAACGTAGCCTTGGGGGGGACGTTGATTCAGGATGTGCCGAGCCAGCATCAGGATGCCCGTTTCGACATTCAGCATAACGGGCGGTATGAAGCGGCGAGTCGCAGCACGGTGTTGCATCAGGTGTGTGTGGAACCTCATTCACAGCTGGCCAACATTGTGGGGGCGGGCGATGTGGGTGTAAACAGCTTTCATCACCAAGCCGCCAAAAAAGCGGGCGATGGGTTAATCGTGACGGCACGATCAAAAGATGGGTTGATCGAGGCGTTGGAAATGCCTGATCGTAAGTTTTATCTGGGAGTGCAGTGGCATCCGGAAGAGATGACCACTGAGCGACAGGATATGTTGCAGCTATTTAAGCAGTTTGTGGCAGCGACGATTGAGTAAGAAGTGGGTTGAAGGTTTAGAAAGATTAGATAGTTTGTAGCGTTAATAGGTTTAAATAGAAATAATTTACGCCGTGTCATATGGCGATGAAAGAAAGAAAGTTTGGAGATCATACATGCCTGAGATAGCTCTTATTGGTGCGGCCATTGTTGGGCCGATTGTTCTGACTTTGGGTTTAGGATTTTTGTTGGCTTGGTTAGGGCCATTTCTGACACGCTATTTCAAGCGCAATGTGCCGGCTGAGGCTACGTTGAAGGCGTTGAATGCGTCTGTGTATGGCATTCAGGTTCCCAAAGTGCGTAAGCCGTTGACTCCCAATCGCGAACCCTTGGTGCTGGCAGCGATTGGGTTTGTGGCGTTTTTGGTTGCTGCATCTGCGTTTTTGAAGCCTGATGCGACGCACATACGAGCGGAAGAAAATAAGCAACTGGCGGAGAAGTTCGCAGCTGAAGCGGCGGCCGCAAAGGGTCCGGTGCTGGTTGTGAGCAAGACAGCAGAAGAGGCCAAAACGGAACTAGCAAAATTGCCGACTGGTAATACGAAGAAGGGCGAACAGTTGTTTACACTGTCTGGGTGTATAGGGTGCCACTCACAGGAAAAAGACAAGCGACTGGTTGGTCCGTCGTTTTACGGGGTGTTCGTACGTGCAGCCACCCGCAAGCCAAGCTATAACGCGCGTGAGTATATCTACGAGAGCATTGTGAACCCGAATGAGTATGTGGTGGAAGGTTATCAGCCTGGCCTGATGACCCAGACCTATGCCAAACAATTGAGCCAGCAGGATATGACGGATTTGCTGACTTGGATTGAGCAGAAGCACTCTGAGCAGTAAAAGATTGAAAGTGCAAAGTTGAACGTAAAAGCGGGTGACGTATGAGCGTTGCCCGCTTTTTGTGTTAAGTTGTAGAGCACATGCGATGAGCGAAATAAAGACCAAGCAGGAATTGACTGAGCGACTGAAAACCAGCCGTGTGGCATTGGAAATGGTGATTGCCAAGGTGCCCGCTGAGCGTATGACAGAACTAGGGGTGGTCGAGGGGTGGTCGGTGAAAGACATGCTGGCCCATATTACGGTATGGCTCTCGCGCACGATTACGGTCATGTTTCAGGCGGAGCGCGGGCAAAAACCCTCGTTGGGTGTAGTGAACGATAGCGTGAATGATTGGGCCACTGTAAATGTCAAAGATTACGCCGAACAAAAAGATCGCGAGTCGAAGCGCGTGCTAGATGATTTTCGTGGGGCTCATGCGCAACTCATCAAGCGGGTGGAAGCATGGCCGAATGAGGCCACCTTGTTCGACAAGAAACTTTACCCTTCGTTAAACGGCGACAGCTTGGCCGATTTGGTGCATGGCAACGGCGATGAACATGATAATGAACATCGTTTGCAGATCGAAGCATGGTTGGGGAGATAGCGGTCTGCCGTTAGCTTTCAGCACGGAGTGGACCGCTGAAAGCTAAAATCTATGACGTATATTTTCAATTTAACCCAAACCTTTGGGCGGGTGCAGATGACTGGGAGCACCCGCCTGGAGTTTTTGCATCGCATGAGCACGGGTGATGTGCTGCAATTAAAACAAGGTGAAGGACAGCCGACTGTGCTGACGACACCGATTGGCCGGATGGTGGACTACACCCCGGCGCTGGCGTTGGACGATGCAGTGATTTTGCTGACGGGCGCGGGTCATGCTGGATCGGTAGTGCAGTGGCTGCGCAAATATGTGTTATATAACGACGAAGTTAAGGTTCATGATATTACTGTGGCTACCCAGATGGTGGGTGTGTTTGGTGCGGGCGCAGACGAATGGTTGAGTGCGATTGAACCGCAGGCACAGGCCCATCTGCACGCCGCACCGCCGTATGCACATGTGCAACAAGGCAGCCAGATGGTGGTGAAGGCGCCGCCGTTGGAGGGTGCAGGATATTATTTGATTGGGGTGGGTGTGCTTTCCAAGCTGGCGGATCGCATTGCTGGACAGTTGCAACCGTTTGCAGCATACGAAGCATTGCGAATTGCACAAGGCATGCCAGCTTTCCCAAATGAGATTAGGGAAGATTACATCCCGCTAGAGGCGGGGCTGTGGAATGCGGTGAGTTTTAGCAAAGGGTGCTATATCGGTCAGGAGATCATTGCGCGGATGGAAAGCCGCAACCAGATGGCCAAAAAGCTGGTGCGCTTAGATTTGTATGTGGCCAATGACGCTTCTACGTTGGAGGGAGTTGTTGTAGCGCTGACCAGCCGTAGCACAGACCAGGCTCTGGCCTATGTGCGTAGCGCCGCCGCCAATGTGGATCAAATCGTACGATTGCAAGATGGGTCTTGTGCGCGGGTGGCCGATGTGATCGATCTGCGATCAGCAACGCCCACACACTAAAATAGACGATGCGTAAACCGTGACGGTCCCAAAGACCGCCTTGGTTTTAGATGGTTTTAGATAGTCGAAACGGGAATAACACGATGTTTGAAGGACTTTCGGACAAACTCCAGGCGGTGTTTGACAAATTAAACCGGCGCGGCGTCTTGAATGAACAAGACGTGGATGCGGCGCTACGTGAGGTACGGTTGGCTTTGCTGGAGGCCGATGTCAACTTCAAAGTCGTTAAGGATTTTCTGGCACGCATCAAAGAGCGTGCGATCGGTGCCGAAGTGCATCAGAGCTTGACACCGGGCCAGGCCGTGGTCAAAATAGTTCACGATGAATTGATCAATACGCTGGGTGAAGGTGCGACTTTGAATTTGGGCGGGCCCTCTCCCCATGTGATTATGCTGGTGGGGTTGCAGGGCGCGGGAAAAACAACCACAGCGGCTAAGTTGGCAGTCGCGCTGCGCGGCAATGGGCGCAAGCCCTTATTGGTGGCGGCGGACACCAAGCGTCCAGCGGCCATTATGCAGCTGCAACAGTTGGGCAAACAGCTAAATATTACGGTCTACACCGAAGGGGACAAAGTGCCCCCGCCAGTGATTTGCCAGAACGCCCTAAAGAAGGCCACTGAAGGCGCATATGATATTGTGATTCTGGACACGGCTGGTCGCTTGCAGATCGATGACGAGCTGATGAGCGAGGTTGAAGAGGTGAAGCGACGCACCAACCCAAACGAAGTATTGCTTGTGGCCGATGCCATGACCGGCCAGGAAGCTGTAAATATTGCTGATACGTTTAACAAACGGCTGGGTCTGACTGGGCTAATTCTTACTAAAGTCGATGGTGACGCGCGCGGTGGTGCCGCTATTTCCATGCGTGCAGTGACCGGTGTACCGATCAAGTATTTGGCGACCGGCGAGAAGTCCGACGCATTTGAGCCGTTCCATCCTGACCGCCTAGCTGGGCGCATTCTGGGTATGGGCGATGTAATGACACTGATCGAGCGTGCGCAACAGGAATTTAGCGAGGAAGAGACCGCCAAATCGGCTGAACGCATGATGGGCGGCAAGTTCGACTTCGACGACTTCTTGAAGCAGATTCGCCAGGTGAAGAAGCTGGGACCACTGCATGATTTACTGGGCATGTTGCCAGGTATGCGTGATGCGCTCAAAGACATATCACCGGACATGACCGAGAAGCAGATGAAGCGAACGGAGGCGATTATCAGCTCTATGACAATGGAGGAGCGGCTCGATCCTGGTCTTTTGAATGCCTCGCGCAAGCGTCGGATTGCTAAAGGCAGTGGCACCAAAGTTGAAGATATTAACGCGCTCATCAACCAGTTTAAGCAGGCACAGAAGTTTATGAAGATGCTGTCTAGCTCGCCACGTGGCAAGCTGATGGGTGGTTTGATGGGTAGGCGCTAATAGATTTTTGTAAAAGTTGCGGTAAAATAGCGACCTTTCTGTTCAAGGAGTAATTTAGAAAAATGGTTCGAATTCGTTTGCGTCGCATGGGCTCGAAGAAGCAGCCACAATATCGTATCGTGGTCGCCAATCGCGAAGCGGCCCGCGATGGTAAGTTTATCGAGATTATTGGTTTGTTTAACCCACGCACTGAGCCGGAAACAGTGTTAATTCAGGAAGATCGCGCATTACATTGGATGAATGTCGGTGCTATGCCCAGCGAGGCAGTAGATCGCTTGCTGAAGAAGTACGGCACGGCTGATCGTTTTGAGCGCCTGAAGAAGGGCGAAACGGTGGAAGCATTGGTTGCAGAAGCTGCCGCAAAAGTGGCTGCCACACCAGTGCCCAGTCCCAAGACTCGCATTGGCCGCAAGGCAGCATTTAAGACCAAGAAGGCCGAAGCTGCGCCAGTCGAAGCCTAATTAATATTTTGCACGCAAACCCCGTAGAGACGCACCAGAAGCGGACCGCGTCTCTACGATGACGACGGCCTATGAAAGAATTGGTTGATTTTGTTGCCAAATCCCTGGTGGATAACCAAGACGCCGTGTCGGTGGTCGAACACAAAGATCGCGGCACGACGATTTTGGAGCTGCATGTTTCGCCGGAAGAAATTGGCCGCGTGATAGGCCGTGAAGGCAAAGTAGCCAATGCGTTGCGCACCCTATTGCGTGTCGCCGCCCAGAAGCAGCGCAAACGCGTGGTGCTGGAGATCAGTGGCTGAACCCTCGGAACTAGATACATCAATCCCTCAGAAAGCTTCGATCGCTTCAACCCCTGAAACGCTTTTGCTGGTTGGCAAGTTAACCCGCCCGCATGGAATTTTGGGCGAAGTGAAGGTGCAGGCCCCCGCGGGCTACCTCAGCATCTTCGGCAGTGTGAAGCGGATCTATTTGCGCTCTCCGCGGGGTGAGTTAAACACTTACAAGATTCGGGCCTTTCGGGTGCATCAGGAATCCGCCTTGCTCAAACTTATTAAGGTGGTCACGCGCAATGACGCCGAACTCTTACGCGAGCATGAGGTCCTGATTGACTATAATGATTTGCCCCCATTGCCCCCCGGTGAGTATTACACCCATCAACTCATTGGTATGCGTGTGCACCGGACTACGGGTGAAGTATTGGGCACAGTGGCGGATGTGTTAGCTACGGGCAGTAATGATGTTTACATCATTAATAAGCTTGACGGCAAAGAATTACTGTTGCCGGTAATTGCCAGTGTAGTTTTGAATATTGATGAAGCCGCGCGTGTTATTACAGTGATTGTGCCCGATGGGCTGGGGTAAAGGCGAGGCGTAGGGAATAATGCTGAGGCACTCCTTCGTAGGATTGTTCTTTAGCTCCACCCAAAAACCGATTACGTGCTGCGTACAACGTATTACGATATTGGGTGATGGCACCCCCGTCTTCTGTTCCCCCTCTATCTTCTCCAACTCCTGCTGCTCCTTCATCCCTTCCATCCCTTCCATCCCCGGAAACCCCATATTACCTTGCGTTTGAGCGCGTGAAAGGGATTGGCCCAGTAAAGATGCGTTTGCTGAAGGAACATTTTGGCACTTTGGCGCGGGCGTGGCAGGCGGATTATTTCAGCTTAAGCCAAATGGGCTTGGACGAGCGCGTTTTGAGCAATTTATCTGTTGCGCGCAAAACGGTGGTTCCGGAACAGGAATGGGAACGCGTGTGCAAAGCGGGCGTGACGGTAATCACATTTGACGATGCGACATATCCGCGAATGTTGCGGCAGGTGCATGATCCACCGCCGGTGCTGTATGTGCGCGGGGCGCTGACTATGGCGGACGATTGGTCTATCGGCATTGTCGGAACGCGCCAAGCCACCGTTTATGGGCGTGAGGTAGCTGAAATGCTAGGACGTGAGCTGGCGCTGCATGGGCTGACTGTAGTCAGTGGTATGGCGCGGGGCGTGGATGCATATGCACATCTGGCGGCTATCGCAGCAGGCGGGCGCACGCTGGCGGTGCTGGGTTGTGGGGTAGATGTGGTCTATCCAGCGGAGCACCGCAAGCTGGCCCAGCAGATCATGGAACATGGGGCGTTGGTCAGCGATTACCCGCTTGGCACGCGTCCAGATGCGATGAACTTCCCGCCGCGTAACCGCATCATTAGCGGGCTGAGTTTGGGTGTGGTTGTCGTAGAAGCAGACGAGAAGAGTGGGGCACTCATCACCACCCAATTTGCCGCCGATCAGGGACGCGAGGTGTTTGCGGTGCCGGGCAACATCCTTAATCGGACCAGCCGCGGGACGAATAAGTTAATCCAACAGGGCGCGAAGATGGTGCTAGATATCGACAGTATTTTGGAAGAGTTGAACCTGACACGCGAGCATGTAGCCGCCCATATTGAAGTTCAAAAAGCTATCCCAGAGAACGATCTGGAACGCAAATTAGTAAAGCATCTTTCCCATGAACCCACTCAGACCGATGCGCTGGTACGCGAGTTACAATTACCCACAGATGTGGTAACCGCTACACTGGCATTGATGGAGTTGAAGGGGCTGGTGCGACAAGCAACCGGCAACAGCTACATTCTTGTCCGTGAATCCAAAGCGGCATACAACGCTTGATTGGCAAAGTTGTTTACCCATCCCAAAAATTTGCACGCTGGAGGAACAATGTACCACGCACTCATTATGGCTGGGGGGAGCGGCACACGTCTGTGGCCGCTTAGCCGCAAAGATCGACCAAAACAATCACTTTCGCTTATTGAAGAACGCACTATGTTTCAGGTTACGGCATTTCGCTTGCAGCCGCTTATTTCGCTAGAGCGCGTGCATGTGGTGACGAATGCCCTAATGGCCGAGATTTTTAAGGAACAGGTACCTGGCATTCCGGCCAAAAACTATATCGTAGAGCCGGGGCCAAAGGATAGTGGACCAGCCGCTGCGCTGGGCTTGCAGCATATCTTTCATGACGATCCCAACGCGACGGTTGCCATCCTGACGGCAGATCATCATATCGGTAAAGTGCAGCACTTTTTGCAGGTGTTGCAATCGGCTTATGACGTGGCGCAGCAGGACTATATCGTGACGCTCGGGATAACGCCTTCTTTTGCCGCGACGGGCTTTGGCTATATTGAACAAGGCGAAACCATAGGTGTGTTTAACGAACTGACGGCGTATCAGGCTGTGCGCTTTGCCGAAAAGCCAAAACTTGAGGTGGCACAGGAGTGGCTAGCGGGTGGCAAACACGCCTGGAACAGCGGTATGTTTATCCTCACTTGCAAGACTGGGTTACGCGAGTATGCCCGCCAGCAGGCTGCATTTGCCGAGGCGCTGGTTCAGATGGATGGGAGCATTGGCACGCCCGATTATCCGACCAAGTTGGATGCGGCTTGGGAAATCGCACCGCGGAAATCCATTGACTACGCCATTATGGAAGGGGCAGAAAAGGTGGCGGTGATTCCGGTCGATATCGGCTGGAGTGACATTGGCAGCTGGGCTTCGTTGATGGATGTGATGGAGACCGACGAGGCGGGTAATGTCGTGTTGGGTGATCATATCGGCATTGACACCACCAATTCTTTGATCCGAGGCACTACGCAGCGCATAATTGCCACGGTCGGTGTGCGAGATTTGGTGATTGTGGATACGCCAGATGCGGTGTTTGTCTGTCCGTTAGATCGGGTGCAGGAAGTGAAGGCTATCGTTGACAAGTTGAAGGCTCAGAATCGGACAGAAGTGCTTTAACTTGGGATGGTTGATTTAGGATTGACCATTGACTGATTGATGACTCGTGACTGTGACTCGTGATTCATAAGTCACGAGTCGTCGGATCGCTAATTGCATGATACTGCTTGACTATCTTCGCCTGATATTGCGCCGCTGGTGGCTGGTGGTGTTGCCAGTGGTCGTGATCACTGGGCTGACGCTAGCTATGCGCCCAGTGCCGGTGACGTTGTATCAGGTGAAGATGCGCTTTGCGGTGGGGCTGCCCCCAGAGAAAGTGCCGGGGGTATACACCTTTGACCGACACTATGATTGGTTGGCGTCGGAGTACTTTACACGTGGTGTGCAAGATATGCTGACTACTAGCAAGTTCGCCGGTGCGCTGGTAGGGCGGTTGTCGGATGAGCTGCGCGCGTCGCCCGGAATTACCGGCGCAATTCAAGGTGCGTTGCGCTCAGATTATCGTGCCAGTGTGATCGATGTGTTTGTGACTTGGGGCGACCCAACGGTAGCGGCGCAGGTGGCGCAAGTCGTGATCGATGAGCTGAACCAAAACAGTTCGGCGTATTGGCCGCAGTTAACGGATGCGAAGGTATCTCCGGTGCGTGTACTCGACGCGCCTGTGCCTGTGCCGCTTTCCATAGACCTGCGTAGCCGTTTCGAGTTGCCTGTGCGAATCGGGTTAGGCTTGGGGCTGGGGGTGTTGCTGGCATTTTTGGCGCACTATATCGATCGGGTTGTGCATGATCGGCGTGAGGTAGAGTTATTGGGCCTGACCGTTATCGGCGATATCCCGAAATCATAAACTGCTATGGAAATAAACGACTACCTGGATTTGGCGCGCCGACGCGCTTGGATTGTGGTGCTGGTGGGATTGCTGGCCGCGTTGAGCGCCTATGTCTTCAGTCGTATGCAAACGCCTATTTATAAGGCGACGATGGAAGTAACATTGCAGCCAGCTCGCGCAGATTTTGGATTGGCCGAATCGACCAAAAAACTGACTGCATCTTACATAAGTATTGTATTCTCGCGTAAAAATGCAGCAGAGATTAACAAGCGTTTGAAGTTGGACTACACGCCCGACGAAATTTACGAGAACACTAAGGCTGGCGAAGATGCCGCCAAATATGGCGTGGTGATCGAAGTGCGCGACCAGAATGGTGACACCGCCAAAGATATTGCGTATGCGTGGGCCCAGCTTTTTCGTGAGTATCGTGACAATGAGAATGCAAAACAGAGCCGTAATGATCGGGTGGATGCGATCTTAGGTGACCCACCCTCCACCTATTCAAAAGATTATCCGCGCACCAGTGTTATCACGGTCGCGGCAGGGTTGTTGGGCGCACTCATCGGTGCGTTGATCGTGGGCGTGCTGGAGTGGCTGCGATCGGCGCATATCCGTAACCAGGCCGATGTTAAGCGCAGGTTATTGTTGCCGGTTATCGGCGCGATCCCAGCAGAGGCCAAAGGGTAACAGCATATGAGTTTAATCACCGTTAACAACCCAACCTCGGCTACGGCAGAAGCTTATCGGGCATTGCGCACCAATTTGCATTTTGCCGCGCTCGAAGCGCCGATTAAAACGCTTTTGATTACGTCGCCGAGCCAGCAGGAGCAAGGCGATGTGATGGCAACCAACTTGGCTGTCTCCTTGGCGCAGATCGAAAAGAGCGTTATCTTGGTGGATGCCAATGCACGTCAGCCGATTTTGGCGGGGTTGCTTGGGTTGAGTAACAGCACAGGTTTGCTCAATTTGTTGGCCGAGCCAACCCTTACATTGGCAGCGGTGTTGCAACAAAGTGCTGTGCCAGGGTTACGGCTGCTTAGCAGTGGGACATTGGCTCAGCCAGCGTCCGATCTCATCAGCTCGCCACGTATGATTACCCTAATTCAGGGGTTGACAGCCCAAGCCGATTTCGTAATTTTTTATGCGCCCGCTATTTTGACCGCAAGCGATTCGGCTATGCTTGCATCGCAGGTGGACGCAGTAATGTTGGCGATTCAAGTCGATAAAACCCGTCGAGATGACGCCCAACAGGCCAAGGAAATTCTTATCCGCGCCAAGGCCCGTTTGTTGGGTGCAGTGATGTTGCATTAATCTAGGAAAATTTTAGAGATACGTCCTGTATAATCCGCAAGCTTAAATCCTAGGAAAAAAGGGCGTAGCGAGTGAATCATCGACAAACGCAAACTCCCGAATACTGGTCTGCATTCAAACTTACTGCGGACGACCTCGAATACATTTCAAATCTGCTCCTCGAAGCATTTGCACCCAAACGCACACACGAGCTGGCGCTGGCGCTAATTCAACATCGGACTGATGTTGAGTCGGCTACACTACGTCAACAATTGGGCAGCTTAACGCTGTACCAACCCAAGCGGCAATATCAGCTCGAGGAGGCAGTTGTCTTTCCTGTATTGAACTTCGCGAATGGTCGCGTTGTCGAGATACGGGCAGGGCATAATCCTGATCTTAGTAACTTTGATGTCATCACCGTTGAGATAGCAAATGGCAAGCGTCGCGAGTTCGCTGCGAACTTTCTTGGCCAACACCGTCTGAACGATATGGATATCAATGCACTGACCGACGATGCTGATCTGAAAAAACCGGAAGAGCTATACGAGTTGTATCGCGAACCCGTTGAAGCAGCAGTGAATGCAAGTTTGCTATCCAACAGCGACTTCATTCGCATCAAAGACGAATGGTTCTTGCGCGAAATGATGGCCGAAGTGAATGTTGGGCATCTAAATCTGGCTGAGGCCGTGTTGGATATGTCGAATGGTGGCCCATTGACCAGCGATGTGTTGCTACGAGATTTAGGCTTGCCCGCAGATGTCATCGGCAGCGTGCAGGAAATTTCGCTGAACCGGGCACTCAGCCAAGATGATCGTTTTGACGAGATCAGCCTTAACGACAAGCCTGCGTGGTTCCTGCGTCGACTGGAACCAGTTGAAGTGCGCCAGATCCCCACGGCGTTGATGCCAGCACGCTTTCCGACAACGCACAGCATAACGATCAGCGATGATCTGCGCGCGTTGGCGATTCAGTTGGATGACGAACTGGAGTTCAACAATAATGCTGGTATTGCAGCAGAAACATCGACTCAGAGCGCTACCAGTGTGCTGATCTTCCCGCATCGGCGTGCAGGCACCTTGGGGTGGACACGCAAGTTGGCAGCGGTGTTGCCCGCATTCGACAAACCACGAGTGCCGATTACTTTTCAAGACAAAGTGAACGGCAAGCAGTTTGTGGTGTGGTTGGTGCGTGATGGCCGCTACATCTATGGGCTGGCCGACTGGTACAAGCAAAATGAACTCCCGACCGGTGTCACGATCGGGCTCACCAGAAGCGACGCAGACAATATCTGGATCATCGACGTCAAGCGCCACAAACCCCGCCGTGAGTGGGTGCGGGTGGGTTCAGTGCGCGACACGCGTCTGCGACTGGACACGGCCCAACGAGCTGTCACCAACGAAGTGGACGAGTTGATGGCGATCTTCGTGGATGACCCACGCACGCTGGATACAATGCGTGGTGATCAGCCGCGCGGGGTGGCCCAAACTGTGCGCGAGGTGTTCCCTGAAATTGCCAAGCTTAGCCCACAAGGTAATGTGCATGGGCGTATGCTGTACTCTGCTGTGAACACAGTCACACGGGCTGCCCCATTAGACGTGTTTGCGGCGTTGGTTGCTAGTGGCACATATGTGCCAGTAGGCGACAATTATTGGCATTTGGGCGATTAGAACCGTTGCACTAATCAACCTCTAAAAGTTACTGAGACTATTGAGGTTATGCATTAGCTTTAGCTAGGAAAACAAAATGGGCACTTGGGTCAATCTAAGTGCCCATTTTTTCGTTTGCCTGTTATTGATTAAAAACCCAGCGCACGACCCGCACCAACGGATTCGCGATTAGACGTTCTTTTATGGGTGAATTTGTCGGAAAGAGACTCATGATCAGCGCAATCAAAAGAGCGATGATGAAACCCGCGGCTGTACCAACAAGGGCGTACAAGCTACGTCCGACAGTGCGCTGATCGGGCACGAGGGCTTCTGATGCAAAACGCACCTCACTGCCGGTTAGGGCGTCCGATACTTGGACTTCGGTTTGTTTGCTAAGCAAGGTGGAGTAAGCATCTCGTTCCACATCGCGCCGATGTTCAAGACTTTGCTTGTGAGCCAATTGTTCTTCCAGGTTACTGCGGACCTTATTGAGCTTAACTCCGTAGCTGGTGATGATGCTATTTAGTGCTGTATCAGCATTCGTGGAGGACTGCAATGCCTCTAGACCACTCAGTTGAAGCATATTTTCCAGCGAAGCGGTGGCACTTGATTGCAAAGCGCTGGTGACCAGCGGCGATGCGGACAGCCCAGCTGTTTCTCCACTGGCAACCGCGTTTGTCAATTGAAGGGTGGCGGTATCCACCTGTTTGATCCGGTCTTCGAGCACGCTCGTCAGTGCGTCAAGGTCGACGAGTTGGTCTGCTTGAGTTTGGGTGAAGTTGGTGGCATTGCTTATGTTAATCTGCAGATTGTTAGGAATGTTTTGCAACCCAGATAATGCACGCGCCTTTAGCAGAACGATGGACAGGTAGTTGGTGCTGCTATTGCCAGAGCCACCCCTACTAATTTGGCTACGCAGGGCACGCGCTTCATCCAGCATTTGCGTTAGTTGAACGCGTGTATCGTAATATTTATAGAGTAGGTTGGTCTGTGTCTGCAACTGACCGGAGATGATGGCTGAGGCTGCTAGGCGCTGGGCTTCTAGGGTTTGGCTGATAATCGTGGTGCGCAAGTTGGCCCGTTTCTGAAATGTGACGCGCAGGCTCTCACTCTGTTCTTCAACCAAACCACCGATTAGTTTCTCCGTCGAAGAAATTTCGTGGCGCAGCGTGTCAATCGAGTTTTCTGCGATAAACGTTTCCAATTCTTTCTGGGCAACTTCGTATGACTCGCGGCGCCGGTTTACTTCACCAGTGACCGAGCTGGCATAGTCGGGTTGTTCACCAGCAAACACACCATTGGCATAGTTTTGATATACCCGGCTCCATTCATTTGCAAGTTGGGCTGCAATAATTGGGTCGTTGTGGCGCGCCTTGATCAAGATAAAGTCACCTTTTTGTGCCAGCTCGCTCTTGATACGGCGCATCAACACGGCTGGATTTTTATCAGTCACTTCCAATTGGGGTGACATGCGGGCAATCACCTGATTGGCAATTTGTCCGCTGCTCACCAGCGTCAGTAGAGCATTGCGGCGTGCGTCTGCGCTGGTGAGCGCTACACCTGCTGCGGCCAAATCATCTGAAGACAGTGTTTTGACACGTGGGTCAAAGACCACATCGGTCTTGGTTTTGATGATGGCGATACCGGCAGTTGCTTCGTATTCTGCGGGAAAAACAATACCGAATAGGCCGCCAAGTAAGGCCCCGATTACCGTAAAAATCAATATGGCCCGACGTCGGACCCAAATAGCTGTAATGTATTTGCGAAGATCAATTTCGATTTCATCTGACTGCGCTTCCGCGTCGCTCATGGACAGAGTGGCTCCTCATATTGCATATCTTTTGAAAAGATATTATCTCACTCGCAATGTAAAGAGATGAAATCAGCGTTTTGGGGCAGACACCGCGCCCTCTATATTGGCTTCATTTAGCGGCATCGCGTGAAATAATGACAGGAAAATTTGGCTAGGTCTGGTATCATTTGACTGCAATGAAGTTGTATCGACCCACGGAAACTACGAAATTTCATATCGATTACGGATGGTTTGAGAAAAACGACCAGGATGTAAAAGTGCTAATCCGAAAGTGTTTGACTCCGGATCAGCAAGAGAACATGCCTGACTCGACCGATTTGTATGATTACATTGATGAGCGCACAGGTGAGGTGACACGTGTGGATCCAATCTTGCACATTATTCGCTCACAGAATGCTCAAGATCCGGATTTCATCACTAACCGCACGCCTGTCGCCGAGGCCGTCTTTAGAATGTTTCTGATTAGTAGTAATCAACCTATGACACCGTTCGAACTGTCGCAAAGAATTAGCCGCAAACCATCGGAGATATTGGCCCAGCTGGGGGGACGTATGGTGTACAACGGCATCCGACCTGTGGCTGAATAAGACATAACATAAATTTGATTTAGAATTTAGAATATAGTTCGTGCGCATACAACTTAGCCCGCGTAGCTCAATGGATAGAGCAAGGCCCTTCTAATGCCGAGGTTGTGGGTTCGAATCCCGCCGTGGGCGTAACCGATAAACTGTGGGGACGGTTGTCCGTATGTCTAACTCTATGGATTCTGCCAAGCCATCACCTGAGACCCTCCGTCCCTCTCTTACATGGGGTTACCTGTGGAATAGCGGGGTTGTACGCTTTGTGTTGGCGGCAGTCGTAATCTTATTTGCCTACAGCATTCTTTCGCTTTATTTTATTAACGTACACACTAGCCAATTATTTGCAATGCGGATTGCCGAAGCGGCGCGCATAGCGCAGTTGGGTGCTGCCTCACTAGAGCCGTTCCGAGATGATGTGCTGGACGGGAGACTGGAAATTGAGACGGCAGTGCTGGTGCTTGGAACTACGCAGATCGATCGACTTAACCAGATACAGTCCCAATCTCCAAACCTATTTTTCTTAATGCTAGATGATGGAACGCTTCTGGTCGACCCATTTGCTGCCCCAAGTACGGATGAACCTCATAATGTATCCAATTTTGTCGATCCAGATGGCCGATTCATCTTCCGAGAATTTTTGCAAGCCGCAGCTAATAGCACTCATGAAGGCTATGTTTATCACCGTGCCTTACGCCCGGGTGGCAAAGATCTGGAACCGGTTCTATCTTACGTAGTGGCGATTCCAGAGATAAATGTGGTAGTCGGTACACGTTCCTATTTGATTGACCTGCAGAATGAATCACGAAACTATGTGATTTCGTCCATTACGCTGGCGCTAATATTGGTACTGCTCATGTTTTTTATCATTCGTGCTGTGGTTTGGCCGGTGCTAAAAGGCTATGGCGTGCTGCTGCACTTGTTTGATCAAGTAACCGATAAGCCAGATGTCATGCCAGATGTGCCAGTGAATAATTTCCGTATGGGAACAGAAAGTTGGCGTATGCTGGATGGTTTCCACATGATGATGCAGCGCATGCAAGCAACTACACGCTTGTTGCGTCAGAGCCAGCGCCTGTTGGAAGAACGGGTTGATGAGCGCACCCGTGAGTTGCAAGTGCGTTATCAAGAATCTGAGCGTCGCCGAGAAGTAGCTGAAGGCTTGCGCGATGTACTGGACACACTTAATTCCGAAAGCTCGATGGAAGACACATTGGATTACATTCTGCAACAATGTATCCGGTTGCTGGGCCCATCGGCTGCGGCTGTCTTTGAACTCACCCCCGCCGGCAAGGATCTGCGTCTGCGCGCGTCGCGAGGTTTGCCAAAGTTCTTGGCTCCTTCCGTCCGTACCATTCCCTTAGAAAATAATCCATTTGAACCCGTCATTCGCCAACGCGAGGCTAAAGTAGTGCCAGTAACCTCGCAGACCGAATGGGCAGGGATGGAAATGGGAGCAAAGTTTGCTTGTGCCCTCATTGTGCCAGTGCAGTTGCGCGAATTGCCCCACGGCGTGTTAGTGCTTTATTACCGCCAAGAGCAAAAGCATAGCGAAGAAGATTTGGCCCTGGCCCTAGCGCTTGCAGATCAGGCCGCTCTAGCCATCGAAAACGGCAGCCTACGTGCCCGCGAGCGACAAGTGGCCGCTGCTACCGAGCGGAGCCGATTGGCCCGCGAATTGCATGATTCTGTGTCCCAAGCATTGTTTGGTATTGCATTGGGGGCGCGCACGATTCACACCTTGTTGCCCACATCGAGTGATCCCAAAGTGCTAAAAGCGCCCTTGGATTACATTTTGCAACTAGCAGAAGGCGGGATTGCAGAAATGCGCTCGCTAATATTTGAATTGCGCCCAGAATCATTGGAGAGCGAAGGTATCGTAGCGGGTCTTAAGAAGCACGCCGCCGCGTTGCAATCGCGTTACAACATCAATGTGGTCACCGACCTAGATGAAGAACCTCGTCTACCGATTGATCTGAAAGAATCGTTGTATCGTGTGGGCGTGGAAGCCATGCACAACATAGTGAAACACGCCAAAGCCACTCAGATCGACTTGAGTATGCACCTCTCAGAAAGTCAGGTCACCCTGCAAGTTAAGGACAATGGCATCGGTTTTCAACCAAATCAACAGTTTCCCGGGCATCTTGGGCTACAGTCGATGCGTGAACGAACCGAACAGTTTAAGGGTGTGCTGACGATAGAGAGCGCATTAGGAGGCGGAACCACGATTCGGGTGATTGTTCCTTGGCCGATGGCACTGCCGAGCGTTAGGCACGCGCTGCTCACTGGTATTTCGAATGAATCATGATTCTTGCAATACTATGACATTTAGAACGTCTAATCTCGGACTTTAGACTGATAGACGCCTTCTAATGCTTAACCTACCATGTGTTACTATCATCCGACATCGAATACAACCAATCACTGTGTGCTGTTCAAAAGAGCAGCGCGCCCATGAGAGAAATGGATGGACATTGATATTGCACCCGTCATCGACCCACACGGAAATTTAACCCACTCCGTCATTGCCAAAAATGGCATTGATGATCGGTCTCCGCTGCGTAAGCAACTCCATCTTTTTCAGTCGGTGATTGAAAATTCAATGGACTCTGTCATCGTTACAGAGGTCGCAGCAACGTCGGATTCTGAAGCGCGTATTATTTATGTCAACTCGTCGTTTACCCAACTAACTGGTTACTGTGCTGAAGAAGCCCTTGGCCAAACACTGACCCTGTTGCAGGGTAGTATGGCTAAACACGATATTCTTGAGCGTGTCAATTCAGTTTGGACTAGTGGCAGCCCAGTAACTTTTGAGACCATCAACTATCGCAAAGATGGTGCCGAACTGTGGGTGCAATGGACTGTGACTCCAGTTGTAGACCACAATGACAAATGCACTCACTTGGTTGTTGTTCTGCGGGAAACGTCCGAACAGCATCAGATCGAAGATGAATTACGCCGACAGCGCGACTTCAATGCCAAAATTGTGCAGTCATCACTGTCGTTTTTCGTGACCATTGCTGTGGACGGCCACATTATTACCGCCAATCCAGCTGTTTTGAACGCGCTTGGATACACGCTAGATGAGATTACTCATCGAACGGCCATTGCTACGGAATTTATCCCTGAGGATGAGCTGGCCGCCGTAAAAGCAATCGGTATGACTCTGGTTCAAACCAAGCAGCCGGTTTCATTTGAAACCCATTTGCGTACCAAAAGCCGGGCAGATATTTTGGTCGGCTGGCGTGCGGTGCCTGTTGCCCTCGAAAATGACCAACTTGATTTCATTTTCCTGACCGGTGCGGATATCGGTGCCAAAAAGCAGGCAGAAGAGGCTAAACGACAAGCAGAAATGTTGCTGCGCCAAAGCAATATTTTGCTGGAAGAGCGTGTAAAAGAGCGCACCCGTGAGCTATCTAAGCTCCTCGAGACATCGCGAATTGTCAGTTCTGCAGCCGACCTTACCCCATTGCTCAAAGTAATTTTGGATCAGCTTAAAGATGTACTTAACTACACGGCTGCCGGAATTTTTACTCAAGATAAGAACATTCCGAATGAGTTCGTATCGATTGTGACTAGCGGCGCTGCCGACCGCGATATGTTGACTCAGCGCTGGGATGGGGACGTGAATAGTAGCAACTTTGTTGCGCTAGTGCTAGCGGACCTGCGGCCCATTGTGATTTCGGATGTTCATGCCGACGACGCTCCGGCAAATGACTTGCGTGCCGCATACATGCGCTTAATGGATATGCCGCTATCGCATACTGTGCAATCTTGGATGACCGTACCGCTGGTGATTCGCGATCGTGCCATTGGTGTGTTGGTGATGCAAAGCAACCAACTTAACCATTTTGATCAGGCCAAGGCCAATCTCGCTTTGACATTTGCCAATCAAGCAGCCATTGCGATTGAGAATGCCCGCTTGTTCGAAGCGGAATCTGATCGCCGCCAAGAAGCTGAACGCCGTCGTTTTGTAGCAGAGGGGTTGGGCGATATTATCGATCGCCTCAATTCCAATCGGACTCTAACTGAAACACTGGATTTTATTCTTGGCCAAGCGCTACACTTACTCCATGGTTCTGGAGCAGTACTATTTCAGTTGAATGCTGTGCAGCAGGTATTCAAGGTTCAAGTGGGCCGCAATATGCCGACTGGTTATGTGGGGGAAATGGTCGTGAAGTTGGGCACAGGTGTGCTGACAACCGCTATGAACACACGCCACCCTCAATTTAGCAGTAACCTGCAGGCAGTGGCAGACGAAATTAAGCTTTCGGCTGTTGATGAGAAGCATATCCACTGGGCGCAATGGCTTGCCAACAACTATATGTGCTTATTAGATGTACCGATTATTATTAAAGATCAGGTCTATGGCGTGTTTGCTATTTATTACAAGGACGGCTGTGCTTTTAGTCAGGAAGATTTGGACTTGGCCATGGTGATTGCCAACCAGGCGGCGTTGGCGATCCAAAACGATCAATTGCGAACTAAATCTGCGCAAGCAGCGGCGTTGGCCGAGCGTAGTCGTTTGGCACGTGAGCTGCATGATTCAGTATCGCAGGCATTGTTCGGCATGTCATTGGGCACACGGACCTCGCTGGAGTTGCTGGCCAAAGATCCAGCGCGCGCCAAAGACCCTATGGACTACGTATTGTCGTTGGCTGAGGCTGCCTTGGCTGAAATGCGCGCCTTGATTTTTGAATTGCGCCCAGAATCGCTGGAAACTGAGGGATTACATGCTGCTTTCAAAAAGCAAGCCGCTCGGCTGGTAGCACGTCAGAAGATTCAAGTGCAAACCGATTTGCGCGGCGATGAACAGGGGATTAGCCTGGAGGCTAAAGAAGCACTCTATCGTATTGGAATGGAAGCGATTCAAAATACGATCAAGCACGCCCGTGCTTCGCATGTCACTTTGGGGATTGATCGAACAGATGATGGCAGTGTGTTGCTTGAGATCCGTGATAACGGGATGGGTTTTGACCCCAATGGTGCATTCCCTGGACACCTAGGGCTGAAGACTATGCGTGAACGCGCGGAAGAGCAGGATGGCTCATTGGCGATTGAGAGCGTCCCTGGTGTAGGCACCTGTGTGCGGGTTCATATTCCTGCACAAGCGCATCGATTGCAAAGATAAATTGCGCAGATAAAGAGATTTGTCTGGTGTGTGGCAGCCAAGTCAGTTCGTCAGGAAAATCAGAACTGCTAGAGATAGCCTTCGCTGGCGCATCTCTAGCAGTTTTTTTATCCGAACTGTGAAAAACTAGATTTTATGTGTTTGACCGTGCTTAGCGGCACTAAATAAAACCAACTAAGTCTTAAGGTTTTGACGTATCGAACTATAGTATTTCAGCGGGTTTTGCGCTAAATGAAATCCCTTAGTGGGCCGTTTGGGAAGTGTCACAAGATATAACCGAATTCGAATACTTACTCGACGGCTCAAGGTGCCCCACTAAGCTGAAGCGTTCAGGTTGTGTTTCACTAACAACGGTCGAGGATTAACTGACGCATCGTGTGAATCAGTGGGTCGGTCTGGCTGTGCTTGGTCAAAAAGGCAGATGCCCCTGCATCCATAGCCATGCGACGCATGCGATCTTCGTCGGATAGACTGAGCAAAATAATGGCACTGCTGGGAGAAATCTGAGTCATGCGATGGGTGGCAGTAATTCCACTCATTTTTGGCATGAGCACATCCATCAGGATGATATCTGGCTGTAGCAACATTGCTTGTTCAAGTGCCGTGTCACCATCATCCGCCTCACCCACTACGGACATATCCGGCTCAATATTGAGGCGCATTTTCAGGCCACGGCGAATAATCTCATGATCGTCAACGATCAAAATGCGGATAGCGCCAGTTTGTGTCATAGTGTGTTTATATGCCTCAAAATTATTGCTTTGAATGAATACTATGAACAGTATGCAGGTGGATGAAATGGATTGCATCCAGCCAATGTTGTGTATCTTATGCAACCTTAGGTGGACATGAACTGGGTTTATTGATCGAGGGCAGCGCCGACCTGGCGTTTGGCTTTGGCCAGCTTGCGCTCTACTTTTGAGCGAGACTCACCCGTAGATTCAGCGATTTCACGCAGGGACAACTCACGGACATAACGCATAATAAGTATGTTGCGAAGTTGTGGACTGACAATTTTGAGCGCCCGATGGAGTTGTTCGGCATCGGATTTTTCCAAGGAAGTTTGTTCTGGATTGCCTTCGAGAGAGGTGCCCTCAGTTTCGAGGACGGCAGTCAGGTCGGCGATGGAGACTTCATGCATGTCTTGGCGACGCATTTTGCGTAGCCGGTCGAGCAAAATATTGCGAGTAATGCCGATAACCCACGTCCGCAGTTGGCTTTCACCACGAAAATTGGCTAATTTGGCCATGGCGACGGCCAGCACTTCTTGGCTAAGGTCTTCGATGTCTTGCAGGGTGAGTTTGCGTGACATAGAGGCGGCATAGCGTCGGATGTACGGACGGAACATCTCACAGAAGGCTTCGATGGCGGTGACATTGCCGTTTCTGATCTCTGCGACAAGGGTTGTGTTTGAATCGGTGACGGTTTGGAACTGGGCAAAGCGATTTTCGGAAGGATCAGTTGGATCGGGCGTAGCGATATCTGTGGCGGGGATGATGTCATCTGCCGCCAAGGCAGCGCTGAGGGCATCGATCTCTTGTATCTCGAACAGATGTGGATCAGTATTGTTTGTCTCAATGAAACCTTGCGTCACAAGAAAGGTTATAAGTGACAAGGGCAGCACAAACAATTAGACAAAGGGCGAGAGACTTGCTTGCGTCTTAAGTCTTATTGGCTTCATGCCAAAGAATGATTATTTGATGATCGAGGATGTATGATGCCAAAGTGATAGCCAAAAACGGCCAGTTTAGAGTGCAAAGTGGCAAATAGAAAGCTGAAATAGAGAAAATATGCGACCTACGAGATGGAAACCCAATGACGAAGACAAAAAGCGGATTAATGTGCGCGGCTCGACGGCCAACCTGGTACGGGCATTTGGGCTGATTTGGCGGGCGCACCGGGCGGGAACGGTGGGAATGGCGGTCGTGACGGTTGTGGGGGCGGCGTTGCCGGCGGCGCAGGCTTGGGCGGGCAAACTGATCGTGGATGGGGTGGTGAATGGCATGAATCAGCACCTGGCGCTAGAGCAGGGGCTGCGCAGCGTGTTGCCGTATTTGCTCTTTGAGTTTGGGCTGATCATGCTGAGTTCTGTGTTGAGCCAGGTGCGCACGCTGATAGAGCATGTGCTGCATGCGCGGCTGAATTTTTCGATTAACACGTTGATTATTCGCAAGGCACTGTCATTAGATCTGCAATTTTTTGAGGATTCGAAGTTCTACGACCAGTTGCAGAATGCACGGCGGGAGGCGGACTGGCGGGCGCTTAGCATTATGAATGCCAGCTTTATGGCGGTGCAGAATTTGCTCACGCTGGCGTCGTTTGCAGTGTTGCTGATTGCTTTTAGCCCGTGGGTGACCTTGATTTTGTTTGGGGCAGTGCTGCCGGCGTTTATTGTGCAGAACCGGATGAGCCAGCTTAGTTTTCGCTTGCTGTCTTGGCGTGCACCAGAAGCGCGCCAGATGAGCTATTTTGAATATCTAATGACGGATATTTTCAGTGTTAAAGAGATCAAGCTGTTTGGGCTAGGCGAGCCGTTGCTAAAACGATACAGCGATTTGTTCTGGAAATTTTTTGATGAGGATACGGCGCTGGCTCGCAAGCGCAGCGTGGTGAGCGTGTTGTTTGGGCTGCTGTCGACAGTGTCTTATTACGGGGCGTATGCATGGATTGTGGTGCGGGCGATCGATCAGACTATTACGCTGGGTAGCATGACGCTGTATCTGTCGCTGTTCCGGCAAAGCCAGGGCACTTTCCAAGGGCTGCTGTACAACGTGAATCAGCTGTATGAAAGCGCGCTGTTTATGAGCAATTTGTATGGCTTTTTGGAAATGATGCCGCGGGTGGTGCTGGCGACCAACCCGAAACCGCTGCCGCTCAAGATTCAGGATGGCATCGAGTTTCGGGACGTGTCGTTTAAGTATCCCAATCGCGATGGTTGGGTATTGCAGCATGTGTCACTGAAGATCAACGCGGGCGAGAAGCTGGCGCTGGTGGGTGCGAACGGCGCGGGTAAGACCACTTTTATCAAACTGCTGACTCGCTTGTATGACCCTGACGAAGGGCAAATTCTGCTAGACGGGGTTGATTTACGCGAGTTTGATTTGGATGAATTGCGCGACCGGATCGGGGTGATCTTTCAGGACTTTGTGCATTACAACGCCACGGCCAAAGAAAATATTGGCTTTGGGCAGATTAAAGCGCTGGATGATCAGGCCCGGATCGACTCGGCGGCGGAGCGAGGCGGGGCGAGTGAAGTCGTGGAAGGGTTGCCGTTGAAATACGAAACGATGCTGGGCCACTGGTTTGAGCGCGGCAACGATCTTTCCGGCGGGCAGTGGCAGAAGATCGCACTGGGTCGGGCCTTTATGCGCGAGGCGGAAGTGTTGGTGTTGGACGAGCCGACCTCAGCATTGGACGCCGAACGCGAGTATGAAATCTTTCAGCGTTTTCGCGAGCTGACGGCTGGGCGGATTGCGCTGCTGATTAGCCATCGTTTTAGCACGGTGCGTATGGCTGACCGGATTGCGGTGCTGGAAAACGGCCAGATCACCGAGCTGGGCACCCACCGTGAACTCATTGAAAAAGACGGCACGTATGCGCGACTGTTTAACATGCAGGCGGAAGGGTATCGGTAGGAAATTGAGAAGTAAGAATTATGAATTATGAAATCATCGGCAGGTTTCACTTCTTCATCTGTTCATCTCCAGAGCCGCGCAGGCGCGAGAACTCGTCCTCGAGTTCTTGGCGGCGTAGGTCGGAGGCTTTGCGGGCTTCGGTCAGGATATCGTCGATTTCCTTTTGAATTTCCTTGCGCATCTCGTCGCCGGGTTTGGGAGCCAGCAGCAGCCCCGCAGCGGTGCCGACTAGCAGCCCTAGGATTAAACCACCTGCAAAATTCCAGAATTTGTTCATAGATTACTCCGTTCGCCAACTCTCACTACAATACACCTTATGACACAGACACGGCTCGACCGACTCACTCAGATATTGCGCGCGGAAGGAATCGATTATGTGGCATTGGTTCCGGGCGCGAACATGATTTACTTTACAGGGCTGCATATGCATCTCAGTGAGCGCCCTATTGTGGCACTGTTTTCGGCCAAGGGCGATGCACCTATTTTAGTCGCGCCTTTCTTTGAGATGGGTAAGGCGACTTCGGGGCCGGTCAAGCTGGATTGGCGGACGTATAGCTACCGCGATGGTGAAGATCCGCAGACGGTGTTTCAGCGGGCATTGGATGAGAATGACATAGACGGCCAGGTCATTGGGGTGGAACCCACCCAGATGCGGGTGCTGGAATGGAACTTGCTGCAAAACGCAGCCGGTGAAATCAAGCAAACCTCGGCGGCTGAGGCCATCAAACAACTGCGCATGGTCAAGGACGCTCAAGAAGTGGCTGAAATGCGTCGGGCGATTGAGATTGCTCAGCAGGGTTTGACTGATACGCTGCCGCATATTAAGGCGGGAATGAAGGAAAGCGATGTAGCAGCATTGTTGGTTGACCACATGACCAAACGCGGCTCACAAGGGGTGGCGTTTGAGCCATTGATTCAGACTGGGCTAAGCGCAACCAACCCGCATGGTCATGCAGGTGAGCGGGTGCTGCAAATGGGCGATTTGATAGTAATTGACTGGGGCTGTCGCTATGGCAACTATCAGTCTGATATCACGCGCACGCTGGCGATTGGACTGATCAGCGTGAAGTTGCGCACGCTCTACGAAACGGTGAAAGCTGCCAACGCGGCGGGCCGGGCAGCCATCAAACCGGGTGTGACTTGTGAGGCAGTGGATAGGGCCGCCCGCGGGGTGATTGAGGCAGCGGGCTATGGCGAATGGTTTACCCATCGTACCGGTCACGGACTTGGGCTGGAAGGCCATGAGCCGCCGTATATGGTGGCTGGCGAGACCATGTCGCTGCGTCCGGGTATGACGTTTACGATTGAGCCTGGCCTGTATGTGCCGGGTGTCGGTGGGGTGCGGATCGAGGACGATGTGATTGTTACGGAGACGGGCGGCGAAAGTTTGACGAACTTTGAGCGGGAACTTATTACGGTTGACTCAATAAATCAATGACCCAATGGCTCAAATCTTCAAATCTTTAAATCTCTTAATGATCAAATAAAAATGTTCGATTTGTTGGTTCTATGGTCGTGGGAACATGATGCTGACTTTATCGCCCTGTTGCAAGGGTCAGCGAAGAAGGTGGGGATACAGATAGTCTGTCTGGGGCCGCCGGAGGCTGCGCGGGTTGGCCCACAGTTGGCCTCTGGCGCGTTGCAAGCGCGGGCATTGCTCGATCGAGTTTGGGACGAAGGAGGGGAATATGAACAGCATGTGCCGATTGCACGCCAATGTATTCCGTATTTGCTGAATGACTTTGATCTGGTACGGCAAGCGTGGCACAAACCCACGATTCACTATCGGTTGATCTCGCATGGTTTGCATGCGCCATACATGTTGGTGCTGCCGTCGGTCAAAGAACACCCGACCGTGGGTATGCCAGATTTAAGCCTGTTGGGTGAGCGGTTTTCGATCAAGAGCGTCAATAGCGGAGGCAGCGGGGTACTCAAACCAGGCAAAACTTGGCAGGATGTGCTGACGCGGCGGATGGAGTGGCCATATGAGCAAACGGTGTTGCAGGCTTGGATTGAGCCGCAGATGCTTGGTTCGCGCCGGGCGTGGTTCCGTCTGTTTTATGCCTGTGGCAGCACGTTTATTTGCTGGCAGGATGACCAAACGCATGAGCAAAATGTTGTGACCGTTGAAGAAGAAGGGCGCCATCAATTAAATGTACTGCGTGGCATGATGCAACAGATTGCAGGCTTGTGTGGGCTGAAGTTATTCTCGACCGAAATTGCGTTGGCCCAAAACGGCTTGTGGCAAGTGGTCGATTATGTGAACGACCCGTGTGATTACCGTTTGAAATCTGCCACGGTGAATGGTGTGCCGGATGAGATTGTGAGGGCGATTTGTGATCGGGTGGTGGGGTGGGCTAAAAAACTAAGAATTGAAAATTAAGAAGTAAAAATTAAAAAAGCAGAATGAAGAAAAAAGATTACGCGGCCTTACGCCATTTTTCATTTGTAATTTTGAATTTTTAATTCTCTTTGACTTTTCCCGCCAGATGTCCCACACTCCCCCCACTTATGGCTAGATGGAAGCGAATTGAGACAAGCCCAGAGACCATTTACGCAATGGCGACATGGGCCGATAAGAGCAAAGCCGAAACAAACACCCAAGTGTGGGTGCTGGGCACCGATAAGGGATTGTGGACGTATGAAAACGGTACCTGTGTGCAGATTGCTGAGACGTTAAAGGAAGTGGCGATTACCGCTGTGGCGGCAACGCCATCCAGCCTGCTGGTAGGTGCGCGCGATGGCATTGCGTATTCCTACGATCAAGGCGCGAGTTGGACGCAATCGTCGATCAGCAAACAGGTGCAGGTAACGCAACTGGTGCTGACACCGGAGTTTGATCGGACCGGTATGGCCTACGCGGTGACGTTGGAGGATGGCCTGTTACGCAGTATGGATCGTGGGCGCTCGTGGAGTACGTGCAATTTTGGGTTGCTCGATCTAGAAGGCTGTTGCGTCGCACTGTCACCCAATTTTATGAACGACACCAGCATGGTATTTGGGGTGACATCGGGTTTGTTCCGCAGCATAAATTGGGGTAGTGCTTGGCGCGAGTTGAATCTGGCGGTAGACACCATGCCGATTGCGGCAGTGGTTTGGGCCAATGGCTTGTTGGTGGCCGGCAGCGAGGGTGATGGATTGCACTATTCGGAGGATGGCGGGCTGAATTGGAGCAAGCGCAGCACGTATTCCTCTGGGCCGATCAGCGCGCTGGCGGCATCCCCCGATGGCAACCAATTGGCAGTAGCCACCCCCCAGGTGGTGGCCACCTCCAACGATCACGGTCAAAGCTGGGAACGCGGCGATGGAAAAATGCCGCGCGCGCCACTGGCACTGGCGATGAGCGACACTGGCACGGTGTTGTGCGGCACGCAGCAAGACGGACTGTGGGTGTTGTAACTGAATTGTAGCTACTTCGCCTATCTAAATGACCAGGGGAGCTACTTCCCTATTGCTATGGCAACTAAAAAAACAAAAGACGAAAAACGGCCTGAAGACAATATTAATACCAACTCAAGTCCCAGGGATTTGAAGATTACGGATGTGCGCACCTGCACGGTGGGCTGGCATGGATGGCGTTTCCCGATTGTGCGGATAGACACAAACCAGGGCCTATATGGCTATGGCGAAGTACGCGACGGCGCGACGAAGAACTATGCGCTCATGCTCAAGCGGCTATTGATTGGTGAGAACCCTTGCAATGTCGACAAGCTGTTTAAAAAAATCAAACAGTTTGGTGGCCATGCCCGGCAGGGTGGGGGTGTATGCGGTATCGAGATGGCACTCATGGACCTGGCGGGCAAGGCTTATGGCGTGCCGTGTTACATGCTGGCCGGTGGCAAATATCGCGATGCTATCCGCATGTATTGCGATACGCCAAATGAGTTGGACGGGGTGAAGATGGGCAAGAAGATCAAAGAGCGCATCAAGAAAGGC
>JANMVQ010000375.1:0-4288 GCA_031392845.1 Chloroflexota bacterium
CAGCATGTTTAATTTTTGCTTCAAGCTCGTGCAAGATTATATCGATGGGTTATTGCCTCCGCACGATAAAAAATTAAATCACGAAGGGCACAACAAACAGGAAATTAAAATCTTCGTGTTCGTCGTGCCCTTCGTGGTAAAAAGCCGACTATTTTCTACTTTGCACTTTCAACTTTCCACTTCCTAAGGCGCCGGTGCTGGCAACTTGTCCGAGCGGCCGTTGTCCAAGTCGATCACGAACAGATAAGCAATGGCATCGCCCTTTTCAATGTAATACTCAATCGTGATATCGGCGGATGCCCCAGGTTGGACCAGCGGCCAAGCGGTGTAACCCAACACACACAGGTAGGCTAGCTTGTTGCCGCGTGTCACCGCCAGCGGAGCCCAGCGTTTCATCGGGGTTTTGCCATTGTTGGTAACTTTCATCACGGCTTGGAATTGCAACACCGGGCTGCCATCGTTAAATGACGAGCAGCCGGCGCGTGGCTCGGTCATACCAGCCGGGCGACCCCACTGTGAGTAGCCGGAACGATACATGCTCAGCACAATGCTTTTGTTGATCGGGCCTTTGGCGCTGGTCGAAGGCGGGATGGCATTCGCTGGCACTTTCACCGTGAATTGTTTGTAATCGAGGGTGCTGCTCTGTTCCTTTGCGCCGTAGCCAAAAATGCGTAGATCGCCAAAATCGTTGAATTCACTGACATCGTAACTGTCGACAAAGACTTTGTTGACGAACAGCAGGGCCTGCCCGCCGCGGACATAGAGCGCGACATCGTTCTTCTCGCCGACGTTCTTCTTCCAACTGGGCATAAACGTCTTGTCTTTGAGCGGCACAAATTGGTCATACGCCCGCGAGATAAACATGAGGGCATTGCCTTCGCTGGTGAGTCCTAGCGCATAAAAATGCGGGCCACTGGAACGAAAGTCCACCCCAACCAGATAGTCGCTTAAGGATGGGTTGACAAAGCTGACTGAAAGATCGAAATCGCGGGCCGATGTCGCCGCTTGCTCAAAGCCATACGGGTCATCACCTGCATCCAATTTGAATGTACCATTTTTGGCCGGTTGTACGACTTTGCGTGCGTCGGTGGGCGGTTTGGGTGCCTGCGCGATGACAGGGGCAATCGGTTGAGCGGTCAACGTCAGGGCCAAGGCGGCCATTCCAGTCACAACGAACTTGCGAAAATGAATCATGGGTCTCCTAACAGAATAATGTAGATCGTAAAGACGCGCGGTAGGCGCGTCTCTGCGTCAATGTCTCAGACGCGCGGTAGGCACGTCTCTACGTCAATGTCTCAGACGCACTTACCGTGCGTCTCTACAAAATTATTGTGCCAACAAATTCAACCCGGCGTTAATTGCTGGGTCGTTATCGATGGTGATGTCGTCCCAGTTGCCTAGGGCGGACACAACGGGCTGTAAACCTTTGCCTTCCCAACTGCTGCCATTGGGCAACACAAAGGCTTGCTCGGCGATAAACAACAGCGAACCATCTTCGAAGAAGTAGGTGCGCAGACCTTCAATGTTGCCAGCGGAGGTTTGGCCCACCAATCGTGCCCGACCTTTGGCTTGCAGCGATCCGGCGAAGACCTCTGCGGCAGAAGCTGTGTCAGGGCTGATGAGCACCACGAGCGGCACTGTTTGCGAATTGCCAATCGCTTCACCGCGGCCCGAGATATTGCTGGCTACACCTTTACGGCTTCTAAATCGTCCCAAAGGTCCTTTGGCAAATGCATTGAGCGTGTTGCCCAAGGTTTGGATTGATCCGCCGCTATTGGTGCGCACGTCAATGACTAAGCTATCCAGCTTGCCACCCGCTTGGGTCATCAGTTCGCGCAGGCCTGCCTTGATTTGTTTGTCGATGGTTTGGCTGAAGAATGTCGGGATGTTGATGTAACCAATTTTCTTGCCGTTGGTGCTGGGCAACATGCGCTGATCGACCAATTCCAGATTGGGGATGCTCTCGCGCATCAGGCTGATGGAGCGTGCGCCACCGCCGGGCGATTGCACATTCACCGGCACTTCCGAACCGGCCGGGCCTGCCAACAAAAAGCTTTGCGAATAGCCATCGCGATCTAGCGCTGGATAACCGCCAATATGGGTAATATGATCATGTGGGCGGATACCGGCTTTGTCTGCCGAACTGCCCGGGACTACTTGGAGTACATACAAATAGCCGCGCTCGCGGTTAGAGGCGGTTAGCAAGCCCACGCCCTCGTAGGCGGCCGGGTTGAAATACAAATCGAATAACTCCTCGGCCACAAACGGCGGCAAATAGACCGAGTGCTGGTCGTTCAGGCTTTCGATCAGTTTGCGCAACAAGAAATAAAATTCGCTATCACCAAGACCCGCGTTGATTTTCGCTTCGATCTCAGTCTTTTTGCCTTTCCAATCAATGCCATTGAAATTCGGGTAGACATAGGTGTCATTGACAATCTTCCATAGTTTTTGGAATATCCGCATTTGGCGGTCTGAGCCGACTTGTGCCGCATGTTGTGTGCCATGTGCGTGCACTTGGAGTGGAATAAGTGAAATTGGCGAAATTGATGTGACAGACAGAACAGCGATAAGCGCGACGGCTTTCAAAACCTTGCCAACCTGGGTGAGCGCCCCGGTTGCACGAACGGCTGCATTGCTAGCAAACATGCGATCTCCTTGGTGTTTCAGAACTCGACGTGAGTTATAAAACTAATTTATGATCAAATAATGTAGCTGAATATTTAATGCGATGTGAACTGTGAAGCCTGACAGGCAACAGTAGTTTGTCTGGCATGTCAGCCTTGTGCGACAAAAAAGTTGCGCTGAGTTTAGAGAGATTGGAACGCACTGTAAACAGGCACAAAGGCTTATTAAGTCCCTGTCACTTTGGTCTGGGTTCAAACACTTACATTTTTCAAATACGACAAAATGCGCTAAAACTAACAGTATGGCAAAGCTAAATAAACAACCCACTCTGGGTGTGATTGTCGGCAATCGCGGGTTTTTTCCAAAGCATCTGTGCGTTGAAGGTCGCAAAGTCGTCCTAGATGTGTTGGCGGAACTAGGCATCAAAGCTATTATCGCGCCGGAAGATGCCACTAACTATGGCTCGGTCGAAAGTATGACTGAGGCACACTTATACGCCGACCTTTTCAAGGCGCATGCCGATGAGATCGACGGTATTTTGATTACGCTGCCGAACTTCGGTGAGGAGCGCCCGATTGCAAATACGATTCGCTGGTCGGGTCTGAATGTGCCAGTCCTGGTGCAGGCGTTTAACGATGACGCTGGCAAGATGACGATCAAAGATCGGCGCGACTCTTTTTGTGGCAAGATGAGCGCCTGTAACAACCTGACCCAGTACGGCATCAAGTTTAGTCTGACAAGTTTGCATACGTGCGACCCGACCAGCGAGAGCTTTAAGAAAGATTTGCGCGACTTCGTGGCCACTTGCCGAGTCGTAAAAGGTCTGAAGAACGCCCGTGTCGGGGCATTGGGTGCGCGTCCGCAAGCGTTTAACACCGTGCGCTACAGCGAGAAACTGTTTGAAGTGAGTGGCATCAGCGTGGAGACGCTGGATTTGAGCGAAGCCTTTGGCCGCGCCAGCCGCATTAAGGACGACGAGCCGGTGGTCAAGGAATATCTGGGCCGCATTCGGGCGTATGCCAATGTCGGGTCGAATGTGCCGCAAGAAGGGCTAAATAAGATGGCCAAACTCGGCGCGGTGATTGAGCGCTGGATGGTCGACACCGAACTCGACATGACCGCGATCCAATGCTGGACTTCGATGGAAGAGTATTTCGGCATCGTGCCGTGCACCATCATGTCGATGATGAGCGACAAGCTGATGTCCAGTGCTTGCGAGACCGATGTGGCCGGTGTAGTTGGCATGTATGCGATGGCGTTGGCGTCTGGGAAACCCTCGGCTTTGGTGGACTGGAACAACAATTATGGCGAAGACCCCAACAAGTGCGTGGTGTTTCATTGTTCGAACCTACCCGCGCAGGTCTTCGACGACATTCCGGTCATGGAGTATCAGGAGATCATCGCCGGCACGGTCGGCGCGGCCAACACGTACGGGACGATGTACGGGCGGGTCAAGGCCGATCCGGTCACGTTCTGTCGCGTCAGCACCAACGACGCTAAAGGCCGGATTGAGGCCTATGTCGGCGAAGGCAGCATGACCAACGACCCGATGAACACATTTGGTGGCTACGGCGTGATGGAAGTGGACAACATGCAGGAGCTATTGCGCTTTATCTGCGAAAACGGCTACGAGCACCATGTGGCGATTAACTTGACCCACTGC
>JANMVQ010000425.1:0-12320 GCA_031392845.1 Chloroflexota bacterium
AGCACCTTGGTCGCACCCGCGTCGCGGACTTCCTTAGCGATGGCAGGCACTTGCTCATCGGTCTGACCTTTCGAGCCAAAGGGGGTCTTGCTCTCGAGGATAGCGCTGACGGCCGCGATCTCGGTCTTGACCGGCTCAGGGTCGAAGGCGAAGCCCAGCAACGGCGATGGGGTGGCCGAGTCATTGATCTTCTTGGTCTCGGCCCATGAGCCAACCTGGGCTTCCTCACGATAGTAAGCGTTGAACTGGTTGCCAAACATCCAGTCGGTGGTCGGATTGTAGGCACTGTCCTTGACCTGCTCGATCACCTCACTGTCCTTGTTCTTCCATTTCCAGTGGGTACCTTCGATGCCGACACACATCAGGTTGTAGACCGACTTATCGGTATTGATCAGCTCCAGAAATTGCAAGGCCTTGTCGGGGTCGCCAGTGCGACTGACACCGGTTAGAGTAGCCACAATACCGGCTGTGTTGAGCGAGGGCTTGCACAACGCACGCAGCACAATGTCCTGTCCATACACGCTGCGCGCCTCAGCCTCGCCCTTGGGTTTGGTGACTGGGTTGAACTGCATCGCATGCTTACCAGCCTTCCAAGCCTGGCGCAGTTCATCACCCTTGGCAGTATCCTTGGGCACATAGCCCTTCTCCCACCAACTGCGGTGCAACTTCCAAGAATCAGTAAACTCCTGCATCTCGTAGATGAATTTAAGTTTGCTATCACCAGTAAAGGGATCCACCCAAATGTAGCCAGTGCCATCGTAAACCGGCACATGGTTATACAACTCAGCATACTGGAACAACCCATAGTCGCCCAGCGGCACGATGTTCTCACCCTTCTTAATGGCTTCCAAATGCGGCTCTAGTTGCGCCACTACGTCCAGCTCATTCACTGGGATCTTGTATTTGTCCACCACATCCTTGCGGATGACCACACCGGCCAGCTTGGGGAACATCTGCTGATTGATGGTGGCATACAACTTGCCTTTCACCTTGGCGGCGTTCCAGGTGGCTTCTGGCATGGACTTGTATAAGCCAGGGGCACGCTGCTGAATCAAGTCGTCGATCTCGGCGAACACCCCATTCGAGACGTTCTTGTAGTAGTCATTGGTCCAGGTGGCGGTATAGGCCATGTCGTACTTCTCGCCACCCGCGCTCATGAGCTGGATCTTGTCGCCCCATGCCCCAAAGTCGATGCTCTCCAACTTGATGGTCATACCAATGCGCTCTTGTAGCACTTGGTTCATCTTCTCGTTGACCGCGGGCAGGTCTTTGATACCACCAGCCTGGAAGTTGGGGTAAATATAGAGCAGTTCATATGAGCCGCTGTCTTTGGGTGCTGCTTTAGCGGGGGCCTCGGTGGCCTTGGCATCGGCGGGCTTAACGTCCGTCTTAGCAGGGGCAGCGGGTGCAGCGGGCGGTGCGCAAGCAGCCAACAAACCTGCTGCAGATGCGCCAGACAAGACGAGAAACTTGCGTCGCGAGACTTTCTTCTTCAAATCATCCTTCATTTCTTTCCTCCTGGAATTAATAATTTATGGATCTCCCGAAATCGATCCAAACCTATTTATCAATCTGTCAAATGACAGTGACACACTTATTTAATCGAACCAATCGTGATGCCCCGAATGAGATAACGCTGCAGGAACAAATACACAAACGCAATTGGACCAATGGCCAACAGCGCCAACGCCATGCGCGCACCTTGGGCGGGCAGCTCGCCACCAAAGCGGGCCAGAATCTCTGGGTTACTCTGCAATGCCTGAATACTGGCGTTGAGGTTATACAGCAAAAACTGAATGCTAAAAAAAGCCTTGTTGGAGATAAACAACAGTGACATCCACCAGTCATTCCAAAAACTCAACATCATGAACAAGCCGACCGTGGCCAGCACTGGTGTGCTGATGGGAACGACAACTTGCCAGAAAATGCGAAGCTCGCCTGCTCCATCGATGCGGGCAGCATCCAGCAAGTCCTCAGGCAACTGAGCAAACGACGTGCGCAAGATCAGGACGTTCCAGCCATTCACCATCAACGGCAGAATCAAGATCAGCAGGTTGTCCTTCATCTTGAGGGTCTGCACCACAAACAGATAGAACGGAATCAGCCCACCATTAAATAGCAGCGTAAAGAAGACGTAGAACGAGAGCAACCGGCGCGCGGCGAAGTTCTGGCGCGACAGCGTGTAGGCCAGCATAGCGGTAATGGGCAGCCCCAGACCGGTGCCGACTATTGTCACAGTCAATGTCACCCCATACGCACGCAGGATCTGGCTAGGGTCGGCCAGAATGTACTGATAGGCCGCCGTAGTGAACTCGGATGGGATCAACGAATAACCGTTCTTGGTGATGCCCATCTCAGTCGTAAATGAAGCAGACAAAATAAGAAGCAGTGGAAGAACACACGCAATACTGAACAATGCCAGCACACCGCTGACAAAAACGCGACCGATAAGGTCGGACATACGGTATCGATTGGATAATCTTGCTACCATCAGAATAATGCCCGCTCAGGATCAAGCTTGCGCACGAGCAAGTTAGATCCCAGCACCAACACAAAGCCAATCACCGATTGGGCAAAGCTGGCGGCCGCCGCCATGCCCACATCACCTAACTTGCGCAGCCCACGATAGACAAAGGTGTCGATCACATCAGTCGTAGGATACAGCGCCGATGTATCGCGGGTGACCACAAAGAACAGGCCGAAATCAGAGAAGAGAATGCGGCCAATCGCCAGTAAGGTGGTGATGATGAGAACCGGCACCAGCAACGGCACCGTAATAAAGCGAATTTGTTCGATCTTGCTAGCCCCATCAATCCGCGCTGCCTCATAGAGTTCCGGGCTAACCGCCAGCATGCCTGCCAGATAGAGCAGGCTGCCATAGCCCGCACCCTTCCAAATATTGACCAGCGTCAAGATCGCCGGCCAATGTTCAGGTGAGGAATACCACTCCACTGGCTGTAGACCCATCCCCACTAGGGTCTTGTTGACAATGCCGATGTCGGTTGACAACAAGGCCAACACGAAGTAACTGATAATGATCGCCGAAATAAAGTGCGGGAAGAACATGGCTGACTGAAAGAAACGTGCCCGCAATTTTGTATGAACCTCGTTCATCAGTAACGCGAGCAGGAACGACACCAGCGTGCCAGTCAAGATGAACAGCCCGTTCATGACCAACGTATTTCCCAAAGCGCTGGCCGCCTGTGGCACCCGAAACAGAAACTGAAAGTTAGTCAGACCCGCCCACTCGCTGCCCCAGATGCCCAGATTAAATTTGTAGTTCTTGAACGCGATCACAATACCCGGCAATGGCCCATAGGCAAATACAAAGATCAGCACTAGCCCTGGCAGCGCCATCAGCCAAAAGGCGCCATTCTGGTTTAGATATTGTCGAATACGCCGTGTCAACGGCTTGCGTTCAAACCCGGTCTGGCGGGTTGCCTTCACGATACTTGCCATGCTTTAGCAGTCCTCCAGATATTTTGTCGCGTTGCTATGCCTAATACACTCACTGGCCAGCTCATGCGATTCCTTGCCTTTGCAAACGGTCCAGCGTGCCCTGCAAACTGTTCTCACGATGTTTCCGTAACTCGTTTGTCGCCTTTGTCGTATCCCGCTCCGTAAACGCCTGCATAATCAGCTCATGGTGACCCTGACTGCGTTTGCAAGCGTTAATCCGATCATCAGGTTCGACAAAGCTGCGACCGATGCGAGAATGAGTATGGATCGACGCGAAGGTATCGGCAATTCGGGTGTTGTCGCATTCTCGAATCAACCCCATGTGAAAGCCATAGTCAAACCGCTCATTAAACGCATTCAGTCCAAACGTCGCTTTCTTGGCGATCCGCAAGATACGGTTCCCCTCGTCTAGCAACCCGCGCAATTGCTGCAAACTGTCATCGCTTATGTTGGCGACGATGCGGGGGGTGGCCCAATCCTCGATCATGCCGCGCATTTCAAACCATTCAATAAACATACGCTGGCTAACCGGTGTAACAAACGTGCCAACCCGGTTGCGCTTCTCCACCAAGCCTTCGTTCTCCAGTCGGCTCAGCGCATCGACCACTGGCATGCGGCTGACGCCCAACTGCAACGCTAGACCATTCACATCCAACTTGGCATTGGCGGCCAACGTGCGCTGAATGATGTCGCGCTTGAGCGCATCGTAAACCTGATCGGTCAGACTGTAGTACTTGATCGGTTCCATGGGTGTCTGTGTCAATATCAATATCAATAATTATCTTGGCTGCATCAGCTCCTGCCGATCAATGGTCATCGCCCACGAGCCACTAAAGTAAGGGAATCGCTGCGGTAAATCAGCGGCCAGTGTCACACCCAGACCTGGCTTGTTGCCCAAATGCAATGTACCGTCGGCGATGACGGGTTTGTCTTTGAAAATAGCCCATTGCAGCGGCCCTTGGATCATGCATAGTTCGCAATAGATTGGGTCGGGCAATGCCGCCACAAAGTGGGCGTTGGCCATCGTCATTAGGCCATTGTGCCAGTTGTGCGGGATGATCTTGATACCGTATTTCTCGGCATAGCGGGCGATCTTCAACCCTTCGGTGATGCCACACATGCCCACATCGGGCTGGGCAATGTCGTAGGCATGACGCTCGAAGTGATGACGAAACTGCTCGGCAGTGGTGAATTGCTCGCCACCAGTGATGGGGATATCGACCGATGCCGCGATCTTGGCATAATCCTCAACATCCATCTGGGGGATCGGCTCCTCAAACCAGGCGAAGCCCAGTCGGTCCAGTTCTTTGGCAATCACCAACGACTGATCGAGGGTCAGACGCTGATTGCCATCCACCGCAAGGCCAAAGGTGGCGCTCTCGGCCCGCACCGCTTGGTGCAACTCGCGCATCAGACCGAGGAAGCGATCGACCGTCACACCATCCCAATCCCAATACGTACCGATGCGGACTTTGACCGAGGGATAGCCTGCTCGCACATAGCCGAGCGTCTCGCCAATTAGTTGGCGTGGGTCGTCCCGCCAATCGTAGCGGCAGCCAGACGAGGCGTATAGTTTGACCTCGCTAAGCGCTGGCGCAGCGCGCGACGACAGCCCCATATCTACCAGCAACTGCCCTACCGGTTTACCTGCCGCCTGACCGCGGATATCCCATAGGGCGCAGTCGATGCCTGACACTGCACAGTCATATGAACGTGATCGAAAGTGCGGAATAGGTGAGGTGAGTAGGTCCAGCGGATTGCGGCCGATCAGCTCGTGTTGCAGATAGCCCACCCAATCCTTGATTTGTTCTGGGCCGCCATAGGCGCATGCCTCGCCAATGCCAGTCAGGCCTTCGTCCGTTTCGACTATCACGATCACACAGTCGGCCTTGGGCACTCGAAAGGTGTTGCTGAACCATTGGTTTTCTAGTTCATGCAGACGGCTGAGACACATTGTCTGAAGTGAAGTTACTTTCATCGCTAACATGTAATATGTTACATGCCAGTCAATTTGTCAAATGGGGTTGTTTATCATCAACGAATTCTCTACGAAGCGCTTAGCTTAGGAGCGAAAGGCGAGGAGCGAATCGATACGCCCTTCACTCCTCGCCCCTCGCTCTTCGCTCGCTACATCGCCACTACTCTTGCCAGCAGGTCGCGCACCAACACATCCGCCACCGGGTGTTTGGTGAGGTGATCTTTGAGGCGATAGGTGCTGATCATCAGCTTGCCGCGACCGATATTGCGCTCGCTAACTAATGCGACAGCCTTCTGAATCCATCCCAGGAACAAACCAGAATGCACGTCCGTCTGATAGTAGTACGGGTGCACCCCGTGGATCACATGCTCCGGTGTTAGATCAGCAAAAGCAAAGTCGACCGTGCCATTAGTCGGAATATCCTTAAACAGCACATCCTGATTGAGCCAGTTGAAGTTGCTGGCCCAATCGCCTGACCATGAGCTGCCTTTGCGTGGTGCAACATGCGCACCGTAGTAGCCCGCCAAGGGCGTCTGCTGGGCATCGTCGGTCTCGGCCAACCACAGCACCCGCCCACCCTGTAAGAGGTACTGACGCAGCTCCTCGGTCAGGTGGCCCGTCACCACGACATCGGCTTGTTCTTGCTTGTTCACCAGGGTGTAACCCAGCTTCTTGAGGGCCTCGCCATGCGCAGGTGCATACACCTTTGCCTTGGTCGTGGGCTTGGCACTGCTGCGTGGGAAGAAGTACAGATCGATATAGTTCTTTGCAACGACCTTGTTATTGCCATTCGTCACCAGCTTCATATTCAAGCGTGCCCGACGACTCTTGCTCACATTAGGCACCTTGAACTTGATCGGGCGCAGTTTGACCACATCGGCCTGCACCGGTGAGACCTTGTCGATGGTGCCCCCCAATGAGGTGCCTTCCACCGACCAGTCAATCCGACTGTTGCTTAAATCACGCACGGAGTACTGCGAAACCGCCATCTGAATCTCGGCGGTCTCGCCTTCCCACAAGGCAACCCGGCTGCTCTCGGGCAGAATTACGTCGTCAGCATTGATGTCGGCAATCGACTTGTAGAACGTCTTGGGATTGCGGGCCATGTCGAGCAAGCCGTTGCACTCCCAATGCAGATCGGTGAATTCAGTGATCACATAACCCTGGATCGGCGCATGGCGACGCATCTCTTCCAGCTCCCACTTGAGCGCGACGAACTCCATATTCTGGCTGGCTTTCGAGAGATCGGTCAAGGTTGGGAAGGCCCGGTTAAGGTGATAGAGATCAAAGCGCTCGTCGATGCCATCGGGATACACCTCGCCTCCGCCGTGCTGCATGCCCGAGCGGAACCACCAGGGGTTCTTACCACCGTAGGCTGCCCTAATCTTGTCAACCTCAGGCAAACCCCAGTTGCCAAACTCCGACACGATCAATGGCTCATCACCGCGGCGCTCCACTTCCGGCGCAGGCTTGGCCCAGTCGGCATCCCACTGACCCCGCAAGAACTTGATGCGTTCCTCGCCAGTCTGCAGCAACGGGGTGTAGGTCCAGACCGGGCGATTGGCAAACTTACTCGCCCAGTCCTTGAACGAAGCATAGTGATCGGGCACGGTGTAATACACATGCATGTCGTCGATGTCGCTGACGACATGGAAGTTGCTGCTACAAGCCGAGTTGTCCACAACCAAACGAGTCGGATCAAGCGTCTTTAGCCAATAGTAGCTATTGGCCATCCACTCGCGATGCTCCGGGTTATAGACATCCACACCCCAAGCCTCGTTAATGATGGACCGAATAATGATCGAGCAACGGTTGTAGTCGCGGTTGACCATCCCGATAAACGTCTGGTCAGAGCGCTCTTTGGTCTTCTCGGTCAGCAGTTGCCAGTTGGGCATCTCTGTCCAGATTAACAAGCCGATCTTATCGGCAGCGATGTAGTAGCGCGGGTCACCAATCTTGATGTGGATGCGCAGGCTGTTCAAGCCCATCGCCTTAGCCTTTCTAAACTGGTCTTCGATGTATTCGAGCGATGGCGGGGTGTAAATGCCTTCGGGGTAATAGTCCTGATCCAGCGCACTGCGCAGATAGATCGGCTGGCCGTTTAGGATGAGTTTGCCGTCGTGTGCCTCAATCGTGCGGAAGCCGCAGGTGTCGGTTATCGCGTCCTCGTTGAGACGCGCGGTAGGCGCGTCTCCAGTGTCAAGAAGTGTCGCAGTGACTGTGTAGAGATGGGGGGTGTCGGGATGCCACAGTTTGGGCGATGGCACAATCACATCGACCATAGCCGTAGACGTGGCGAGTGACACCGATGTCGATGCCACCTGCTTGCCCTTAAGGTCCAACACGCTAATCGTCAAGGTTGCCGCTTTGGTCGGGGCCTTGTTGAGGTTGGCCTCGACCGTGATCGTCTCGCCCTTAGGCAACAGCTTGAGCGACGTGAAGTGCACCAGCGGGCGTGACTCAACATAGACCGGCTGCCAGATGCCCGAGAGCGGCCCATACCAGGACTGCTTGCCATGGGGCACTTCGGCAAACGATGTATCTAAGCGATCTTCCGCCCGCACTGTGAGGGTGTTATCGCCCACAACCACCAGCTTGCTGATGTCAAACTCGAAGGGCAGATAGCCACCTTCATGTGCGCCGACCTTTTTACCATTCACCCACACTTCGGCCCAGTAATCCACTGCGCCAAAATGCACGATCACTGCCTGATCCTTGATCTGCTTCGCACTCAACTTGAAGGTGCGCTGATACCAACCAGTGCCGCTGGAGTCATGCAACCCCTCATGCGCCTGCCACGGCGCAGGCACGCTCACCGTGCGATCAGCCTTGAAGGTTTTGAGGGTGACCTTGTTTGTTTGGTCCAACTGAAACTGCCATGGTCCGTCTAGGGAAATTGTTTGTCTAATCATAATCTTTAGAAAGTATGTGAACTATGAGGTATGAGGTATGAGGTATGAAAGATGAAGTATGAGGTTTCTGCTTCGATTTCATACTTCATACACCATACTTCATACTTAATACTTCATACTTAATAATTCATACTTCTCAATTCATACTTCAATCCGCTGTCCGGTCTCAAACGACTCAATTGCCGCATAAGCCAGCTTGAGCGCGCGCAAGCCTGCGCGGGCGTGGATGGGAGGTGCGTCATTGCGCTTGAATGCATCGAACAGCACCTCCATATGTTTGTCGAACGTGCGAAGAAACTCGCGGTCGATGTCGTTGAAGTAACCGGCTTGCCACACTTCGGCAGTCTCACTGCCTGCGGCTTGGAATGAATACCGTCGCACCGTATCCTCAATCAACACCCGACCGTGGGTGCCGCTGACCTCCAACATATGCGTGCCGGGATAGGCGTATGAGGCATCATAACTGCCCACCAGGCTACCCACTGCGCCATTGGCAAACTGCAACGCCAGCACCAAGGTGCGGAACCCAGCGCCGGTCTTATCGGTCATCTGGGCCATGATGCTGGTGATCGGGCCACCCAGATACTCAAGCATGTCAAAGCCATGGCACTGGGTCTCAATCAGGTTGGCGTGCGGGTGGTCGCTCGATCCTTCGCCACCAAAACGCCAGGTCGCAAACACCAGCTCACCTAAGCGCCCCTGTTGAATGGCTTGGTGCGCCATCTGAACCGGTCGGGCGTAGCGATGATTGAAGTTGATGGCGAAGAAGAGATTGCGTTTGTCGGCTTCATTGATTAATACCTCAGCTTCATGCAAGTCAAACACCAGCGGTTTCTCCACCAGCAATGGATAACCAGCTTGAATCACCTGCAGAGTGGTCTGGAAGTGGCCTTGATTGGGAAGACACATGCTGACCAAATCGGGTCGCTCTTGGTCCAGCATTTCAGCCACATCGGTATACCCCCGCACACCAAAACGCTGTGCGCGTTGGTGGGTCTTGTCGAAGCTACGTCCGGCGATGGCACAGAAGTCCACATCCGGCCGCGCGGCGAAGATGCGGGCGTGTTGGAGCCCCCACCCGCCCGCACCGATCAAGGCGACTTTTAACTTTGTCATAGAAACAGGTGAACGCGGCAGCAACAGACTGCGCTACACACCGTATTAAATGATATCGGCCTCTATGGGCTAAAGCAATGTTTCGAAATGACAAAGTTGGAGAGGATGGACACTCTGTATCCCAATGTAAATGAAGCATCCCCCAAAGGGGGCCCTTGAGGCCTGAGCGGAGGGTGGCGTCCAAGCTCCCGTCGCAGCCTAAGCCGCATCGCCACCCAAAGTCGAAGGATCGCCTGCCATCGAAGCCATTCCTTCGTCCAAAAACGCTCCTTCGACTTCGCTCAGGATGCTGATTCACCCAGTAACACCTGCTCAATCACAACCTTGCCGGTTTCACCGCGAAAGAACAGCTCAAACGCAGCTTGGATGTCGGCGGGGGCATAGCGATGGGTAATGATCTGGCTGAGATAGGCCCGGTGCTGCCGCAAGCGAGCCAAGTTCTCCGGCAGCTCATTGAAGCAAAAATACTCGCTGCCCATCAGCGTGCGTTCGGGCGCAATCAGGTCCGATGAGACCGTGATTGACAACCCTTCGCCATGGCCTACGCACACCAGAACACCGCGCTTGGCCAACGCATTCAAAGCCATCTGGCGAGCAGCCCCTTTACCGCTGGTGTCAAACGCTACATCCACTTGATCTATTTGATGCTGACGCAGACCCTCTTGCAGCGATCGCTCCTTCACATTGACCGGCAGACCTCCTAACCGCTCGGCCAGTTGCAACCGCCATGGCACGACATCCGAAATAAGCACCGGCATGCCATGGCCGAAGATGATCTTGGCCATCGCCAGCATGCCCAATCCCACCGGCCCGGCCCCTGATACCAGCACCGACTGAATATCTGGATGCACGCGCTGGGCTCGTTGGATGGCGTGACCATTGGTGCCCATCACATCCAGCAACAAGGTGGCCTCAGTCAGATCAAGGTCAAGATCGACTGGAAAGAAAGTCCGCTCCGATACCAGCTCATATGCGCCATAGCCACCGTCGCGATTGAAACCGGTGTCACCCCGTTTGTTCAAACACTGATTGGTAAGCCCAAGCTTGCAACTGCGGCACTCGCCACAGAAGTCCATCAGAAAAGTCACGCCAGGGGTGCCAATGACGGTGTGTGTATCTGGGCCAGCGGCAACGACTACACCGGAGGCCTCGTGCCCCGGGGTAATCTCAGTGCCGTTGTAAAACTGCCCGCGCTCGGACCCGCACAGCGCATTGGCTCGCACCTGCATCAGCAGTTGCCCCGGCCCGGGCACAGGCACGATCTTCTCGACAAAGTCAATCTGCCCCTGGCCTTTGAAGCGAGGGGAGCGCATAGTAGATGGAATAGACATATTCAGACGTAGGGCGAAAGGCGAGGAGCGAAGAGCGAAGAGCGAGACGCGTAAAACACTACGCTCCTCGCCCTACTCTCCTCGCCCTTCGCATCAAGCCAGCGCAATCGCAGTAAACGATAACGGGGGCAACGTGAGGTTCAACTTGCCGTCGCTGATCTTCAGGCCAGCCAGGTCTTTGGGCACTAGCACGTGGGGGTTCTCCCACGAGTTGGCGGCTTTGGGATCGGTGCCACTCAGTTGGTGAGCCGCACTCACGCCTTTAGGGGCAGCGCTCTGCCAAACCAGCTCGGTGCTAACCGACTCGGTCAGGCTGCGGTTGACGATAAATACGGCCTGCTTGCCGGTGGCAGGATCGTGGCTGGCCGACACATCTAGGATGGACACATCGCCATATTGTTTGGTCGCCGTGACCGGGCCACGCACCAACACATCTAGGGCATTGCCACGCGCCATATTGCTGACCCATTTGAAGGGATAGAACGAACCTTGAACCAGCAGTCCATCACGCTTGGTCTGCAGCCACGAAATGATATTCACGATCTGGGCTACGCAGGCGACCTTGAGCACATCGCTCTTACGCAGGAAGACGTTTAGCCATTGACCCACCACGAGCGCATCTTCGAGGTTGTAAATCTCCTCGCTCAGATGCGGCGCTTCGGTCCAGTTGCCACGCCCACTGCGGTCTTTGTACCAGACCTGCCACTCGTCCCACGACAGATACACATCGTGCTTGCTGCGGTTCTTCGCTTTTACGTAACGCAGGGTGGCGGCAACAGTATCGACGTAGTTCTCCAGGTCATACGCCAACGCCAGATAGCTCGCTGTATCGTCCTGCCAGTTGCCGGCGTAGTAATGGATGGAGTGATAGTCGATCTTCTCCCAGGCGATTTCGAGTGACGTTCGATCCCATTCCGGGTAGGTCGGCATCTTGTCGTTCGACGAGCCGCACAACACGGTCTGGATCGATGGGTCGTGCCACTTCATGATTTTGGCGGCTTCGAGCGCCTTGCGCCCGTACTCGCCCGCCTCCAAATGGCCAATCTGCCACGGGCCATCCATCTCGTTGCCCACGCACCAATACTTCACGTTATAGGGGTCTTTGTAACCATGCGCGGCGCGCAGGTCGGCGTAATATGTGCCGGTGGGGGCGTTGCAATATTCGACCAACGCGCCCGCCATATCAATTGTGCCGGTGCCCATGTTGACCGCCATCATCGGCTCGGTGTTGATCTTCTTGCAGAAGTTCATGAACTCGTTGGTGCCAAACTGATTGGTCTCGATGGACTGCCAAGCCAGTTCGCGCTTACGTGGACGCTTGTCTTTGGGGCCGACGCCATCCAACCAGTTGTAGCCGCTCAGGAAGTTTCCGCCAGGATAGCGAATCGCCGCATAACGGTGCTCGCGCAACTTGGCCAGCACATCCGTGCGCAAGCCATCCTCATCGGCCAACGGCGACTTTGGATCGTAAATGCCCTCATACACGCAGCGACCCATCTGCTCCACAAAGCCACTAAATAGCAA
>JANMVQ010000444.1:0-2530 GCA_031392845.1 Chloroflexota bacterium
GCGCGCGCGCAGGGATTGTGGTGACGATCCAAAAACGATCAACCCACCGTTTTGCAGAACCAACGACAGGCCCAAAGTCAGCGTTAGTTGCGGAAAATGACCTTCGCCCTGAGTACCGGCCACGTTGAGGCCCGTCACCCGACGCAGCAATAAATCGTAAAGCAAACCACCGAGCGCAAAAACCAATATACCGGCGAAGCAGGCTTGCCAGCACCGGTCCAACATAGGCGCCGAGCAACGGGCCCAGACCTAGCTGAGTAAAAAAGAATAGTGCGGCATACATGCCGAGCATCAAGAACTCGCCCTGCGCGAAATTGATTACGCGCATCACGCTGAAGATCAGTGCAAGCGCGACACACATCAAGCCGTAAATGCAGCCGACGACTAGCCCGGTGTAGACGGATTGGACGACGTTTTCTAGAAGGACGATCGCGGGCGTCATGAGTTATTGTTTAACAATAGGAATCCCATGAATGCAAAGATAACACATGGCCAAGTGCCGGTCGCGAATTGCGCAGTCCGTCCTAATCTTGACACCCATTTCGCAGCTGCGTTGACACCTGTTTCGATACGATTCGGCCCACCGATTCGGCAAAAAAACAGCAGCTCAATTCCGACTGCATGAACATCTAAACCGACAAGATCGACAGGCGTGATTGAGTGAGGCAATTCCCGATGATCTCCGATGTGCGTCGGCAATGATTGTGTGATTTTCCAGATGGTTTCTGTTGCGCATTTCTAAACGGCCAATTCCGGACGTTCCCCGAACATCCATCTATGTCCATTTGACGAACACAAAGTTGCCGTACACAATTCAGCAGGAAAAAACTGAAAATTATTTTTTGCGGTCACCTTTCTTACTAGCAATTACTGGTACACGTGACAGTGTTGTTGCTACGCCGGATTCTCGTCTTGGTAAGTTAGTTTCACTTTTGGCTGATTCCAACTGGGTAATATTCGGTAGTAGTAGCGGGTGATGAAAGAGAAACGTCGGAATTCTATGAGGAAGGCGCGATGAGCATGGCTATTCGATTTCGTGGGTTGGTATGTCTTTTCACAATAGTTTCGGTCTCTGCATATGCGGACTTTTCTGAGGGACGGGCAGCACTTAAACGCGGAGATTACGCAACTGCGATTGCCGAGTTTCGCCCCTTGGCTGAAGCTGGAGATCCCGCATCGCAAGCCAATATGGGATTCTTATACTCAGAGGGGCTTGGCGTAACGAAGGATTCAATGGAAGCACTCAAGTGGAATCGTCGCGCCGCAGAGCAGAATCATCCAATTGCGCAACACAATCTAGGTTTAATGTACGCAGCCGGCGAAGGCGTGAACGTTGACAATGTAGAAGCGTTGAATTGGTTTCAGAAGGCTGCAAGCCACGGGTACTCCCCTGCACAGTACAGTCTGGGCGTTATGTTCAGAGAGGGCCGCGGAGTAGCGAAGAGCATCACTGAGAGCCAAAGATGGACGCGCAAAGCAGCCGAGCAAGGTCACGCCGCCGCCCAATATAATCTAGGATTTATGCTTGTGAATGGCGATGGCGTCCCTCACAATATTGCCGAAGGCATGACATGGGTTCAAAAGGCGGCCGAACAAAATGACGCGATCGCCCAAACATATTTAGGTGTCATGTACGCCCAGGGCTTGGGTACGGCGAAGAACAAACTTGAAGCATTGCGTTGGTATCTCAAAGCGGCACAAAGCGGATACGCGTTGGCCCAATATAATGCCGGTAGCGCGTACCGGGTGGGGTCTGGCATAGAAATAGACGATCACGAAGCCGCTAGATGGTACCAAAAAGCGGCAGATCAAGGCCATTCAGAAGCCCAAAATGACCTAGGAACAATGTATGAATTAGGTCTGGGAATGACGCAAGACTTTGCCGAAGCCGTTAAATGGTTTCGTAAATCCGCTAATGCCGGAAACTCACGAGGCCAAATGCTTTTGGGTTGTAAGTATCTGGAGGGCCGGGGTGTTCCAAAAGACAAGGCCGAGGGAATCAACTGGTTGCGAAAGGCATCTGACCAGGGGCTAGCGCTGGCACGGCAAGCCCTTGAAGAACTTCACGAGAAGCCATAAGGCGTTTAGTTAAGAATTGAGGACTGTTCTTGCGAGATTTCTTCCGCGATGCCTTGGCAAGAATAGGGGTGGAGTGGGCACGCAATTTGGACTGTGGCGCAATCGTTTTCGGAGCAAAGTGACCGCTGACGGGTGCGCCATGACAGTCTGAAACGGGTCGATTTTGATTTATCACACTCGAACTCGCGCGAAACGGTATGGATGAGGCTCGATTGATACTGTGCATCAGCGCCCTAAGGTTTTTAGGGAAATCGTAACAACCTTCTCGTCGGTCATTTCACGAATGGCGTGCTTCGGCCCCTCGCGGCCAAAACCGCTGTCCTTGACGCCGCCATAAGGCATGCCATCCACCCGCGAACTCGATGTTTCGTTGATGTGCACGGCTCCTGACTTGATCGCCCGCGCGGCTTGGAACGCCGCTTCGAGATTATTCGTGAATACACCCGTTGCC
>JANMVQ010000469.1:0-4859 GCA_031392845.1 Chloroflexota bacterium
TCTTGCCCAAGCTCGGCAAGAGGAAATGGACGAACCGCAGCTCATCGAACGGATCGATCAGGAAGTGGCCGAGCATCAGTCCACGCGACCGGTGGCACGGTTTTGGCGACCGGATGGTGGGTTCTCGCACAACTTAAATTCTGAGCAATAAAAGCGGCTGGAGCAGCAAAGAAAGGCTCTTTTGAATTTGACGGGAAGTACCTCTCGCAAAGGTCACAAAGAAATAAAGTACGCAAAGAATCGCTTGGCGAACTTTGTCCCTTTGCGTCCTTTGCGAGAAAATCCCGTTTTACTCCGTAGAGCCAAAGAAAATAATGGATGAAAGGAGAAGATCAATATGGATTTAGAGACTGAGCGCAAGGCGGATAAAAGTATTAGCTGGCACCCAATTGTCCGGCCTGACACTTGGGTTGAAGCGGTCTCCGAAGACGTGCGCCCGGACATGCAGCAGTTGGCGCACTATGCGATGCTGTGCGTGGCGATGCGCGCGGCACTCGACGAAACCGATGACGTCATTCGGGCGCTGCAATACTGCGAGCGCACCCATGGCTTCGCGCGGGTTGCGCCGGTGCTGGGGATGGTTGTTGCCTCGCTAGAGAGTGCGGTCACCCTCATCCCGATGGCGATCACGATGATGGGGGTGCAACGGCACCTGGCAAACGCAGGTCTGTTTGTAGGTTACCTGATTGAGGAGTTGGCCCGCATTCCAGGGCATACGCGGCGCTTCCCGCTTAGCCAATACAGCGAACGGGTAAACAGCCCACATGTCGAATTTGAGGACTGTCTGCTGGGTGCAGGTGTATTGAAAAAGCTGGGGCTGTTGAATGAAGGTGATCCAGCACTGGCGCGGCCGTATAGCCGATTGGTCACAGAGTTTCGCAAGCAGCACGGCACATTGGGTGTGTGCATGGTCGATGATGCAGCCAAGCAGGTGCAAGAGGTACTTGTTGGTAAGCCAAATAGTTCGCCCATCCCCATGTTTGCGCATGAAATCGAGCAGTTGGCCAAGAAACACCATGTCAGCTTACCGATGATCTGGCAAATGCATGTGGCGCAGCCGCCCAGATCAAGGTGGAGGGTCAGTTCGTGAGCGGGCGACGGCGACGGATCCAAATGCCGGCGCGCTTTGATCCGGGTCGTTGGGAGATCGCGCCTGCGATTGGCATTCGCGAGTTGGTGTTGATTGGCTTGGCGCTTACCAGTGGGGTATGGCTGCTGTTCGTGGTGACCAGCCTCCCGTTCTGGCTGCGACTCACGCTCACTGGGGTGATCGTGCTGGTCTTGATCGGTATCGCGCTCGTGCCGATCTCGGACAAACCGGTTGAGCATGCGATTGTCAAGTTCATCCGTTACAAGCTGCGACCGCCGGGTCGGGTATATCGCAACGCCACGATGGGGCGCTTCAACGAAACGGCGCCACCCAAGCGCCCAGTGGCCACACCCGCTCCCGTTGCATGGCCGCGCTTGCGCTTGCCCAGCTTACAGGGTGCATTTGCAATTCATCTGGCGGGTGTGTTGGCGGATCCGGGACTCATTCTGGCAATGTTCGTCTGCCTGCTCGTGATCGGTAGCACACTGATCTACGGCAGCTATGGTGGTGGTTTGTCCCAGTTGCGGATGCGCTGAGGACGTTAGCGAGGAGGGCAGAGTGTTTGATTGGATAAGATCGCTTGGTGGCGCTACCTCAGCCGGTGCGCCAAAACGTCTGCATGCCAGGGACCTGCCTTCGACGCAAGAGGCAATCGAGATCGTCACGGCGCAGGACGATGTGTTGGTATTGCGTGATGGCGATGTGGTTGCGGCGGTTGGATTTGCCAGCATCAGGGCTCTCTGGGAATCGCCGTGAAAGATAGAACAAACGTACTAGAAACAGATTAAGCGAATAAACGATAGCCCTCAAGGTCAAGGAATAGGCGCTGAAAGAAGTGGCCGAGATTGAACAGGCCATAACAGCGACGTTTAAGTACCTTGATTTTGTTGTTCAAGCCCTCGACAAAGCCGCTGGTGAGACGCAGGACGAAATAATTGGTGATCTCGTCGAACCAGTGATCAAGCGTACCCAAAAAGGCATCGAAACAGGTCAGATTACTATCGCGCACACGTTGGACCCAAGTGTGGATTTCGATTTGGGCTTTGTCTTTGGAGAGCGGTTGTTCGAAGATGGCGGTCAGATTTTCACGAAAGTCATAGGCGCGCTTGAGGTCGGGGGAGTAATCGAATAAGCGAGTCAAGACGGCGTGTTCTTCTACTTTCAAATCAGTGGGCGCTTTGCGCAGAGCCCAGGTTGCCCCCTTGAGTTGCTTGTAATCGGCGGCGGACAATTCTTGTTTGAGCCGTTTGAGTTCAGTCCGGCGCAGGGCATCCACCCCAGCCCGATAATGCTTGGCGACATGAAAGCGATCAATCACGACTTTGGCATTGGGCAACAGCGTGCGTGCAGCTTGGATATAAGCGGCATACATATCCGTGCAAACGCTGTGCACGCTGGCGCGCGCCTGCTCAGGAATACCTTTCAAAAAGCCTTCCAAGGTAGCCTGCTTTCGATCTGGCAACACGCCCAGAATTGCAGTATGACTTTCTGATAGCCGCACGCTCACGATCACCACAAAATCGCGATGGCCTTTCTTTAGCGCGATTTCATCTAACCCGATTATCGGCAGCTGCGGATAATCTTCCCAATTGACCTGGGTTCCGATTCGGCGTTCCATCGCTCCCAGCACGCTGTCATAGCACAACCCTTCTTTCCGACTCACATCCTCGACTGTCCCGTTCACTAGTTCCAGCAACACATGCTCATCATATGCTTTTGTGTGTGGACTGTTGGCTGCATGCCACTCTAATACTTCTGTTGTGGTTGGATGCCCCTCACACGCCTCACACCGATACCGCTTTGGCCGATAGCGCACATACACCGGCCGATCCAGAATATCCAGATGCCGTACCATCACCCAATCATCCTGTCCGTGATATTTGCTTATGGTTTGCCCGCATTTCTTGCAGCGGGTTTGTCGGTGCGTGCTTTCCACCGTGATCACGATCTTGCCTTGCTCTGTGATTCGGGTATCCAACACCGTGACATTGGGAATATCCAGCGGTATCGTTATTTGTGCCCCCATTTGCCTATCCTCCCTTCTAAGTCTCCTTGATTCTTCCTTTCCCTATTCCCCTTAATCTTCCCTCATTTCACGGCAACTCCCAGAGAGCCAAACAATTTGCCGCCAACGACGGCCCAGATTATGCCGACTGTATCGGTGCACATGCCAATGGGCCTGATGGGGTGGGGGAGATTCAATTGGTGGTACCGCGTCAGATGAAAACTTTGGGACACAGTCGCCCGGTGTGTGTGACAGAACTGGGCTATGCATTGCCAATTGATGGGCGCGCACCGGCGGGATTTGATTGGGTGATGAGCCATACGTCAGAGCAGCAGGCCGAGGTGTTGTTGGGTGGCATGCACTGGGCGCGCCAGTCGGGGGTTGTGCGGCTGGTGATCTTGTGGAACTTGAATTTTGATGGTCCGGCGGGAGATCCGAATGTGCCGTATGCTTTGGTACGGGCTAACGCTGGCTGGCAGAGTCCTATCGTTGAACAATCGGTGGGCCAGCCATGATTAACAGCATGTGACCCACCGCGTAATATCAAGCGCTGGATGAGCGATTCATTCCCTCATTGAGACGCGCCTCATGATCTTGTCGCCGGTTTCGTCAGAATGAGGTGCGTTCTCAAGGATGCGTTCTTAAGGTTTTGAAAACACGACGGTATGTAGAACCGCTTGTGCTTCTTCAACTGCATCTTTGAACTTATCGGCATCTCCCGTCGGAACGAACCAGATGAACACTCGCTCCCCGTTGACGTTATTGAGCAAGATGAATCTGCCTATAGCGGGCGGATCGAGGTTCCATATTATTCCGCTCGTCAGGTAGAGAAAGCCTCTTTTCTTGGTCATCGTAGTAGACCTGATGTCGATCTGTATGCCTTTGATACCCCCGACCATCACCTCCGTCGCTTCACTGGTTGCGAGGTTGGGATCTGACTTAATCCAGGAAACGAAATCATCGGGAAAGGGAACCAGATGTCCGTCAACGGGATCGGTGAGGTTTGCGTTGTTGACAAGGTTAAACCCGAGTTGCCAACCTACCTGCTCTTTTTTCTGCAAAGTGACGAGATCAGGGTAATCATCCAAAACGTGCCAAGCAGGGCCGAAGCTGACACTCATGGGCAGTTTGAATGTCTTCGATGAGAACGTCGGTGGCGCACAAAGCAGCAGAAAATGATCACACTCAAATGGCTGTTTGAATGCCTTCGGCGCACCGAACGCAGTCGGTGCGACAATGGTTGCCACCGGCAACTTGATCTGCCCAATCTGATTGCCCTGTTGTTCTGTAAACCACAGATTGCCATCCGGCCCAGCGGCGATGTGATAGGGCACGGCGGCATAGGTGGGGACGCTCAGTTTGGTCAGCACGCCGTTGACGGTGAGCCGCCCAATCTCGGTCGATTGAAAGCTGGTGAACCAGAGCGCGCCATCCGCCCCGGCAGCGATCCCCACCGGCTGCATGCCTGCGACATCAAACGTCGTGATCTTGCCCTCCAAGCTAATCCGCCCGATCTTGTTGGCGCCATACATGGTAAACCAGAGAGCTTTATCTGGCCCCACCGTCAGCCGGAGGGGGAAACTGCTCGCCGAGGGGATCGCATATCCTGTGATCTCGCCGTCCACGGTGATTCGTCCGATCTGGTTGGCCCCCGCCTCAATAAACCAGAACGCCCCGTCTGGCCCGAGCACCATGCCGACCGGGCGGCTGTTTTCCTTTGGCAACACATACTCGGCGAGCAGCTTGCCAGCGGTACTTAGCTTG
>JANMVQ010000540.1:0-11443 GCA_031392845.1 Chloroflexota bacterium
GGAGCCAAAATCAGCGCGATTCACGGGCAAGCCAAGCGTATCAACGACCGGACAATAGTCGCAATGTTTCACCCAGCTGCCGCACTGCATCAGCCGGCATTGCGTCAGAGTATCGAAGAAGACTTTCGCAAACTCAAGCAAATCATTGCTAGCGTGTCGAACAGCGCTGCGACGCCCAAACCCGAACAGAAAGACAACGATAATGATGCGGGAGAGCAGTTGAGCTTGTTTTAAGTCATGCGTGGTGACTCACGGGTCACCACGCATGATGTTTGACGCATGATCCCATCTCGCCGAAAAAATCCCTGGCTCGTCGCCGCTCGTCTCCGCACATTGCCTGCGTCAATTGCGCCGGTGTTGGTTGGCACGGCATTGGCAGCCCGCGAAGGCCATTTCCAATGGCTGCCGTTTCTTGCGACATTATTGGCCGCCGTGCTGTTGCAGGTGGGCGCCAACTATGCCAACGATGTATTCGACTTTTTGAAAGGGGCCGACAAAGATCGCCAAGGTCCTACCCGCGCGACTCAAAGCGGCCTGGTTACACCGCGTCAGATGTTGGTGGGAACTGCTGTTGTGTTTGGCTTGGCCACCTTGATCGGCATCTATTTGGTATGGGTTGGCGGCGGGGTCATTTTGGCGATTGGCCTGTTCTCGATTGTGGCGGCAGTGGCCTATACGGCAGGGCCGTTTCCGCTGGCCTATAACGGGTTGGGGGATGTATTTGCCTTCTTGTTTTTTGGCGTGATTGCCATCAGTGGCACCTATTATTTGCAGGCGGCAAGATTCAGCGCTTGGGTGCTGGCGGCATCGCTCCCCACGGCGTTGTTAGTGATGAATATCATTACTGTGAACAACTTGCGCGATATCGATACCGATCGGGCGGCCCAAAAACTTACCCTAGCAGTCCGTATTGGCGACCGGGCGACTCGGACGGAGTACACTATTTCGACTGTCGTGGCGTATTTGATTCCTGTTTTACTGGCACTAATCAATGCCCAATGGCTGTGGGTATTGCCGTTGTTAAGCATCCCGGTTGCCTGGCGACTGACCCGTGACCTATGGGAGACTCCGCGCAGTCCGGCCCTGAACTCTATCTTGGGTCGCACATCTCAGCTCAATCTCATTTTTTCCGTACTATTTTCATTAGGCTTTATAGTTAATTAAAAAGAGATACGAACCACATGTTGATTTCACCGAAAGCCATTCTTGTTGATTTAGATGACACCCTAATTGACCTTGGAGCCAGTAGTTTGTATTGCTGGAACACCCTTGCCGAAAAGTATGCGTCCGATGTGGGCGTGAACACTGAGCAGTTCAAAAGCGCCATCCACCGCGCCCGCGAATGGTTCTGGGCTGATGCAGATCGCCACCGCATCTGGCGCATCCAGATGGATCGTGCACGCGAGGAAATTGTCAAAGTTGCGCTGACTGAGCTGAGCGTTACAAATATGCGTCAAGTGCCGCGCCATTTCTCGCGCAACTATGATGTGATGCTCTACGAGAAGATGCAACTCTTTGGAGGCGCAGTTGATACACTGAAGCAATGGCGTGCTGCGGGTATTAAACTGGCGCTAGTGACCAATGGGGCCGGCCCGACTCAACGCCGTAAGATCAATACATATCAGCTGGTACCATACTTTGATTGCATTGTGATCGAAGGTGAATTTGGCGTAGGCAAACCCGATGCGGGTGTGTATCAGCATGCCATGTCGCAACTCGACAGCACGCCTGCCAACACCTGGATGGTCGGTGACCGCTTGGATTGGGAAGTGGCTATGCCACAGTCCCTCGGCATTCGCGGCATCTGGGTTGATCTGCGCGGCAATGGCGTGCCTGCCAACAGTCCCGTAAAGCCCGATTTGATCGTTAGAAACATCAGCGAAATAATCAGTCAAACGTCATAATTTGTAGCTTATAGCTCAATTAGCATGACTCATAACGTATGATCCCTCCTATGGATCAACAACAGCGCGCTCAACAAATACAGACTATGTTCTCGCGTATCACCCGGCGCTATGACCTGATGAACCGAGTCATGACCGGCGGCATGGATGGCGCGTGGCGCAAGACTACCGCCTCCCAATTAAACCTACCCAGCCATGCGCATGTGCTTGACCTGGCCACCGGTACAGGCGATTTGGCATTTGCGGTGCGCGAGCGGTTCCCGGATGCACAGGTAATCGGCGCGGACTTTAGCGAAACGATTTTGCGTGAAGGCGCCCGCAAGAGCAGTCTGCGCAGCGATGCTGCACACTACACATGGGTAGTGGGTGATGCCTTGAGCCTAAGTTATCCTGATGCTGTCTTCGATGCCTGCACCAGCGCGTTTCTTATCCGCAATGTGGTCGATCTGCCCCGCTGTCTGCGCGAAATGAAACGGGTGGTAAAACCAGGTGGCCAAGTCGCCTGCATGGAGATCACTCACCCCCAAACGCCGATCTTCAAACAGCTATTTCAACTTTATTTTTACAAGATCGTGCCACTGATTGGCGGCATCATCGCGGGCGATCCTAAAGCCTATAGCTACCTGCCCAATTCGCTGACCAAATTCCCACCTGCCGAGCCGCTGAAGCGCATGATGATCGAGACGGGTTACAAAAACGTCTATTACAAGCTGATGGGGTTGGGCGTAATGGCGGTGCATGTCGGCACGGTCTAAAGGCACGAAACAATCGTAGAGACGCGAAATTTCGCGTCTGATGGGGTTAGACGTGATGGCAGTGCACGTCGGCACGGTCTAAAGGCACGAAACAACCGTAGAGACGCGAAATTTCGCGTCTGATGAGGTTGGGCGTGATGGCAGTGCACGTCGGCACGGTTTAAAGGCACGAAACAACCGTAGAGACGCGAAATTTCGCGTCTCTACGGATTTTGTTATACTGTCTGCTATAAGCCATGCAGTTCTTCGTTATTTCGATCATTGCGATTATTTAGGTTCGCGGTCCGGTTAACCGGGGCGTGAACCTTGTGACGTATATGTTCGGAATGGCAGCGAAATCACTAGGCGAGTCAAACGCAATCACAAGTAACGTTTGTAAGTAATGCGAGGGCCTTCCGTAATGGGAGGCCCTTTTTATTTTTCAGGAGCCAAAAGAAATGATGACGTATCTCTATGACACCACCTTGCGCGACGGCACCCAAGGCGAAGGGGTGAATCTGTCCGTGGAGGATAAACTTAAGTTAGCCAAGCGCCTGGATGACTTTGGCATGCACTACATCGAAGGGGGGTGGCCCGGCAGTAATCCCAAGGATGCCGAGTTCTTCGCACGGGCCAAAGAAATTCAGTTCAAGCATGCCAAATTGGCCGCGTTTGGCAGCACCCGAAAAGCGAATGGCAATGTCGAGACCGACCCGCAGATTAAGATGCTGCTCGACGCGCAAACTCCCGTGATTACGATGGTGGCCAAGACCAGCATACTGCATGTCACCCGCGTCTTGGAGACCACGCTCGACGAGAATCTCAAAATGATCAGCGAGAGCGTCGCTTTCTTCAAGAAGCATGGCAAGGAAGTAATGCACGATGCCGAGCATTTCTTCGATGGCTACAAGCTGGACAAAGAATACTCGCTGGCCACCCTGCGCGCAGCCCGTGATGCCGGGGCCGACTGGCTGGTGCTGTGCGACAGCAACGGCGGTAGCATGCCGTGGGAAATCGAAGCGATTGTGCGCGAGGTGATTGCGGAGGTAGGCGATCTGTCTGATCTTTTGGTGAGCAAGACGGAAGACGGAGGACGACAGACGGTTACACCCGTCACCCGTCACCCGTCACCCGTCAAATTTGCCATTCACACCCACAACGACGCTGGCGTAGGGGTCGCCAACGCTCTGGCGGCGGTGCGGGTGGGTTGCACCCAGGTGCAAGCGACGATTGGTGGCATTGGGGAGCGGGTCGGCAACTGCGATATGTTGGCCACACTGGCCAACCTGAAGCTCAAACTCAAAGATGATTGTGTCTCCGAAGAACAGTTGCGTGGTTTGACCGAGCTTTCGCACTTTGTGTTTGAGACGGCCAATCTTGTGCCCAACATTCGGCACCCGTATACCGGCCAGGCGGCATTTGCGCACAAGGGCGGCATCCATGTTGCAGCGGTGCTCAAACTGGAGGAGAGCTACCAGCACATCGACCCAACCCTGGTCGGCAACGAGAAGCGCGTGTTGGTCAGCGAGTTGAGTGGGCGCGGCAACATCTCCTTTAAGGCCAAGCAGTTTGGTCTAAACCCCGAAGGCAACGAGGTGAAGTTAGCGCTGGCCCAAGTCAAGGAACTGGAGAATCGCGGATTCTTCTTTGAGGGTGCGGATGCCTCATTAGAACTATTGATTCGCCGCAATCAGTCTGGCTATCTTAAGCTGTTTGAATTGGTGGACTTTATGGTCGTCGTAGAGCACCGTGAAGGGCGCGGCGTGTTGGCCGAAGCCAGCGTAAAGCTACGAGTGGACGATGAGATCGAACACACTGTGGCCGCAGGCGATGGCCCAGTGGCTGCCCTCGATCTTGCCATGCGCAAAGCGTTGCTCCCGCATTATCCCAAGCTCAAGAAGGTGCGTCTGATCGATTTCAAGGTGCGCATCATCGACGGCGATCGTGCTACCGGAGCGACGACGCGTGTGACGATCGACAGCACCGATGGCCGCCGAACGTGGACCACAGTCGGCTGCTCTCCCAACATCGTGGACGCCTCCTGGCAGGCCCTGGCCGACTCGATGGAATACGCTCTCATGATCGCCTAGCTTAATTGGAAAAAGCACTACGGCCAATCTTTTCAGACTGGCCGTAGTGCCGCGCTGTGGCAAGTTCGGGTTATCTCTTTATGTCTTGCGACTTAAAGAGCAATCCGAGGTGATGCCACAGCGCTGATTTTCTTACTACTCATATGACATCACCTCCGAATTAAAGGATAGCGTTTTAAAGTCTATCAACAACCAACAACTGGTTGCTGATTGCTAGGTAGATTGTATCATCGAACAGATTAGCCACTACTGAGATTTTGAACCGAAATGACGAAGACACTTTCCGAATTGCTGAACCATCTTCCTTGGCCGGTGCCTGTGCCTAAGCAGAATTTTCTCATCACCGGCATCACCGCCGATTCACGGCAGGTGCAACCCGGCTTTATGTTCGTAGCGTACTCCGGCGTTGCGTCGGATGGTCATAAGTATATTCCGCAAGCCATCGCAAACGGGGCGGTCGCGATCGTGTGCGAGAGGGATTGGCGATTGGACGCTTCACACGAAGATTTGACAAGCGTGCAATCTCTAATTGTCCCCAACGGTCGCGAGGCATTCGCCTGGCTATGCGCGGCGTGGCAGGATTTCCCATCGCGTCACATGATACTGATTGGCGTGACCGGCACGGATGGCAAGACCAGCACCGCGAATTTGCTATATAGCATTTTGCGAGCGGCTGGCCACAAGACCGGCATGATCAGCACAGTGAACGCTGTGATCGGCGAGCGCACCCTAGACACCGGTTTACATGTCACCACGCCGGATGCCGATGCGGTTCAACGCTATCTTGCCCAGATGCGCGACGCAGGCACGACCCATTGCGTGCTGGAGGTGACCTCGCACGGGCTGGCACAATACCGCGTCGACGGCAGCAATTTTGATGTGGCGGTCGTGACAAACATTACGCATGAGCATTTGGACATCCACGGCACCCGCGAGGCGTATCGGGCGGCCAAGGGGCGCTTGTTTGCGATGGCCGGTCAACAGGTGATTTTGAACGCTGACGACGAGTATTCGTTTTCGTATCTTCGGTCAGTTGCACGCGCGCCGGTGCTGACCTATGCCCAGGACAGCCAAGCCGATATCTGGGCAGCTGACGTGCGCTATCTGCCCGACTGTATGACGTTTACTGCTCACACCCCGCTGGGTGAGATTGACATTCGCACCTCTTTGATCGGAGACTTTAACGTGTCGAATATTTTGGCTGCGATAAGTGTGGCGGTTGCACTGGATGTGCCATGCGAAGCCATTCAGCGGGGCATTGCCGATCTGAAAGGTGTGCCCGGGCGGATGGAGCGCATTGACGCCGGGCAGCCGTATCTGGCTGTTGTAGATTTTGCCCACACCCCCAACTCGCTCGAAAACTGCTTGCGCACACTGCGTAAGATCACCTCAGGCAAACTGATTGTGGCTTTCGGTTGTGCAGGCGAGCGGGATGTGGCCAAACGCCCACAAATGGGCCGCATCGCAGCGGAGCAAGCGGACATTGTCATTATTACGGCGGAAGATCCGCGCCGTGAGTCATTAGAAATGATCATGGATCAGATAGAAATCGGAGCGCGCGCGGCCAACAGCGTGGCGCAGATTCTACGGCTGGCCAACCGGGCCGAAGCGTTGCGGTACGCTTGCCATCTGGCACAGCCTGGGGACATTGTGGCAGCGTGCGGCAAAGGCCATGAGCAATCTATGTGCTTTGGGACCCAGGAGCGACCATGGGATGATCGAGTGGCGCTGCGGGAGGCGATCCAGTGGGCAGTGGACAGAGAGCTGAAAGCTGAAAGCTGAAAGCAGAAAGCAGCCTACTATCATCGTCTGCCTTCTGCCTTCTGCTCTCTCCCCTCTATCTTCGGCCCTCATCCTATGCTCAACTTCTGCAACGCGGCGCGCAGCCGGTCGATCTCGGCGCTGGTGCGGCCTTCCTCGCCCATTCGGATAAATAGGCGTTTTTTCTGGGCGAGATCGGCGGCCAAATGGATGAAATTGCGTCGATCTTTGGGCGCAATTAGAAAGTGCGATTGGGCATTGCTGCGTATGCTGCTGAGTGCGGCATAGTCTTGCTCGGAAATAGTCGTCGGCACTTCATCGCGCAGATACGTCCGCAGCATGTCGCTGTCGTGGCGGGCGGCGACCAAGCCCAGCCCAATCAACAATACGACCATGATCAGGTAGTTCAAACCAGCAACCAGTATTGTTGCGCCAGAAGTGCTGTCAGCCAAAACGAGTGAGCCGTTGTGCAGCAAATGCCCCATAATTGCCGCGATCAAGCCCAGTAAGGGTGCGCCCCATTGCACTGAGCGGCTATGCGAATTGCGCGCCACGCCCAGACCAATGCCGGTGAGCGAGGTCCAAAAGCCGTGCATGAAGCCAAACACGACCACGCGCAGGAAATAAATTGAAATCCAGTCCCCCCATGTTTCTGTCCCAGCGATGTAAAAAATATTCTCGACAAAGGCAAAGCCAAATCCCACGGTGGAACCATACACGATGCCGTCCACCCACCCATCGAACTCGTGGCGCTTCCACAGATACAACAGGATGACAGCAAGGCCTTTAAGCACTTCTTCAACCACCGGGGCGACCACACCTGTTTGGACAAACTGGCTGGCCAAGCCGTTACCCAACAGCGCTTCAACCGGTATGGTCAAGATCAGCTCCAAGACTAGCCCCAAGATGATGGCCGGGACGGCACCCCACAAAAAGGCGGCGACTAGATAACGGGTGGGTTCTTTCTCGAACCGGTCGATGCTATGCACGATACGTATGTAAATTAATGTAGGTAGGGCGATAGCCACAATCGTGAGCCAGATGGATGGAGCTTGCATAAAGGTTTAAGATTCTAAGCGAACAGCGCCCGTGTATACGGGTTGAGGAAGGTACCTTTGGGATCGAAACGACGGCGCATTTGCACAAAGTCTTCATAACGAGGGAAAAGGCGTGCCAGCCGATCCGCTGTCATAAAGTGCAGTTTGCCCCAATGCGGGCGGCCTTTGAACTCGGCAAACAAACTGTCGCAGGCACGCAGATAGGGCCAATAATCCACGCCGGGTTGACCCGAAATCGACACCACCAGATTCTCGCGCTGGTAATTGGGACTCAGCCAAGCAGCGTCCGCCGCGCACATGCGAATTTCTAGCGGATAGATGCTGAGGGGGTGCCACCGCTTCATCAGCTTGCGCATCTCGCTCAAAATCTCGCGCGCGTGTTCCAGTGGAAGAAAATACTCCATTTCATGAAAATTAGGATCGTAGTGCATCGGGTAGATACGATATGAACGATCAATGTGTTCGTCAGGCGGCAGGTTATTCGGTGCTGTGCCCGGCGCTACTTCCTTGTAGAGCTTTACAACGCAGTCATCGGCCCGGCCGTCCTTAAGACAATACAGCGCTGCTGATTCATCTGTTGGCAGCCAGAAAAACGAAAAGTGCCGATAGTTATTGACGTAATCATCGAAGTGCTCCATCAGTTCAGCATATGGCATGATAGCGCCATGTGCGTGCAGTTCGTAGGCAGGCATCACATCCAAAGTTACTTGGGTCATGATGCCGAGCAAGCCGAGTGCAGTTTGCAGTGCGGGCAGTGCCTCGCTATTTTGCTGGTTAGAAATCTCGACGACATTGCCCAAACCATCGACGATACGCGCCCCCGCCAGCGACGCAGAAAAATTGCGCATCTTGCGGCCCGATCCGTGGGTGGCGGTGGCGATAGCTCCGGCGATGGCTTGGGTGTCAATATCCCCCTGATTGGCCAACGCTAAGCCATGCGCCCAGAGTGGGTCGCCAAAGTCGCCGATCGTGGTCTTGGGCAGTGCCGTCACCTGGCGTTTGGCTGGATCAACATTAATCACGCCGCGCATCGTGCTGATGTCCAGCAAAATATCGGTCTCGACAATGGGAGTGAATGAGTGGCCGGTGCCAGCTGTGCGCACCCCTACGCCCAAAGTTGAGGCCCGTTGCACATACAGGGCAATGGCAGCTTCATCACGCAACTCGATAACGTTGCGCGGGTGAAATGTTTGGTTGCCCACCCAATTGGTCCAGGTGAGTTGGCCGTTTGCTTGTTGGCTGATATTGCTCATGACTTGTTGGTTTCTCGCTTTTTTAGCGGTAATTAATAGCCCTGCCACCAGTCTTTACGCGCACGCGGGTCGAGAAAAGACCCGCTATCGCGCACGGCAATCGTCAGGGCACTGCCTCGTGCAGTGCCCAGCACATCCGTATTGCGCAGCGCCGGCAACCAGCCGGTGCTGCGTTTGCCTTTGCTGAGTTGATCGCGATAGGCTTTGACCAAATTCACATCCACACACAAATTCGAGAGATACAAGGCGTAACCGTGGTCGACTCGATCGTTGCGAGTATAGGTGACGAGTAATTCACTTTCGGCGGCATAGAGAACCAGCGCTTTGTAATCACCCTCCCAAATGCCCGTTTGAAAAAGCCCACCCGGGCGCTCTGGGATGTAAATTTGCTCATCTGTTGCTGTGCCCAAATCAATCACACTGGCCGCCCAATCGTTATTCACACCGCCGCGGGTGCCGTAGGGTGGGGGGCCGTCTTCATTCCAGTTCCAGTCAAAGCGTTTGTAGGTTTGCAAGATATTGATCGTGCGTTTGGGCTTGAATACGCCGTAAATACGCGGCGCAAATGGATCGACGTCGCCACCATAATCCACTAGATCTTTGAGTGCGTTGGTGTCGGTATATCCTAATAACGACAAACGAAAATCGACATTCTCATCGGTCAATCGATTGTTTTTGTAATACAACGAACCAGTGTTATCCGGTTGAATGGCAATCGTAATATAACTATTCGTAGAAATATCTGGGCATACATCCGGCGAAACGGTCAGTGTAATCGGAACGATGCTGGTCAGCGCTCCATCATTGGCCGACACCGATATGATGCTGGTGCCACTCAACCCAGCTGTCGGGGTCAGCGCCAATGTGCGCGTGACGCCCTGTCCCAGCAACGAAACATTCGACAGTGGCAGCAAAGTTTGATTCTCAATTTCGATGCTGACATTGAGTGCAGTCGTGTCGCTTTCAACATCGGTCACTGTGAATTCGAGGGTGCGGGTCAGGTTGGGTCGTACGCCAATGTCGCGTAAACCGCGCAGCACCGGTGCATCGTTGAGTGGCAGCAACGTTAGCACAAATAGATGTCGTGACTGTAATTGTCCATCGCTCACAGTCAAGGTGATGGGAACATCGCCGGTCACATTTTGGGCAGGGGTGATGATGAGCGTGCGTGTGTCGAGCGTGCCGCTGATTGCAATCGAATTGATTAAAGTCGGTGTTAGCGGCGTAGCCGAAAAGATTAGGCCAGCCACATCGTCTTGCGCATCCGAGATAACGAGCGTGACCGTAACCGTCGTATCTTCGTCTACGGTGAGACCCGCAGGCGCACCCAGAATGAGGGGAGCCGTGTTGCGAATGGCCAGGATATACGGCAGATAAAGCAGATGCTGGGTGTCTGTAGGCGTCAGATTGGCAATTGGCGTTTGTGTTTGGGTGACAGTCGGCGTGAATAAGGGGATCGGGGTAAGCGTGGCGGTGATTGTCGGTGTCAATGTCAGATCCGGTGTGGCGGTATCGGTTGGTGTAGGACTATCTTGTTGGGATGAGTTGCGGTACGCTGCCACCGGCTGCACAAAGCACAACCAAACCGCAATGGTCAAAACGAATCCAATGCAGGTCAATGTGGCTCGTTTGTTGTGTTGCATAGACATGCTCTAATCTCTAATCTCTAAGACCCTGTTGCTCATATTCAACTATAAACTGCGTTCAAGAGCCGCGCCCAAACGAACGAACTTCTGCCGGGGTCAGATCGCGCCAAGTGCCTACCGCTAATGTGCCGAGTTGGACTGGCCCAATCGCCATCCGCAGCAGACGCAGCGTGGGTAGGCCTATCGCAGCAGTCATGTGTCGCACCTGGCGCTTCTTGCCCTCGGTCAATATAAGCTCGATCCAGGCTGTTGGCCCATGCGGGGTGATGGGTTTGTCGCGCTCTGGCAAAATTGGCGCATCGGGCAGAATATGGGCCTGACACGGTTTGGTCACGTAGTCCTTAATGCGCAATCCGTGCCGCAATGGCGCCAGGAGTGTGTCAGTCGGCACCCCTTCCACCTGCGCGTAATAGACCTTGGATAGTTTGTGTTGTGGGTCGGTCACGCGATGGATAAACCCACCGTCGTCGCTCAGGATCAACAAGCCTTCGCTATCGAAGTCTAGCCGTCCAGCCGCATACACGCCTTTTGGCAAGTTGAATTCACTGAGGGTGCGTTTGGCGGGCAAACTATCGGTTGTTTTTTCTTCGTGGGTAAATGAAGACAGGACGTTGAAGGGCTTGAATAAGGCGATATAACGGATAGACATCTTGTGCTATTATCCTCGGTGCCGCTGACCTATAACTATTGCCGCGCGGCACATGATGCGCACACTTTAAATTTTTGCTCCGGTTGATCACTCTATATTGAGTCTAGGGTTACGCCTGCGCTCAAATGGTGTCAGTTTGCCCTCAACCGGGCGCTCTATCGCCCCCAATAATTCCCACACTTGTTGTGCCGCATTTTCGGCTATTTTTGATTTTTATGCTGTTAACCATTAACGGTATTACCAAATATTTTGGCGCAGAATTAATCTTGCGCGATATCTCATTCGTCATCAACATGAATGAACGTGTGGGCTTGGTAGGTGCCAATGGCATCGGCAAGAGCACGCTTC
>JANMVQ010000443.1:0-6373 GCA_031392845.1 Chloroflexota bacterium
ATGAAAATGCGGCAAAGAATATTTTGGCGGCAGGACTTGCCGACAATAAAAACGCACATGGAGAGCATGTAAGACCTAAGAAGGTTTCGACCCTCAAGGGCAAAGCTCGTCGAAGTGTGAACCGTCCTGTAAGTGCAAGTGTCTAACATTTGTTCTTCTGGAATCCGCCTAGCTTTAGCTGGCGGAGGATGTCAATTCAACTCTTTGCGATAAGATGCCCATGCAATATCGTTTTCCCACATTTTGAGCGTTACTGCCACAATATTCTCGGCCTTCAGCTGTGCGACAAACGCCTCACAGAAAATGCGAGAAAAGTGTTCAATGCTTGGGTTTAGACCGGCGAACTCAGGTTGCTCATTCAGTGTCTTATCCTTGTAATGTGCTACCAATGCGTTTAAGTTGCGCTCGATATCCACAATGTCCACGGCATAACCATGCTGATCTAGTTCAGGTGTCTCCAGTTGTATTTCAACAACGTAGTGATGGGAATGCCAGAAATTTTCGGCCCCCCAATCCCCACCGATCAAAAAATGTTGTCCAACAAAGTCTCGTTTAACCGCTACTGTATACATACTTATTTCTCCTTTTAGTTGGGGCTCTCCCGCTAAAAGTGGGAGAGCCTTAATTGTTAGTCATCAGCTTTCTGTTTTCTGCTCTCTGCCCTCTACTCTGTGTCCTCATAACTCAGCACCATCTGTAATGCTTTGTCTGGCTGCTCGTCCAGTAAACGATACGCGTCTGCGGCATGATTGAAATTGATGCGATGGGTGATGAGCTGATCCAGCTTTAGCGTTTGCAGAAGCTTTAGTGCAAAATCCATGCGCCGCTGTTTGCTCCAGCGTGATTGTAACGAGGGTGACAGGGTACTGACTTGGCTGCTGATCAGCTGAATCCGGCTGCGGTGAAAGCGCCCACCCAAGTCGAGCGGTGCGGTCTTGGTGCCATACCATGAGCCGATAACGACGCGTCCACTAAAGCCGGTCATCGCAATGGCTTGATTGAGCACAGTCGGTGAACCGGATAGCTCATAGCATAGATCGGCCTGGCCGAGGTGTGGAGTGATGCAGTCCAATTGGGCTGGGTCGAGCGATTGAGTTGCACCCATCTTGCACGACATTTCCCGGCGCACTGCCAAGCGGTCGAGTGTGATTAGGCTGTTCAAGGGTATGCGCCCCAACAGCGCTGTTGTAAGTTGTCCCACCACACCTTGCCCGATCACGACCACATCTTCGCCCGCTACTGGCCGCCCATCGTGCAGAAAATTCAAGGCTGTTTCCACAGTTGGCAGCAAGACACCTAACTCTGGCGCAAGCCCTGCGGGCAATTTATACAGTTCATCGACGTTGGCCACGAATTCGCGCTCATGTGGGTTGAAGACAAACACAGTCTGCCCCAGCCAATCATCCGCCACACCTGCACCCAGTTCAACAACATCGCCGACGGCTGCATAGCCATACTTCAAGGGATAGGCCAAAGATCCGCTAAGTGCACTCAACGTTTCGTCGGCAGCCATCTGTTCTGGCGCTTCGCCGCGATAAAGCAACATTTCCGTGCCTGCGCTGATGCCGGAGTATTTTGTGTGCACGCGCACTTGTTTCGGTGCTAGTACTGGAGTTGATTCATCCCGCAGTTCAAGCAGCCACGGTCCAACGAAGTAAAGCCCCTGCGAGTTATTCATAGCGTCCATGTTAAATTGGCTTCGATGATGGTGTCTACCCCTAGCTGTTTGTGTGTGACCTGCTGCAGGGTCGGGCAGATAAGCCCGTCTTGTGCAATCGCATACACGCCGTTGACGATGCGCGGCGCTATAGTCAGCACCAGGTGATCTGCCAACCGTTCGCGCAGGACCGCAGTGATCATTTGTGCGCCACCTTCGATCATCAGTGTGCGAATGCCCAGGCCGGACAGCGCCGACAAAGCCTGTTGTAGGTCGACTTGCTCACGTGAATCGGTGGCGATGCGTATAACGCGCACCCCCAAGCGCTCCAATGCCTGCTGTCGTTCGGACGAAGCCTGTTCCGTAGTGCAAATCCAAAGCGGGTGAACCGGGTTTTGGATGAGGTGGCAGTCGGTCGGACAGCGCAGCTGACTGTCTACGATGATCGGTTGTGGATGTGGGCCATCGACCAGCCGCACGCTCAGGCGCGGATTGTCGGCTAGTACGGTGCCAATACCCACCAATATCCCATCATGGGTGGCGCGCAACCCATGGGTCATGCGCATCGATTCTGGGCCACTCAAAGCGAGCCGCTCGCCCGGGCGAGCGGCGATACACCCGTTAAGAGATTGGGCATAGGTCAAGGTGACTTTTGGGCGCATTTAATACCCCAGAAACGCTGGGGTAAAGATATGGCGCATGCGTGTTGCTTTGGTGCGCAGATAGTGTGTATTCTCCGGCGTCAGCGCAGTTTGCAAAGGCACCCGCTCGCTCACCGTGACGCCCAGCTCGCGCAACCCCTCCACCTTTTGCATGTTATTTGTCAGCAAGCGCACCGATTGCACGCCTAAGTCTTTTAAGATAAGAGCGGCCATCGAATACTCGCGTTCATCGGCCTGATGTCCCAACATCAGATTCGCTTCGACAGTGTCATAGCCTTGATCCTGCAGGTTGTAGGCGCGCAGCTTATCGCGCAGTCCAATACCACGGCCTTCTTGACGCAGATAGACCACAATGCCGCACTGAGCGGTTGCGATAGAGTCCAGCGCAGCCGCCAGTTGTAAACCACAATCGCAGCGCCGTGAGCCGAGCACATCACCTGTAAAACATTCAGAATGCACTCGTACTAGCACATCGGCACGGTTTTGCACATCCCCGCACAGCACGGCCAGATGCTCCTTGTCATCGATGTTATTTTCATATAGACATAGCTCAAACTGGCCATGTTCGGTTGGGATAGTCGTACTGACGACGCGGCTGACCCAGGTGTCCTGAGTCTGACTTTGTGGGCGATTCATTAATCTCTCCAAGTAAGGGTTAAGCGGATATTCGACGTAGATGTAGCCACAGCGCCCCCAACAAGATGAGCTCAATTACTTTGTCGATGATTCCGAGCACATCAGATCGGTTGCCCAGCACCAACCAGCCTACAATCGTAACAACCGTAAACGCCATATATACATAGTGCAACAGCTTCTCACGCCCAGCCAGCATGGGCAACAGGCCAGCAAACGCTGCGGTGAGCGTTAAGTAACCCAGTCCATTCAATGTAAAGGGAATATCCAATTTGCCCAGCCGTACATTAAGATACAGATGAATTAATGCTGTTGCAATTCCTAAAATAATGATCGTGCGTTTTAATAGTGATTGAGACATTTTCTGAATTCCTCCACCGTCTGTTGAACACCGTTTGCCTGATGTAGATTCTCCGCAATTAGCTGTGCGTTTGATGAAAATGCTGGGTGAGCCAGCAACGAACGTAACCCTTCCAGCAGGCGGGCCTGGGTTAATTGTCGTTGTGGGATTGGCGGCGGCGCAATTCCCAAAAGTAAGGTTCGCTGGGCCCAAAAATACTGATCCACGGCCCGGGGCAATATCAACATGGGAATGCCAGCGTGCAAAGCTGCACTTAGAGTGCCTGCGCCGCCATGATGTACTACGGCCGTCACACGTGCAAATAACCAGTCGTGCGGCACTTCTTGCACTAATAACACATGAGCGGGTAGGTCCTTCGGCGTTGCCTCACCTTTGGGGATGGACACGATCGCCCGTGCCCCAAGTGTCTGAGTGGCCTGTGCGATGCTCTGTACGTGTTGCCCAAAGCTGGGCAAGCCCGGGCTGCCAAACCCAAAATAAATCACGGGGCCTGCGGTCCTTAGAAAGCGTAGCAAAGTGTCCGAAGCCTGCCAGTCAGCCTGGGTGGGGTGCCGCCAGTAACCCATGATGCGGTGTTGAGTTGGCCAGTCAGGTGGCCGTGGCACGATACGCTCGCTAAAGCCATACAGCATGGGCATGCGCTGCAAATCAGGACCGCGCCACGGCGCAGCAGGTAGCCCCAATTGCTTGCGCCGCCAAGTATTGATGGTGCCGCGCCACGGTTGCCATAGTGCTTGCTCGACTACACGATGGGTTAGCAAGTTATAACGCGCACCCAGGCTACGTGTGCGCGGGAAAATAGCGCTGGGCCAGGCTCGCGTGCGGGTGAGCGGTTGAACGAAGCCACCGATACAGGGCACACGCAGCGCTTCGGCAATATGCACGCCCCACAGGCTCGGCAAGCCAATCACGATGGCATCGCTCCCCTGGCAGGCGCGCCAAGCACTGTCGAGCATGCGCCGATACACTGGGCGTGCCGCCCGCACAAATCGCAATGAGGCCTGTAGCGTGCGCAGCACGGAACTGCTGCCCATTAGGGCCTGGCTGCCTTCACTGCTCATCATCAAATCGCTGGGGTTGCCATCCAAAACCCGAAATGGCAGATTGGCCTGGGCGGCCAGATCGGCAAAATTGGCCGGTGCCACGATCACTACGCCAAAGCCGGCTGTTTGCAGGCCGCGCCCTAGCGCTAGATAAGGCTGCACATCACCGCGTGTGCCGCTGGTCAACAAGGTGATCGTCTTCATGTGCTGTCCCGCTCGAACACCAGCCATCGATATTGGGTCAGCCCACTCTGGAGACATTGCTGCAAAGCCATACTGCCCAGGCTACTCGGCAACAGGGTGTGTTGGATGGGCAGTCGTTGGCCGACATGTAATAAGGTCAAGGCGATAGCATCGGGCAATGCTCGCAAATGTAATAGCGGTGTTAGATCGCGCTGCGCCACGAGCTGTAGCCCTGTTTGCTGTGCCAGAGCCGCAATCGTAGCGACGGTTTGCACATTGGGCACAAACCAACCCTTCTGATAGGCCTTCACCCATTCGTGACCGCACCAGCGATCTTGGGCTAGAAAATCATCGATCAAGATCAAGCGCCCGCCCGGACGCAGCAAGCGCGCAACTTGCGTCAGATAGCCTAGCGCTGAGGGCGAATGTGAAAATGCCTCAATCGAATACACCGCATCAAATCCAGCGCCCAACGGTACCGCCAAAAAATCTCCTTCTACTACTGCGCAGCGGTGTTGTACCCAACCGCCTTGAATTTGCGTTTGTGCCAAGCGCGCTTGGGTGGCACTGATAGTGATGCCGACTGCAGTCGTCGGCCGTTGCAAGTGGCTGAGCAAATAGCGCAAACTGGCGCCAACGCCGCAGCCTAAATCCGCGATGTGTAGCATTGTTTGCCCGGAGGCTGGCGTTAATTGCTCAATTTCTTCATGCAGCAGTCGGTGTGAGTAGTGCAACGCCTCATTGAGCGTGTGCACTTCTGGCGGCCACAACGCGCGATGAATGGTTCGCGCTTGCGGTGAGCTGCCAAAACGCAACATCATGCTGGTGTTTTGCTCGTAGTAACGACGCACCCCATTCCTACCCAATGAGCGTCTCCCATTGGGTGGGCGGCTGCTCGATCAGGTGGCGCGCGCTGGCAATGACGGTGTGGGTCGTAGACTCGACATCATTGGCTGTGGACATATAAACGGCTTCGCCAAAGGCAACATCCACTTGAATATTGTGATAGCGTTTCATCACAATTTGTAACATAGCCGCCATGAGTTCGCGATCTTTGGCCTGGCGGCGTAGGCGGGTCAATGGGCTATTTAGCGCACGCGGCGAAAGTACCCCGCTCACGATGGCGGGCACGATGCATAATCCCGGCACCAGTCGCGCAAATACGCCGATGCTGGCTGACCATTGGTCGAGCGAGGCGACGGCTCCAGGCAATACGCGTGGATCTGGCTCGATTTTCCCAGCAGGGAAAGTCAGAATCGCCCGCCCACATCGAAACTCACGGGCCACGGTGCGGACAGTTAACATGCGATCTTCGATGGCTTCGGACACATTCACTAGATGGGCGTGTATGTTGGGCAATGCACGTAGAAACGGTCGATCGGAGGCGATAGTGGCCAGATCGAGGCGCGGGATGCTGGCGAACAGCGCCAACGTGTCTGTTGCACCTGGGTGATTGGACGCGATCATGACAGGGCCAGTGCTGGGTATGTGGTGCGCGCCGGCTACGCGCAGGCGCTGACCAAATTGGCGGAACAGCCAGTTTGACCCGGCCGCCAACCCTTGTTCGCCAGTGATACGGTCGCACTCGGCTACCTGCCGCGCAAAGCTACGTGCGGCAGGTTCGAACAGTGCTGCTGCTAGGCGGCGGCCGTAACGCAAGTCCTTTCCCCCAACCGCATTAAGAAAATCCTGAAAGTTGAGTGCGGTCAGTGCAGCAACTTGTGCTTGTTGGGCACCAGAAGGAACGTTAGTCACGGTAAGATTTTAGTATGCAGGATGCATCTTAGAAAACGCTGGTAAGCCCCGTTTTGGATTCTTGTCGTTGCGCTACTGG
>JANMVQ010000030.1:0-11337 GCA_031392845.1 Chloroflexota bacterium
TTTGCCAATGTCAAGCTGGCCATTGGGCACATCGAGCGCTTTAACCCAGCCGTGGTCGCCTTAAAACAACATTTGGCCGAGGGCGAGTTGGGCCAGGTCTTTCAGATTGATGTGCGCCGGCAGGGGCCGTTCCCGATCCGGGTGCAGGATGTGGGAGTGGTCATCGATCTGGCAGTGCACGATCTGGACATCATCCGCTATATCAGTGGGGCCGAAGTGATCCGGGTGAGTGCCGAGATCGATCATCGGATTCACACCGAGCATGAGGATACCCTGAGTGGCCTATTACGGCTCAGCAATGGCTCGATCAGCACACTGGCGATCAACTGGCTGACCCCGACCAAGATCCGCGAATTGTGTGTGACCGGCGAGCGCGGCATGTTCCGGGTGGATTATCTGACCCAGGACTTGTTCTTCTATGAAAACGCCACCACCCAAAGCCCAGATTGGGAGACCTTGCGAGTATTGCGCGGCATCAGCGAAGGGCGCATGACGCGGTTTGTGGTCAACAAGAAAGAACCGTTGCGGGCTGAGCTGGACGCCTTTATCGCGGCAGTCCGCGCTGAGGCGCCCATCGCCGTCACTGGCTTGGATGGCCTGCGGGCCCTAGAGCTGGCCTACGCCGTGATCAAATCCGGCCAAACCCAGCAAGCGATCACGGTGCAGTTGCCTGCTGAGCATGCGCCGGTTGGGCATGAACGGCAGTTGGTGTTTTGAAGAGGATGTCACACCTCTCCCCAGCGGGGAGAGGGAGATAAAGCTCAGCCTAAAAGTTAAATATCTAGGAATCACATGGAAACAACATTACAAGTACAGCCAGCTGTCTCACTGGCGGATGAACTAAAAACAAAGATTGAGCGTAAGACCGCCCAGCTGGGCGTGATTGGGCTGGGCTATGTCGGCTTGCCGGTGGCGTGCGAGTTTGCGCGAGTGGGCTTTCATGTCATCGGGCTAGACATCAAGCCGGAGCGGATCGCCAGGATTTCGGCAGGCAACAACCCGATTGAGGGCAATGAACCGGGTCTGAGCGACTTGCTGAGCGAGGTGATTCAATCCGGCCAACTGCGGGTTAGCACCGACTACGCCCTGCTGGCCGAGGCGGATGTGATCACGATCAATGTCGACACCCCAGTGGACGACATCGACCACAAACCGCGCTACGTGGCTCTGCGCGGCGCTTGTGCGGCCCTGGGCGCGGTGCTCAAGCGCGGGGCGTTGGTGATCGTGGAGTCCACGGTTGCCCCCGGTACGGTCGAGCGAGTCGTAAAACCAGCCTTGGAAGAAGCCTCCGGGCTGCGGGCCAATCTCGATTTCTTTCTGGGGGCGTGCCCGGAGCGGGTGATGCCCGGACGCTTGTTGGCGAATCTACGCACCATCGGGCGGGTGTGCGGCGGCAGCACGCCAGAGATTGCCGAGACGATGGCGCTGTTGTATCGCCAAGTCGTGAATGCCACGATCGACACGACCGATGTGGTGACTGCCGAATTGGTGAAGACGACCGAGAATGCCTATCGCGATGTGCAGATTGCTTTTGCCAACGAGGTGGCGTTAATTTGTGAGAGCGTCGGTGCGGATGTATATAAAGTCCGTGAACTGGTGAATAAAGTCCCCCAGCGCAATATGCACATGCCGGGGGCTGGGGTGGGCGGGCATTGCATCCCCAAAGATCCGTGGTTGTTGGCTTCGGCTGCCGGGCCGGACGTGCCGATCCGGCTGATTCCTGCCGCGCGGGCGGTGAATGAAGATATGCCTGCCCATGTCACGGATCTGGTTCTACAAGTATTGCAAGAAAGTCGACCCGGTGTTCCACCTATCAACGACCAGACTCGTATTGCGGTGCTGGGCTATTCATATCTCGAAAACAGCGATGATACGCGGCACAGCCCAAGCGTAGCATTGATTATGCGCTTGGAGCAAATGGGTGCTGCTGTAATTGTGCACGACCCTTGGGTCGAGGAATTTAAGGGCAATGTATATGAACGTGTCCAGGACTGTGATGTGGTGGTGATCATGGTCGCCCATGCGGTTTATCGTAATCTGGATCTGACTGCATTACGGTCTCGCTTGCGCAGACCGGCCCTGGTAGATGGGCGGGCGCTCTTTTCAAGTGATCTGGCTACCCAATCCGGCTTGATCTATTGCTCAATAGGTTGCTCAGTAGCTTGGGGTGCTCACGGATAACTGTGAATGCTTGCAAAATCACAATAAATAAATGACACTTGCAAAAAAGCTCGGCTCCACGGTGGTAATTCAGGCGGTTGGTGCACTGGCTACAACTCTGGCTGCTTTGATTGTTGCCCGTCGATATGGTCCGGAGGGCACTGGCTATATCAACTACGTGAATTCCGTTACAAATCTGTACGCTTCGTTTGGGTTATTTGGATTTCCACAGGCGTTTATCTATATGATTAATGCCCACCAAGTCACACATTCCTGGGCCGTCAAGCTCTCGACATATTACGGTTTGATTGTGGCACTGATCTCAGGAATGGTCATTGTGGTCATCAACTGGGCCGGGCTTTCATCGTTTCTTCAGGTTGATAGATTCAGCGAGACGATCATTCTGTTGTCTTCGATATGCCTGTTATTTCATGGGTTGTATCGGGCCATTGGACTGACTCGTCTGTCGGTAAATCGATTCAACGTGATTACGATTCTGCCGTCTGTATTTACCACGTTGTTCTACGTTCTTATGCCATCCGCAAATTACAAGGATTTATTGCTAGCTTATCTGGCGGCTACAGTTATTTCCGCGCTGGCAGGATATATTAGTATTCGGCAGCGCGATATCCTGAATTTCAAAGAGATTCTGGTTCGTGAAACTGGCACACAGATTCGCTCCGCGCTGGGATATGGTTTCTGGTCTTTTATATCAGCAATAACGATTAGCTTACTCATTTCGGGAACATATATGCTCCTGCGCAAGGCTGGCACAAATGATGAACTGTCTGGCTATTTTGGAACTGCTTATCTGGTCTTGTCTTTTGGCTTGCTGCCACTCAATATGGTTGTGCCTGTCTTGTTCGATACTTGGTCCAAGGTTGAGAGCGAGGAAAGTCTGAAAAATACCTATGTGCGAATGGCTCATTTTGGTTCGTTGTTATTTCTTGGCGGTGTCATCGCCGCTGCCCTGCTCACCAGACCGGTGATCATGCTGGTCTTTGGTGAAAAGTATCTGCCTGCAATTGCGGCTATTCAGGTCTTTGCTGGTGGCATCTATTTGTACTATCAAGGACGACTGTTGAGTGCGCTGCTACTTTCACAGGGCGATCATCGTGTAGTGGGTATGGCTGCTGCGTTGCGCCTCATCATTACCTTGGTGGCCATTTGGCTGGGACTGGCTGAAACCCCAGGGATGGTTGCTCTGGCCTGGGTGATTGGCGAGGGCGGGGCTATGCTCTGGATGCTGAGTGTGGCGCTGTCCCGGCTGCGCTGGCCAGCATTACAGATGGCTGGATTATCTCTTTCGTGGTTATTTGGCAGGGTGAAGGCCGGGGCCATCGGGCAGTTGATTTGGGGAACCTGAAATGGATTTCATACTTGCTGCCTGGCTCATTATCTACGCAGTCAACGGATTGGTGATTGCGCGCGCACTTTATCTCGCGCTTAAAGGTATGCGCATATATACACTTTTTTGGGGTGCCATGCTGGCCTATCATGTATTGCCAATATTGCAGTTTAGCGATCTAGCTCGCGAGTTTCGACCCATGACGCTGTTCAGTGGCCAGGTGTACATGTTGCTTGGCAATGGGCTATTGCTGCAATTGACACTGGCCCTGGAGGAGCGGTGTAGTCTGCCTATATTTAATTCAAGCAAAACCACGTTTGAAACAACTGACGCCCTATACACCCGCTACTATGTGCTGATGGCGTTGACTGGAGCGATTGCCATCGGTTTGCGCTTTTTGAGCAGCGGCCTTGACGCCCTTTATACAAACTGGGAGGATGTCCGACAACAAGGTTCGGATATTAGCGTGACGATCTCGCAGTTTTTGGGCTTTGTCTTCTTTGCGGCTCCATGGGTGGCCGTGAAACAACGCAAGTGGATCTGGGTCATTGTGCTTCTGGCTCTGGATGCTGTCTTTTTTGTGATTAGCTCATCTCGGGCCATCGTTCTGACACTGGGCTGTGCGGTCGTGTTTGATCTGCTTCGATCTTCGTTCACTCTGCAAAAAAAGATAGCGCTTCTCCTAGTTATCAGCATGGCTGTATTTGCGGTGCACACCTTTGCCCGGATTATTCGCAGTATTGGTGTTGAGCAATTGCTTTCACCCGAGGCTGTCACAGCAGCCGTGAGTACCGACGATGGCACCGATTTGTCCGGTGGTGAAGCCGATATGTATCGTAGCTTCAATGTGGTATTTGAATCCAACCGCACCGAATATCCTTACCGCTCCGGGGTTACGTTGATTCGCCTGCTGCTAATCTATGTGCCAAGGGTTGGCATATTTTCCAACAAGCCCGGAGATATTACCTATCAAATTTGGCTGGATGCCATCTATGACGGGTACTACGACGCCAATACCTATATCGATAAGTTGAGAGAAATTGCTGACTATGGCGCACCGGGTTCGACTCACCCCACACTTTGGGGAGACGCGTACTGCAATCTTGGGTGGCTGGCTCTGGCGCTCTATCCCGGATTAATGGCGGTGGCGGTGACTTTGGGCGAATCTCGCCTAGCATCACTTACGCCTCTGGCTGCCTCGGTACTGCAACCTATCCTGGGCATAACCTATGCCTTTATTGCGCGTGGTAACGTTGTTATCGCCGTTGGTTATATTGCGTATGTTTTTCCGGTTGTGATTATGTTGTTCCTGTTAATGCGTTTGCCGGTTATCATCCCGACACAAAAGCCTGCCCGGAATAAATCACTTGCTTGGGGGCATTTTTAGTAATGAGAATTGCGATGCTGGCGGCTGCCAATTCTATTCATACGCTGCGCTGGTGCAACGCACTTGCTGAGCGCGGATATGAAATCCATTTGCTAACTTGCCATAGAGTTAAGGGTTTTTTGCATGAGAAAGTCTCGATACATTACTTGGCGTTTGCACCATTTGCCGGTTACTTCCTTAATGCGCCACAGGTTCGATTTATCCTGGCTCGCATCAGACCCGCTTTGTTGCATGCGCACTATGCAAGCGGCTACGGGACTTTAGGAAGACTGGCCGGATTTCACCCCTATGTGGTTTCGGTATGGGGGTCCGATATATATGATGTCCCGGATCGATCACCCTTTCACCATATCTTAATCACGGGTAATTTGCGCTCGGCTGACTGGATTTGTTCGACCAGCAATGTCATGGCCGCACAAACTCGAAAATTGGTTCCAGTCAAGCATCTGCAAGTGACACCCTTCGGTGTTGACACACAAATATTTTCTCCCAGCAATAATGTTCGCGACCAGTCAATTATTACAATTGGCACAGTAAAGACACTTACGCCGAAGTATGGTGTGGATCTGTTGATCAGGGCATTTGCTCAGTTGGTCGAGCGCGCCAAGCATGGATTAGACCAATCGACAAAGTATAAATTGCTCATTGTGGGTGATGGCCCGCAGCGTCAGGAATTGACTGACTTGGTGCAATCGCTGGAAATCTCTGAGCTTACAGAGTTTATTGGCTCCGTTCCACATTCGGATGTTCCCAAATATCTCAATCAGTTGGATATATATGTGGCTGCTAGTCGTTTTGATAGCGAGAGCTTTGGTGTGGCGGTTCTAGAAGCGTCGGCATGTGGCTTGCCCGTCATTGTCAGTGATGCGGGTGGTTTGCCGGAAGTGGTCAAAGATAACAAGACCGGGATTATTGTCCCACGCAACAACCTGCCTTTGTTGGTAGAGGCGATATATAGCTTGGCAACTGATCACCAGTTGCGGATAGACCTTGGTCAGCGAGGGCGTGAGCATGTTCGTGAGTTGTATGAGTGGAAGAACAACGTAAAACTGATGGAGCAGACCTACGCGTGTGTGTTGCAGGTCAATCAACGCTGACGAAATGTATTAGCGACGTAGCAAGACCCACATATATTCGTTAAAGAGGAGCCCCATCCAGAACTCGCCATGAAAGTCCAGCACAACTTCGACAGTACCTTTTCTGCAAAAATCGTCTCGCGCGTGCTGTTGGTACTATGCATGCTACTCATGTGGTCTAAGGCGTTTGAGGTGGCATTTGCGCAGTCGGTAGTCAACCCAATCATCGCTGAAAACAGAAATATTGGCTCGAACGACTGGATTCTGAATGCCCCCGGATACCAAATCGCCGATGAGAGGCAGGGTCAAATTGTAGGCTACGCCAATCTGACCAGCGTCGAACTCGGTGCAGCAATTGAACTGAAGGTCAGTGTCAACCCGGCCCAAGATTTCACCATCAGGATTTTTCGGATGGGTTGGTATGATGGGAAGGGAGCACGTCTCATGCGGGAGATTGGCCCGCTCAGAGGTAAGCGCCAGAAAGACTGTCCAACCGACGTGCCAACCGGGCTTACTGAGTGTGCTTGGACGACCGACTATGTCCTGAATATTCCACAAAACTGGACCAGTGGGATCTATCTGACAGTGCTGACAAACGCAGAGAAATTTCGCAGTCACATTGCCTTTGTCGTCAAAGACAACAACCGAGTGGCCGATTTTATCTACCAGCAACCAGTCCTGACTTATTCCGCCTACAACAACTTTCCCGACAATCTGGTCAATGGGAAGAGCTTGTATGACTTTAATAGCTTCGGCAAAAACACGATCACCAACTCCCCACGCGCGGTCAAGGTGTCGCTCAACCGCCCGGATTCGATCAGCGATTTCAGCGGGGCCTCATTCAATTCAAGCAATGGCTACTGGGAGATTTACATTGTGCAATGGCTGGAGCGCACGGGCTACAACGTCGTGTATAGCACTGATATCGATACCCATCAGGATGGCAAGCACTTGTTGCAATATCGAGGAGTGATTGTGCCCAGCCATAGTGAATACTGGACTGATGAGATGGTGACCGCGCTGGTATACGCCCGCGATGCCGGTGTGAACCTCGCTTTTTTGGGTGCCAATGCCGTTTACTGGCGGGTTCGGCTAGAAACCTCCGCCGCTGGCGAGGTCGATCGTACTCTCGTCAGTTACAAATCGGCTGCTCTGGACCCGGTTCCTGATGAAACGCAAAAAACAATTCTCTTTCGTGATCTCAATCGCCCGGAGCAAACCCTGATCGGCGTTCAGTGGGCGGGCTATCAGGATTCGGGTAAAAATACAAGCTTTGTGCCATTAAAAATTGAGCATTGGGCGTTGGAGCGTACCAAGCTAACGCCGGATCGACCGGTGCCGGGCCTGATTGGAAATGAAGTTGATCGTTTATTCAAAGATTACCCGGCACCGATCAGTAAAACGTACGCCCTGCTGGCCAGTTCACCCTTCACCACATCGGATGGTGTCCTTATTCGAGTGGACACAACGATTTATCAAGCACCCAGCGGTGCCTGGGTATTCGCAACTGGGACCATGTCGTGGGGTTGGGGCCTTGGTCGCCCAGTTTATGAGGATGCAAGTATCAAGCAATTGACGCAAAATATTTTGGATCGCTTTGCTGGCATTGTCCGAACAATACCAGCAACTTCTGCCGCTGCATTGCCGGATGATCGACCGGCCAATAGCACCGCTTCAAAGAATTTGTCCGAGGCGGGCGTGGCAACTGCGCCAAAAGCTGGCGAGTTGTTAATCGCCCGTCAGTTGGCCACGACTGATTACCTCGCCATCGGTATGGCTGTGATTGCTCTTGTATATACCTTGTGGCGCATACGTCGTCGGGCCATTTATCTACACAAATTGAAATCAACACGACAGCGACTGAATTCAAAACGATAACGACATGACATACTCAGCAACTTCCCTTGATCAACACTTTGTTGATGTCCGCCCTGAACAATTGCCACATTATGAAGAGTGCAAATGTCCTATCTGTGACATCTCTGAAAACATAGTCTATGCCCGAGTAGACAAGCAGGCAGTGGTGCGCTGCACGCAGTGTGGTCTGCTATATGTTACTCCTCGCGTTCGGGATGTCGATCGGGTTGGGTATTATGAGACCGAATATATTGCTGACGAAGACAAGATCCAAAATCGGTTTGGCTCACATCGGGAAGCGGCGTTAATCTATATTGCCAAGGTTATCGTCGATTCAAAATCGAGCGGAAAGATTTTGGACATCGGCTGTGCCGGCGGGACCTTTCTTAAGCATTTGTCCGACCAGCAATGGCAGCGGTCTGGGGTGGAATTATCCAAAACCGCCGCCAACTATGCCCGGAATAAATACAACATTGATGTTTATCAGGGCGAGCTGTTTGAAGCAAACTATGCCGATAGTGCTTTTGATGTGGTCAGTGTGCTAGATACCCTCATGATAGTTCCAAATCCAGTCGGGGTTCTGATCGAGGTGCGCCGTATTCTTCAGGAGGATGGCCTACTGGTGGTTGAGTTGCCCGGCTATACTTTTCGGCGAATCAAGACAATGGGAATCGTTCCTAGGTTGTTGAAAGGCCAATCGGTCGCAACGAATCTGAGTGAGTTCCTTTACTTTTTTTCTGATCAGACTACGACCCAGCTGCTCAAAAAATCAGGATTTGAGCTAAAAAAAATTGTTTTGGTGCCGCCTCTGTTCTATGGGGGCGTAGTGCGCCGGATGCTCTACAAACTATATTTTCTGCTGGTACGATTAATTTATACCCTGACCAGTGGTCGTATTAATCTGTCTACCAAAGTGCTCTACCTAGCTAGTAAATCAGCCAGTGCTTAACGGACATGTGGCGGATACGTCATCGTAAGATGACGTGGTTGATTAGACTGTAGGAGGTAAATCTTGGACGCAGTTGCTCTCGCAAGTTTCTACGAAAAAACCGGTAGCAAGGTGGTCAGATCGCCATCTGGCTACTGGTATAGCCCATCACGAGGAGTAATGAATTTCTTCCCATATCGACACACTTGTGTGGGGAGTAATGACTATCGTACACTTTGGTCCAGTTCTCGCGCCTTAGTGGCCCGTCATCCTGTCCCGATAGTTTCGGCTATTGGTCACAAAAGCTGTATCTATCTGTGTGATCCCTCAACCTATTCGCTGGATCTATTGTCAGCCAACACCAGAAGCAAGGTGCGCCGCGGGCTAAAGAATTGCCGGGTCGAGCAGGTAGACTTTGACGTACTGGCGAGGCGCGGCTTGGCATTACAGGTGAGTACCTTGGTGCGTCAAGACAGAAAGGTGCCTTCCAATGTTGAACATAGCTGGATGCGCATGTGCCAGGTGGCCGACCAGACCCCTGACTTTGAGGCTTGGGGAGCGTTTTATGAAGACCAGTTGGCAGCGCTGGCCATTGGTTTTGTGTTTGACCAGCGCTATCACATTTCGGTGGTTCGGTCCGCCCAGTCGCTGCTCAAGTACTATCCCAATAATGCGCTTGTCTTTAAGATGGTCTGCCATATCGCATCGCGCCCCGCTCTCTTCGATATTTCCTATGGTTTAGAGTCGGTCCAGAACGAACTGACTGGACTGGACAGCTTTAAGCTTGATATGGGATTCAGACGGGAACCACTGAAGCAATATGCTGCCATCAGACCACTGGCTCGGCCCATGCTCCATGCGTCTGCAAATGTGGTGCGCTGGCTTACTCATACTCGCCCTGATAACCAGTTTCTAAGACGCTTGAACGGAACTCTGCGTTTTGCTGGTTTATAAACTCACCTTGTGATTTACCTGTTTATTCCCTGTTTTTTAGTTGAACATCTATGTCCACAACCTTATCCATTATATTGGCCGTGTACAACGAAGCCCGCCATCTTAAGGATGTTCTAAATTCGCTATTGAGTCAGGAAGTCCATGACATTCAGTTGGAGCTCCTGGTCATTGATGGCAATTCAACAGACCAGAGTGTGGAAATCGCTACTCAATTTGCGCGCCAAGATGCGCGTGTACGGGTATTCAGCAATCCACAGCGCAGCACACCGTATGCCTTTAACATTGGTCTGCAACACGCAAATGGTCAATATGTCGCCATTTTGGGTGCACATGCGCTCTATGCTCCGGACTATATTGCGACCTGTTTGAAAGAGATGCTGGCCCACAATGCCGCCGGATGTAGCGGGCGGATCATAGCCAAACCGCCACGACAATCATTGCAAGCCCTCCTGACGTATTGGGCCATGAATCACCCCTTTGGTGTCTCCACTCGCTCATTTCGTTCCATTCCTGAAGGAGATGCTGACTCACTCCCCTATCCGGTATTTAGAACCTCGGTGCTGCGTGATCTGGGTGGTTATGATGTGCGCATGATTCGGAATCAGGATAATGAGATGAACTACCGTATACGTCAGGCTGGTTATCACCTATGGGTGACCTGGAAGACCCACGCCATCTATTACACAAAACCTACGTTAGAAGGCTTATTTCGCTATGCTATAAATAACGGCTCATGGTGCGCGGTTAGCTTCAAGAATAGCCCGCGCTCGCTAGGTTTGCGGCATTACATCCCAGCAATTTTCTTTTGCGTTGTTGGTGTTTCAGTTCTATTGGCATTGATTAGCTTGCTGTTGCAGTGGCCAGTGCTGATCACAACAATCATTTTGCTGCCATTGTTTCTACACCTCGCAGTGGGGGTACTAGCTAGTCTATTTCTATGTATTCGTGAGCGTAACCTTTGTGCGCTGTTCATGCCTGGTGTGTTTCTTGGATTTCATTTGGTGTATGGCTATGGCTTTATTGCTAACGCAATTTTGCAAGAACCCTTTGCTAAACCGGACATGTCTACTGCTTGACTTCATGATTACTTGTTTTCCTTCCTTTTGTTCTTGCTGATAGTCAGGCCAATTCTTTGCATCTGGTGGGGATTACCTACTTGCTGCAATAGCCATCGAAGAGATTCTCTTTGGAGTGCAGCAGGCGAAAATTATTTACCTGCCCGGGCGCGGCAAAACAAATGCGACCCAGGAACAAATAGATTGGAGCAAATTTATTATCTCGGCGGCTCACATTAAAATAAATCTACTTGGTGGGTTTATAACGGCGAGCCAATCTAAAAAGAATGACCCACTGGATAAAAAAGATTAGGTCGGCGATAAAAACATCGGCTTCTTAGTTATTAAACAGTAGCTCCAATTTACTTTAGATCAGCGCCCCAAAATTCAAGGCGCTTCTTTGACGCTCGGTCTTTTGTCTGATCCTTCTTATTCTTTAGCCACATCCACGTTTCTAACCACAGTCGTATACGTCAGGCACTAATGTTGTATTTATTGCTGATTTAGCCATAAGCCTATTGCATTTTTGCGTGAAAAATTATAAAAATTGGCCATCTTGATCAATGTGCTAG
>JANMVQ010000099.1:0-4633 GCA_031392845.1 Chloroflexota bacterium
TGCCCAAAGACTACGCCCGCCCCGGCCTGGACAAGCAGCGCCTGGGCGAGCTGATCGACGTCATCGCCACCATAGAACTCACCGCCGCCAGCGGGGGCGAAAAGACCCACCGCAGCGTGGATCTGCTGGGCCGCGTGTATGAATATTTTTTGACCCGCTTTGCCAGTGCCGAGGGCAAGAACGGCGGCCAGTTCTACACGCCCAGCTGCGTGGTGCGCTGCCTCGTCGAAATGCTGGCCCCGTACAAGGGCCGCATCTACGACCCGGCCTGTGGCTCGGGCGGCATGTTTGTGCAGAGCGAAAAATTTGTGGAAAACCACGGCGGCAAACTGGGCGACATCAGCATTTACGGGCAAGAGAGCAATGCCACTACGCGTCGCCTGGCGGTGATGAACCTGGCCCTGCGCGGCATTGAGGCCGACTTTGGCCCCGAGCACGCCGACACCTTCCGCCGTGACCTGCACCCCGACTTGCGCGCTGATTACGTCATCGCCAACCCCCCCTTTAACGACAGCGACTGGTTCCGCAAAGATGACGATGTGCGCTGGCAATATGGCGTGCCGCCCAAGGGCAATGCCAACTTTGCCTGGGTGCAGCACTTCATCCACCACCTGGCGCCGCACGGCATGGCCGGCTTTGTGTTGGCCAATGGCAGCATGGCGTCCAACCAAAGCGGCGAAGGCGAGATTCGCAAAGCGCTGATCGAAGGTGACCTGGTGGACTGCATGGTGGCGCTGCCGGGCCAGCTTTTCTACAGCACGCAGATTCCGGTGTGCCTGTGGTTCGTGGCCAAAAGCAAGAAGGCTGACGCCAAACGTGGCTTTCGTGACAGGCGCAAGCAAACGCTTTTCATCGACGCCCGCAAGATGGGCACGCTGATCGACCGCGTGCACCGCGAGCTGACCGAGGCTGATTTGCAGAAGATTGCGGGCACTTATCACGCCTGGCGTGGTGGTGATGGGGCTGGCACCTACGCTGATGTTGCTGGCTTCTGCAAATCCGCCACTACAGCGGAGATCGCCGCGCACGGCCACGTCCTCACGCCCGGTCGCTATGTGGGCGCGGAGGAGGTTGAAGACGACGGCGACCCCTTCGAGGAAAAGATGCCGCGCCTCGTCGCTGAACTGCACGCCCAGTTTGCGGAGTCCGCGAAACTGGAGCAGGCCATCAAAGCAAACCTGAGAGGGCTGGGTTATGGCGGGTAGCGAATCGACCATCGGTGCGTTGCTCGACGAAACGGGCGGCAGCATTAAGACCGGCCCGTTTGGCACGAAGCTCAAAGCCTCGGAATACACGCCCACTGGCGTCCCCGTGATTTCGGTGGGCGAAGTGGGCTTTGGTCGTTTGCGCGTTCACCATGACACGCCGCGAGTTGATGACACCGTATCAAGCCGGATGCCTGAATTTTTTCTGAAAGCAGGCGACATAGTGTTCGGTCGAAAAGGCGCGGTCGAACGAAGCGCCCAAGTTCAGCTCGACGAGGACGGATATTTCTTGGGCTCTGATGGGATACGCATTCGACTTAACGACGCAGCGTGCGACCCGAAGTTCATCTCGTATCAACTTCAAACGACGGCGCATCGAAACTGGATGATTCAGCACGCTGCGGGAACCACAATGCCATCGCTCAACGAAGGCATTATTCGGCGCATCCCGATTGTCCTGAAACCCCTCGCAGAACAAAAAGCCATCGCAGCGGCGCTTGGTGCGCTGGACGACAAGATCGAGTTGAACCGGAGGATGAACGCGACGCTGGAGGCGATGGCCCGGGCGCTGTTCCAGAGCTGGTTCGTGGATTTCGACCCCGTCCGCGCCAAACTCGACGGCCGCCAACCTGTCGGCATCGACCCAGCCACCGCTGCTCTCTTCCCTGCTTCATTCCAGGAAACCAAACTTGGGCATGTTCCACTTGGATGGGAGGTGGGTCGTCTAGGCGACCTATGCAACCTTAAACGTGGTCACGATCTGCCAACAAGCACTCGCAGGGCAGGCACTATCCCGGTCATTTCATCTTCTGGAATTTCTGGAGCGCACTCGGAAACCGATGTACGCGGACCAGGGGTTGTGACGGGTCGATATGGCACCATCGGGAAGGTTTTCTATGTAGAGACTGACTACTGGCCTCTTAACACCACTCTTTATGTTGAGGACTTCAAAGGGAGTCCACCACGCTATATCTTCCACGCGTTGGGAGAGGTGAATTATTCAAACTACACGGACAAGGCGGCCGTGCCAGGTGTCAATCGGAATCACCTTCACGAAGAACCAACCGTGATTCCACCGATGAAGGTGCGGCAGGCATTCGCCCAAAATGTCGAATTGCTGTGGTTCCATCACGCAGGTAACGAACGCCAATCCCGTACCCTCTCCACCCTGCGCGACACGCTGCTGCCAAAGCTTCTGAGCGGGGAGTTAAGCGTTGCACATTGGGTACAGCCCAACTAGAATCCCACAGACATATGCAAGCACTCTCGCCACCCAATATTGAGTCGGAATTGAGCTATGCCTACTTGCACGCAGTGGCGTCGCACGCTGGAATGGCTTGTGGCGTTGCTAGTCGCCATGAAGACAACAATGGCATCGATGCAACTCTAACTGCCTGGGGACCATTCCAGAGTGGAGGCTATCTCACTGAGGTGACCATCAAAGTGCAACTCAAAGCAACGATCGCTGTGCCGGTTGATGATGGGACAAACCTTTCCTATTTTCTAAAAGGTATCAATCGTTACGACGACTTGCGAACAGAAACCGTTTCTAATGCGCGTATTCTGATCGTGATGTTTCTGCCCCCGGACGCGCAAGAATGGTTGGATCATTCAACCGAGCAGCTTGCTTTGCGCCGTTGCGCCTATTGGCAAAGCTTGCGTGGAGCACCTTCAACATCTAACGGTTCCGGTGCAACAGTGAGATTGCCTAAGAATCAAATGTTCACCGTTCAAGCGCTCAAAGGCCTGGCGACGCGGCTGTCTCAACCGGATTTTCCGATTTATCCTGTTTTATGAATTTCGACACCATGATCGCCCCAACCAATTTGCGGGACTACGCAAAGGCTCAAGGTTGGATTCTGCTCAAGGAGGCAGCGAAGGACAGACTTTATGTAATGACAAATCCGCGCTTTGATCGTCGGCAGCTCGTATTTCCCATGGATACGACTGCACCGGATTACGTGGAAGCCGTCATGCTAGTTATGGAGAAATTGGCGACGATGGAGGCTCGACCATTTCAATCAGTTTTAAAGAGTTTGCTGGAAGTGGGCGACGATGCACTGGCATTCCGCGTGACTTCCCCACACTCTAACGAGCAGTCTCTCCCGCTTTCGTTCGCCGGTTCAATGATTGCAGGCGCACAGCAGTTGTTACTGGCGTCTGTTTGCACTGTCCTTAAGCCACGGGCTCACCATCCGCGTCTTAGCCGGACGGAAGCCCAGCAGTTTTTAGAAACTACGCGTTTTCGCCACACACAGCCGGGAAGTTTTGTACTGAATGTATCTTGCCCAGTTCAGGCAATGGATGTGCAGGCCCCGCTGTTGCTAAATGAATTGGAAGCGCCGTTTGTACGGCGTGCAACGATGGCGTTACAGCGCTCATTGGTGATGTTGGTGTCTGCAATTGAAACAGACTCTTTGGATGAACTGATTCAGTCAACGAAGAGCAGCGAGTCGCCGCTGATCTCATCGAACTTCTGCGAAGCGTTAACGCGATTCGAAGATGAGTCACTTAAGAACTCTGTCGATATCGGAATTACATGGGCAGCCTCGATTGCACCTCCTGCGAACGAAATGCCTGTTTCGGTAGTGCGGGTGCAAAACGATTACTTTTCACGGATTGAGGAAGTGCGCCGCGAACTCCGTTCAGCCGAAAAGCATACGGACGACACATTCATCGGTACCGTCGAGAGGCTAGACGGGGAGATGGGTTTGGATGGACATCGCTCCGGCGAGGTCATTCTTTCGCTACTGCTACCGGAGGGTGAACAGGTACGGGCGCGCACCAATCTCAACACAGCTGATTATGCGAAAGCTGATCAAGCGCATATGTCCGAAGGCACGTATGTAAAGGTGGCCGGCCGGTTACATCCGGGTCGGCAACCAAGGCAGTTGAGCGATCTTCGATCGTTCGAACTCATCCAGCGTTAAGGCCGCGATGACAATTGCCTCCGCTATTCGCAATCGCCAACTTCTGTCTTTCTCTTACGATGGTTTCGCTCGCGTCGTTGAGCCGCATACGTATGGCATTGATGGCAAAGGTCATTACTCTGTGCGCGCTTATCAAGTTCGAGGCGGGAGCGAATCCGGCGAGTTTGTTGGTTGGAAACTCTTTCATGTCAGCGATATGCATCAGTTATCTGTAATCGCAGAACATTTTTTTGGTGCGAGACCGAAATACAAGCGCGGTGACAAAGCCTTTTCCACCATCAATGCGGAGCTGTAACCGGACTTGACTCTTCGATTCAACGGGGTTGCACAGGAGCTTGTGCGAGACGCTTTTCTGGGACTGCACAACTCGGGCCATGGCGCGGCTTATTGCATTGCGGAACAACGAGATACCGACGCGCTACGCCAACAGCACCGCAATCCTTGTCTGTTCAAAACACATCGAAAAGGGGGATGAGCCCATGAGCAACACTAAGCCTG
>JANMVQ010000124.1:0-35014 GCA_031392845.1 Chloroflexota bacterium
ACAGAGGGGAGCGCGATAGTGTGTGACAAGCACATAACAAGGGCGTAAAAATATATCCAAACACAGCACCTCCTGAGGAGAAACTTTGATGAATAGTTCAACAGTTAATATTTCCGTCGCAACGCAGACCAATACCGCCCAGCAGACTTGGGATGCTATCGGTGCAGCCCGTCATCGCATTAGCGTGGTGATTCCGGCTCGCAATGAGGCTAAGAATTTGCCCTACGTACTTCCACGCATCCCATTCTGGGTGCATGAGGTGATTTTGGTGGACGGCAATTCAACAGATGGCACCGCCGATGTGGCGCGTGCACTAATGCCCACGATTCGAGTGATTGGCCAAGATCGAAAAGGCTAAGGGAATGCTCTGCGCTGTGGTTTTGCGGCTTGCACTGGCGACATTATCGTAATGCTGGATGCCGATGGTTCAACTGACCCCGCTGAAATCCCTGCTTATGTAGGCGCATTGCTAAGTGGCGCTGATTTCGCCAAAGGCACTCGCTTTATGCAGGGTGGCGGCACCTCCGATATGGAGTTTCATCGTAAGGCTGGCAACTGGGGCCTGACGACACTTGTGCGCATTCTCTTTGGTGGCTACTACTCGGATTTGTGCTACGGCTACAACGCCTTTTGGGCACATGTGTTGCCTCGATTGCAACTGGATGCCGATGGCTTCGAGATCGAGACGCTCATGAATGTGCGTGCCCTGCGCCAGGGTTTGCTGGTTACGGAAGTGCCCAGCTTCGAATATGACCGTATCTTTGGCACCAGCAATCTACACGCTGTGCGCGATGGCCTACGGGTATTGCGGACAATCCTTCAAGAGTGGGTGAAGCCCATACCGGCTCGTGGGGTTTCACGCCCGCAGGCACAAGTTGCCAATCAGTTGCGCTTTGACTCAGCTCGCACCGGCGTCGCGATCGAGAATTCTTAACGCTTCGAAGATCGTCTTTTGGCAAGCGAGTTAGTCAGTAGCAATACTGGCTAACTCGCTCAGTTCATTTACGGCACACGTCAAAATTTGCAACAAAATTGCGAAACTGATCTGCAAAGCTCAATCACAGGATATCAAACTCAAACATATGGAAGGGGTTGCATCGGTCATCATCACAGCATTCACCGATAAGCGTTGGAGTTTATTGACGCAAGCGGTGGAATCCGTGCAAGCACAAACCGTGCCTGCACGCGAACTGATTGTAGTCATTGATCATAATCCTGCACTACTCATACGCGCCAAAAATGCTTTTGCGGGTGTGAAAATATTGAGCAATGTGCAAGAGCGTGGCCTGAGTGGCGCTCGCAATTGTGGGGTGGCCGAAGCCACAGGCAGCATCATCGCTTTTTTAGATGACGATGCGATTGCTGCACCCGACTGGCTAGCCAATTTGCTCAAGCCTTACGAAGATGCGCAGGTCTTGGGTGTGGGTGGCTGGATTGAACCGGCCTGGGAAGCGCTGGCACCACCCTGGTTCCCCGCGGAATTTTTGTGGACGGTTGGCTGCACCTATCGCGGTATCCCGGCCATGGCCGCACCTGTGCGCAATTTGATCGGATGCAATATGTCGTTTCGCCGTGAAGCATTTGCCAATTCGATCGGTTTTCGCAGTGGGATCGGTCGGGTCGAAAGCAAGCCTCTCGGCTGCGAAGAGACTGAGTTCTGTATCAACTTGCACCAGCTTTATCCGGACAAAGTGTTGATGTATCAACCTACGGCTAAGGTCAAACATCATGTCCCCAATGCACGGGCCAACCTCACTTATTTTGTGCGCCGCTGTTTCTTTGAAGGGCAGTCCAAGGCGCTGGTCTCCCGGTTGGTGGGTGCAGCAGATGGTCTGTCGGCCGAGCGTAAGCACACCATGACTATCTTACCCAGCGGTATATGGCGCGGTTTGCGCGATGCACTACATGGGGACTTGTCTGGGCTAGGGCGCGCATCGGCCATTGTCATTGGCCTAGTTGTCACAGCAGTCAGCTATGCTGCGTCCAGCGCATTATTAGAGATTAATGGCTTGGGCAAGTCGGCACAATCTATTTTGTCTTATTTGGCGTAACACAAGTGTTTAGCGCCTTTATCGAATCAAAATCAAGAGGAGTTCATCGATGAATAACAGCGAAATCCAGGGCAACAGTGGCGCAAATACGAATAGTGGCAGTCCAGCACGCAAGTTGCGCATCTTGCATGTTACAGCCCGCTACTACCCCTTAATGGGTGGGATTGAGACCCATGTCTATGAGGTCGCACGTCGCATGGCCCGTATGGGTCACGAGGTGACGGTGATGACGACCGATCCAGGTGGCAAATGGGCTGCGCAAGAGATGATTGACGGCGTGACCGTCCGCCGCGCACGTGCCTATCCGGAGAAAAAGGACTATTATTTCGCTCCGGATATTTACCGCTGGATTTCACGCAATGAAGGCAATTGGGATGTGATGCATGTGCAGGGCTATCACACCTTGGTGCCGCCGCTCGCCATCACTGCTGCTCGCAAGGCTGGCATTCCCTTTACGCTCACTTTTCATAGTGGTGGTAACTCCTCGGCATTGCGCAACGCCATCCGTCACACCCAGTGGCAAATGCTGCGACCCTTTCTCAGCAAGGCCAATTTGCTGTGCGGCGTGTCGCACTTCGAGGCCAATCAGTTCCGCCAAGCATTGAACTTGCCCTTGTCGATGTTTCGGGTCATTCCAAATGGCTCGAACCTGCCCAAACTAGATGTGCAGGTCTCGCCCAACCAGAACAAGATTATTTCGGTGGGACGCTTGGAGAAATATAAGGGCCACCAGCGCGTGATCGATGCGCTGCCATTTGTGCAAAAGCAATACCCAGACGTGCAGCTTGATATTTTGGGCGTCGGACCCTATGAGCGCGAATTGCGTGAGCGTGCCCAGTCATTGGGTCTGAATAACATCGTAGAGATCAAATCGGTCAATCCGACTGATCGAGGGGGGATGGCAGCGGCTTTGGCCAGCGCCGGCCTCATCACCTTAATGAGCGATTACGAGGCACATCCCATTGCAGTTATGGAGGCGCTCAGTCTGCATCGACCAGTGTTGGTCACCCACACCTCAGGCTTGGGTGAGCTGGCCGATCGCGGTCTGGTGCAGTCGGTGCCGTTGAGCAGCAGCCCTGTTCAGGTGGCCGATGCCATCTGCGAGCAATTGCGCCACCCGTACATTCCGAAGAATGTCGATCTGCCGACTTGGGATGGCTGCACCAACCAACTCGTCTCTTTGTATTCGGAAATTTCAAAATAAACACGCAATTACATCAACTTCATCCAGATCATCATCAACAGCAAACGCCAGGGATCGTAGAGCTCCCTGGCGTTTATCAACACACAACAAAAATGCGCGTATTGATGCTTACCCAGTTCTATCCGCCGATTATTGGCGGGATCGAGCGCCATGTGACTAGCCTGAGCCGGTCATTGGTCGCGCGTGGTCATGACGTCTCCGTTGCAACCACATGGCACCCGGGCATGGCCGAGAGCGAATCCGAAAATGGCGTGCAGGTGCATCGTATTAAAGGTAGCTTGCAACGGCTGATGCCGGGAGCCAAACGTGCTTTTTCGCCTTCGTTCCCAGACCCAGAATTTACCCTGGCACTAAAGCGGATTGTAGATGAAGAGAAGCCGGATATTGTGCATGCGCATAACTGGCTGGTGTATTCGTTTTTGCCGATTAAGGCGTATAGCAAGGCCAAGCTGGTGTTGACGATTCACGACCATGGTCTGCTGTGCCCCAACCAAAAGCTGATTTATCAGAATGCCCATTGCAGCGGGCCTAGCCTGAGCAAGTGCTTTAGCTGTACCCGTGAGCATTACGGGGTAAAAGGCCCAATGGTGGCGCTAACCAACGCCGCGATGCAAGTGCCATTGCGCAATGCAGTCGATATGTTTGTACCGGTCAGCCAGCAAACCGGCGAAGACAACCGCATCATGGGGGGTGATTTCCCGGTGACGGTGATCCCCAACTTTGTGCCGGATGATGTGGGCAATGTGCGCAGTGAGCCGCATATCAAAACGGTTGATTTGCCCAAGGGCGACTTCATGCTCTATGTCGGCGCCTTCGGTCATTACAAGGGTGTGGACGCGCTATTAGACGCCTACAAACTGATGAAGACCGATGTCCCGCTGGTGATTATTGGCTACAAGACGGCGGAATCGCCCTTGCAGACCCAGGAATTCCCGCCCAATGTTGTGGTGCTGTATGACTGGCCGTACGAGGCGGTGATGCAGGCCTGGCAGCGCTGCCTGTTTGGGATTGTGCCCTCGATCTGGAGCGACCCGTGCCCGACGACCGCCATCGAAGGGATGGCGGTGAGCAAGCCGATTGTGGCGACCCGCATGGGTGGCCTGAGCGACATTGTGAATGATGGCGTGACGGGTCTGTTGGTCGAGCCGAATCAACCGGCGGCATTGGCGCAGGCGATGCATAAACTACTGGCTGATCCGACCCTGCGCACGCGCATGGGCGAAGCGGGCAAGCGCAAGGTGCGCGAGTTTCAATCTGGCCATGTGGTCAATCGGATCGAGGCGCTGTATGATCAGCTTCGACTAAAAGTAACTTCGGTCATGGCCGTCAAGGATACCCAACAATGATTCGTCGTAGTCCATTGCAATTACCGCACAAATTAGCCTCACAATTAAATCAACTTACAACTCCAGAATCGACGATCGGGCGCGTCATTACACATGCCCGATCGCCTATGTTTTTCACGGCGTATGCGCTTATTCTGAACCAAATGGTCAGCGCCGGGATGGGCATGTTGTATTGGTTTATCGCAGCGCGCATGTTCCCAGATGCGCTGGTCGGGCGCAACGCAGCGGTTATTTCGCAACTGGCGCTCATTTCGTTTTTGGCGCAGTTCAGTTTGCAAGCAGCCATGGTGCGGTTTGTGCCGGCGGCAGGTCGATCCACTCGGCGCTATGTGATCAATGCATATGTCATCAGTTTCATCAGCTGTGGCGTGTGCGGAGCGGCAGCCCTGTTGGTGCAGCGCTGGTTGAACCCGGTCAACCCCATTTTGAACTTCGATCTGGCCCACTCGATTTATTGGGTGCTGACTGTGGCGGTCTGGGGTATCTTTACGGTGCAAGAGGGCGTATTAATTGGCCTGCGCAAGCCGATTTGGGTGCTGATACAGTATGTGCTGTATAACGGGGCCAAGATCGGGCTATTGTTTGCGTTTGTGCAACAATCGCAACAGACTCAGCCAGCCCAACAAGCTCAATATAGCTTGTTCATGTCATGGACGTTAGCCGTGCCGGCCTTGGTGCTGTTTATCAACTGGGTGATTTTCAAGTATTTACTGCCTGATCACATGGCAAAGACCCAGCACATGACCCCGCCAGCTGGCGCGCAGATACGAAAATTTGTAACGGGTGATTACATTGGCCTGATCTTCTCTGAGACCACTTTTCGGTTGTTGCCCACATTGGTCGTCACTGTGCTGAGCGATTCGGCCAATGCTTACTTTAACCAAAGCTGGCAGCTGTCCATGCCGCTCTACATGATTGCGGCCAACATGGCGGCTTCATTCACAGTGAGTGCGGCGGCGGAGCAAGATAAGCTTGAGGAATTGGGCCGCCGCATGATTGCGCAGATGGCCAAGCTGATCGTGCCGTTTGCGTTGGTACTGGCGCTCGCCGTGCCGTATATTCTTGGCATCTATGGCAAAGCATATGCTGCAGAAGGCAGCATGCTCATGCGTTTGTTGCTGATCTCCGTTATACCTGCGATTATCAATACGTGGTACATCGGCTATGCGCGCGCCCAGAATCGGGTGTTATGGATGGTACTCAATCAAGCCCTGTTATGCGTGCTGGTATTGTCGCTCAGCTATGTGTTGTTGCCGCGCTTTGGGGTGACTGGGGTGGGCGTGGCTTGGCTGATCTCTCAATCGATTGTCGCTGTTAGTGTGGCGTTGCGGGTATTTGTTGGCAAACGTAAGCTTGGGGTATCTGCACATATCCAGAATTAAGATTTTGCTTTTATCATACGCGGAGCTTATTGCGGGGAATGGGCTACACACGAATTCATCGAAGCAATTGATATCGGCAATATGACATATAACTTGCATTTGCATTTGCATTTGCATTTGTAATTGAAGCAAATCAATACGGTCATAGGTGGCCCTAATGCATCATTCAACCTGAGTCGGATACTATGGTCTCATCAACCCCTTACAAACTAGCCATACGGCGCGAACAGCCGATCGATAGCACATGGGACTGGGCTCCCGTTTCTAGCCTGCTGACACTCATTGCATCAGCGGGCATTTTGCTGCTTTCTTTATCCTATTCGGCGGGTCGCATAGACTCATCGTGGTCCGACACGGTGTTTTGGGCAGGCCTAGTGACCCTGATTGCCCCATTGGCATTCCGACTGATGGCCAGTCATATGAGCCGTCAAGAAGGTGCGGCCATCGTGCTGATTGCCGCGCTTGGGTTCTATTTGGTCTCATACTTGCGCAGCCCATTGGCCGTGGTGCAATTCGACGAATTTTTGCACTGGCGCACTGCCAACGATATGCTGCGTAGCGGTCGCTTGTTTGAACCGAATCCGATATTGCCGATTTCGCCTTTGTATCCAGGTCTGGAGATTGCCACCACAGCCTTGGTGAATCTGACCGGTTTGGATATTTTTCATGCTGGGGTGTTGTTGGTGGGCGCGGCACGGGTGTTGCTGGCATTGGGGTTGTTTAATCTGTTAATGCATATCACGCATTCGGCCAAAGTGTCGGTGGCGGCGGCGTTGCTCTACATGGGCAACACCACATTTATGTATTTCGATGCTCAGTTTGGCTATGAGTCGCTGGCGCTGCCGGTGGCGATTTTTGTGGCGTGTGCGCTTGTCAATCGTGATGTGGCTCAAGATCCAAGCGTACGTACTGGTTGGATTGTTGCAGCCGTTTTTGGCATGCTGGTAGTGGCGATCACCCATCATGTCACCTCGTTTTTGCTGATGCTGTTTTTGGTGGGCTGGAAATTAACTGGCCTGTTTCTGGTACGCGGCAAAGGGCGCAGGCTGGACATTCCGTGGATTGTCATTGGCTTGGCAATCATTGCCAATGTAGTCTGGATTTCGTTGATCTGGCATGAGTTGTACGATTATTTCTTTGGCATTTTTGGCTCGGCCTACGAGCAGGTGCAAAAGATGGTGTCTAGTAGTGGCACAGGCGGACGGCGTGAGTTGTTCAAAGCGGCCGCTACCGGTGGTCGGACTGCCTCTATCCTTGAGCGTTTGGTGGGGTTGGGATCGGTAGGGCTGCTCATGTTGGGGTTACCGATTGGCTTATGGGCCTATTGGCAGCGTTATCGCCGCAACGTGCTGGTGACGCTATTTGCGCTGGTGGCGCTGGGCTACCCGGTGACACTGGCGATGCGCTTTGGCGGTGAGAGCGCTTGGCAGATTGCCAATCGCTCCTCAGGCTTTTTGTACATCGCGCTGGGTTGTGTGGTTGGGCTGGGCCTGGTCGAGGCCACCCCGCCGCGTTGGTTGCGGGTGCCAAGCTGGCTACGATTGGATCGCATGATGTTGTCCGGCGCGCTTATCGTTGTTGTAGTGTTGGGCGGCATCATTGCGGGTTCATCACCCACCACGCGCATTCCTGGCCCATATTTAGTGGCAGCTGAGGAACGCTCGTACGAATCGCAGGGCCGTTTCGCGGCTCTGTGGGCACGCGATTATCTCGGCCCGGGCAACCTGATGATTGCCGATCGTACTAATAGTCAGTTGATGCTGTCTTATGGTGAACAATATGTGCTGACCGAGAAACAAGGCGTGATCAAGTCTGGAATTTTCTTGTCCAAGAAGCTGGAAGGTGAGAATCTACAATTGTTTGAAAATGGCGTGGTGCGCTATGTAGTTGTGGACCGGCGCATTGAAGGCAGCACCACCCCGGTCTCCGGATACTTTTTTGAGCCATGGGAGCGACTCGTGGTCCCAGACGCCTATAGCGATAGCAGCAGCATTGATCCGCAATCACTAGACAAGTTCATCGATACCCCAGGCATTGGCCGTATTTTTGATGGTGGTGATTTGCAAATCTATGACGGTGGAGGGTTAGCCAATGCGCCAAAGCCACAGTGATTTGGTATGGGTCGCAGTGCTGGCGTTGGCGGGCCTGCTGGTTAATATTATTGGCAATGTCATGTGGGGGCTGGCTGATTCACCATTGCGAGTCGCATTGGGAATTGCGCTAGCGCTGTTTCTGCCGGGCTATGCCATGTCGCAGGCGCTGTTTCCTGCCCGCCGTCTGGCCTTGTCGGAGACAGTCCTGCTCAGCGTAGGGTTGAGCTTTGCGATTAGTATTTTGGGCGGATTGATCCTAAACCTAACGCCGCTAGGGATGAACACCAATTCCTGGGCGATTTTGTTGGGTGGGACGACGTTGGTAGCCTGCTTAGCCGCCAGTTATGCCCGTGGTCAATTGTCAGAAGATTGGATTGCGTATGAGAATGCCGGAAAACCCGCTCCAGCCCTTCGTTTATTAGCTAGACAGTGGCCGGTGCTGTTATCGGCGTTGGCCCTGACGGTGGCGGCGGTGGTTTTTGCGCGCAGTGAGGCCAACAACGACCCAGTGCCGATTGTGCAACTGTGGATGTTGCGTGACACCACTGCAAAGACACCCACGATCCGGATTGGCATTAACAATGCAAATTCGCAAAGCACGGGGTATAAGTTGCGTTTGCAGTTGAAGTCAGGCAAGGTGTTACAGGATTGGCCCACGATCACCGTGCCGCCGGCCACTGGCTGGGAGACTCATCTGGAATTGGGCAAGCAAGCACCCACGGATGAGCCGTTGGAAGCATTATTGTATCGATTGGACACCCCTAACGATGTGCTGCGACGCACGACCATTTGGGTGAAGTAGCTCTCAGCCTCTAGCAGTCAGCTCTTAGCAATTCGTTGAAAGTACATGACTCGTGGCTCATGACTCACGAGTCATGAGTCAAGACTCCTGAAACTATGAAAAACAAAGCTCTACATTATTTACTCGGCTTGGGTCTGGTGCTAGGTGCATTGGGCATGCCATTGACGAGCACTACGCAGGCGGCTGTGTTTCAACTCACGCTTCCTCCGGGATTTGTGCGTGATAACGTAATTTCCGGTCCCAACGCGTTTGGTGGCGGCGAAGTGCCAACCAGCATGGCGTGGGCACCGGATGGTCGATTGTTTATTGGCCTTAAATCCGGGCGGATTCGCATTTGGCAGAACGGCGCGTTTTTGGCCAACGACTTTATCGACTTGCGCGATGTCGTGTCTGATAACGTCGATCGAGGCTTGGAAGGCTTGGCTGTCCATCCAAATTTCCCGGCTCAGCCGTATGTATATGCCTACTATGTTCACGATCCGGTGGGATTGCCGGTGAACCAGCGTGACCAGGATGGCGCGCGTGTCAGCCGGATGGTGAAGCTAAAGGCAAATAGCACGACAGGCTACAACGAGGCCGTGCCGATTTCCGACCCGGAGCGCGAGGTGGTTTTGTTGGGCCAGAACAGTGTGCTGAGTGCCATTGGCAGTACCACCAGCTTTACAGCGGGTGAAAGCTGTTTCAACAAAACGGTTGGGGTGGTGGCCTATGCCGGCTACGTGCCGGATTGTTTGCCGCAGGATAGTTCTACTCACGCAGGCGGGGCGCTGGCTTTTGGCCCCGCTGGCAATTTGTTTGTGAGCATCGGCGATGGCGCGGGTTATGGTACGGTGGATCCACGCGGCCTACGGGCCATCACCCTGAACAGCATCGCGGGCAAAGTGCTGCGGATTGATCCACTGACAGGTAATGGCGTAGCGGGCAATCCCAATTTCAACGTCGGTTCCCCGGGCAGTGATCTGTCCAAGATTTATAGCCGGGGCATGCGCAACCCGTTTCGTATTGCGGTGAATCCAGTAAATGGGTTGCCGTATGTCGGCGATATCGGGGATGGCACATGGGAAGAGATTAACGCTGGGCCGGGCAATTATGGTTGGCCATGTTACGAGGGTGGCAATGCAGTGAGTTTGCCCCAGCCGGGTTATGCCAATGATCCCAGCACAAAACCCACCTGTGACGGGTTTAGCGCCGCTGCGGTGTTGCCCTCGATATACGCCTATCAGCATTATTTCCCCACTGGGTCTAGCAATAATTATTCAGAAGGGGCCATCATCGCGGGTGCTTTTTTCTCTGGGACGAACTATCCGGCTGAGTACGACAAGGCATTGTTCTTTACCGATTATGTGCATGATTGGATTCGTTATCTCAAGTTTGATAACAATTTGAATGTCACGGGTGTCTATACCTTTGCCAACGAGTTGCTACCGCAACCCAACAAAGGGCCAGTGCAACTGAGTGTCGGGCCGGATAACAATTTATACGTGTTGGTGTTCGACTGGACCGGCAACAGCTCATTGACCCGCATCCGCTATGTGGGTGGGAATAATAATCAACCTATCGCCAGCGCGCAGGCCATGCCGACCAATGGGCCGATCCCGCTGAATGTGCAGTTCACTGGCGAAGGATCCAGTGATCCTGACACGCAGGCCTTGACTTACGGCTGGGATCTGGGCAACGGCGAATTTACGACAACAGTTAACCCGGTTTACACGTATACCGTGGCGGGGGCCTATACCGTCACGCTGACCGTGACCGATACAGGTGGGCTGTCGGACAGTGCGCGTTTGTACGTCACGGCGGGCAACACCGCGCCCGTGGTGACGATCACCACCCCGACCACGGCCACGACTTGGGCAGTAGGCGATGTGATCAATTACAGCGGCTCGGCCAGCGACGCAGAGGATGGTGCATTAGCAGGCACCAGTTTGAACTGGGAGATCGGCATCGTGCATGGCTCGCACAACCATCCGGCCATCCACACCAGCATTGGTGCAACCGGCAGCTTCACCGCACCAGATCACGGTAACAACGTTTACTTCGAGCTGTGTCTGACCGCGACAGATGCCGGCGGTCTAAAGACCCGCAAGTGCGTCAACAGCGATCCGAAGTTGGTGGCGATTCAATTTAAGAGTGTGCCCAGCGCCCAGCAAATTGCCTTTGCCGGGGTGTATGGGGTCACGCCTTTTACCACGACCACCATTGTCAATTCGCAGCAAGCCATCGCGGCGCCCCTTAGCCAGAATGGTTTGAACTGGCAGAGTTGGTCGGATGGCAAGCCCAATAGTTACACGACGACAATCCCGGCGACCAACCAGATCTTGACCGCGACCTATGTGGCAGCGCCTCCCGTAGCAGTGATTACGGCCACAGCAAGTTCGGCGGTTGCCCCGGCACTAGTCACGCTGGATGGCAGCGGCTCGACCGCTAACGGCACCAATGCTGGCATTCAGACCTATCTGTGGAATTTCGGTGACGGCTATACCAGCACGTTGGTTACCCCGACCCATGTGTTTCCGAATGGCGGCGCGTATTCGGTGACATTGACAGTCACGAATTTCGTTAATCAGGCAGCGATGGCGACCCGTGTCATCAATTTACAAGTGCCCGCTACAAATGACACCCACTTGCCACTGGGGCTGCAAGTGGCGGATATTGGTGCTGCTGTGATAAATGCGCCAGAGGCGTTGGGGAGTGGCAGCAACTACCAAAATAATCAATTAGTGACCTGCAGCCGCAATGCCGGTGATATTTACAACGAGAGCGATGGCCTGTTGCTGACCTACCGCAAGGTTTCGGGCGATAGCGAGATTATTGGCCGCCTGATCGATGTCAGTCGCCGAGTGGGTCAATATGGCAACAAAGCTGGCGTGATGTTGCGCGAATCGTTGACGGCAGGAGCCAAGAGTGTGTGGATTGGCACATCAGTCGTTTATGAAGGTGACCCAAATAGTCCGGATGCACGCTTTACTCAGCGTTATCACTGGCGCCCTCAGACCGATGGCATGTCGGATGGGGTGAATGTCGGCGTCGGCGGCGGCACCTTGCCGACTTGGTTCCGTTTGTCACGCACTGGCAACACCTTTGTCGGTTATCTATCGGGTGATGGGGTGGCGTGGACGCCGGTGGCGACCCAGACCATCCAAATGGTGGGCACGATTTACGCTGGTTATGCCACCACAAGTATCGACAACACCTTGTTTACCTGCGCGCAGTTCGACAACCTGATTATCAACAACAACCCGGTGCAAGGGCCACCCCCGACGGCAGTGTTAACAGCCACGCCAACCAGTAGCAGTGCGCCGCTGGTTGTGTCGTTTGATGGGACGGGTTCTTCGGCGCAGGGAACCACCCCCGGAATTCGCTTCTACGAGTGGAATTTTGGGGATGGCTATAGCAGCATGTTGCCAACACCCACTCACGTGTATCGCGCCCCAGGCGCGTATATTGCCCAACTGACTGTGACCAACTTTGATGACGTGACTGCGACAACCAGCACACCGATCAATGTATTGGCTGAAGCCGCGCTGCCCACACCTTGGGTTCAAACAGACCTGAACGTTGCTAGTCTGGCTGGGCTGAGCAGCTACGATGCCAATGGACTGTTGGCGACGTGTGGGTCTGGGAACGATATTCAAGGCGCGGTGGACAGCTTCCAGTTTGCGTATCGCTCGATGCAGGGCAATGGCCAGTTAACTGCGCGAATGCGCAGCATGGATCTGACCGGGCCATTTGGCGGCAAAGCTGGCCTAATGATCCGCGAATCTGCTCAGCCAGGGGCTAAATATATGATGCTCTTGCAGAAGCGCGACCAGAACCCGCTGGACGAGAGTATTCAAACCCAATTGCGCACTGATACTAATGGTGACACTTCTTATAATTATGTTGGACCGTATGCCCAGCCGCAATGGATGCGGCTTAACCGAACAGGGGATGTGTTCTCGGCGTATGTGTCGTCGGACGGAATAACCTGGACACTGGCGCAGTCCAGCACCATCGCCATGACTGATACGGTCTTAGCCGGATTTGCCGTGACAAGTGTGGACAATACTCAACTAAATTGTGCGTTGTATGACAGTAGTGTGTTTACCGATACCCCATTGCTACCCATTGAGACAAAATGGATACTCTTTATGCCATTGATTAAGAAAAATCCATAACTTAGTAAATGTCTGCACAATAGTTACAGTCCTATCTTGCAAATACCCCAGACAACGTTGCATAAGCGTTGCTCTGGGTATTTTTTTGGCAAATTGATAGCTCTTTTTGAGTCTTAACTCTATTACAATAATGCATGTCTGCTCCAAAATACCTAGGCGGTGCTACATCTCAAGATAGAGCAAACTGAACGACAGATTGCTCAATGTTAGTAAACTGCAAAACCAAGATGTTTAGGAGTAGTTAAGACGCAATAAAATGATTGTGCATGAAAATTGAGAGGGAGTATGAGACTAATATCATCAAAGCTTTTCGCTACACGTAACATCGCACGCATCGTCATAACCACTAGTTTGTTTGGGGCGTTTTTAAGCGCACCGCAATCGAGTAACGCAGCGCCATCGGTGGCACCGACACCGGTGATCACGGTGACCGGCGCAGTCAGCGGCACTGGGCCGTTGCTGGCTGGTTTTAGCAGCGCTGGTTCTAGCAGTGGCGTGGCCAATCCTACGCTCACCACCATTTGGTCATTTGGCGATGGCCTGACCTCAACCTTGGGTTCGGTCAATCACATCTTTGCGTTGCCCAGCACTTACACCGTGACATTGACGGTAACCAATTCCGCCAGCGAATCGGCGAGTGCAACAACCCTTGTGACAGTGACTGGGGCGGCCGTATTGCCTGCCCCCTATACCGGAGTTAATATCGGCACCTTTGTACCTGGGGCTGTACCGGGCAGCCGACTTTATTCAACAGGGGCGTTCTCCGGTTCACTGACCACCTGTAGCAACGGTGTTGATATTTATACGCCACCGGACGATCTGCGCTTTGCTTATCGTGCTATGTCGGGTGATGGTGAAGTGATTGGCAGATTGGTTGATTTGAACCGCTTGGCCCGCACTGGTGCCGACAAACCCGGCAATGGCAAAACCGGGTTGATGATTCGCGAGACAGTGACAGATGGCTCCAAGTACATCTTCATCGGCACCGATGGCATCTACTCGTCTGATCCGTGGGCTGCGGATGCGCGCTTCACGTATCGTGCGCAATGGCGTACGGCGACAGAGGGTGATTCGAACAATCAAGACGTTAGCACGCCTTTCCCATCGAATGAGTTGCCCCGCTGGTTCAAACTGGCGCGCCAGCTAAACACGTTTAGCGCCTCATTATCAATCGATGGTGTAACCTGGGTGCAGCAACTGACGCAAGTGATCACCATGCCGACTAACGTATTGGCCGGTTACGCAGTGACCAGCATTGATAGCGTGACTCCGGCACCGATGAACTGCGCTCAGTTCGACGGCCTGGCTTTGACCGATACCCCAGCCCCGCCTATTTTGCCAACTGCTGTGTTGTCTGCGACACCGACCTCTGGCGCAGCACCGCTAATCGTGCAACTGGACGCCAGTGCATCCAACTCGGCAGGACCTATACCGGGCATCAAGAGTTATCTATGGAGTTTTGGTGATGGGGTGACTTCTACCGAAATCGCACCGATCCATGTGTATCCGGTGTCAGGCACCTATTCGGTGCAGCTAACAGCAACTAACTTTGACGATAATACCGCCGTGCAAAACACATCGATCACGGTGGCAGCCGGCTCATCGACAGGCACCTTGCCTGCGCCCTGGGTCAGCAAAGACCTGATCTCTATTTTGGGTAAGCCAGGTTCTAGCAACCTCGCTTCGTTTAACAACAACAACGTGTTGGCCAGCTGCGGATCCGGCCTCGATGTGCAAGGCACAGACGACCAATTTCGCTTTGACTATTATCCGCTGACAGGCAACGGCGAGATCAAAGCACGCATGCTGAATATTAGTCAACCAACCGGGTCGTTTGGCAACAAGGGCGGCATTATGATTCGTGCAGCAGCCACGCGGGATGCCGCATATGTGGCGCTGTTGCAGAACAAGCAAACCAATCCGAATGACTCGGCCTTGCGTTATCAGAACCGATTAGTCGCTGGGGCTGATTCCGCCAACGATTACGTGGAAGGTTACAGCGAGCCGAAGTGGATGAAGATCACCCGCACTGGCGATGTCTTTGTATCTTACACAGCAACCACTGGTTTGGACTGGACGCCTGTAGCGACCACGACCGTGGCTATGTCACAGACGGTGTTGGCGGGCTTTGCCGTGACCTCTATTGATAACAGTAGTGTCAGTTGTGCGGTGTTTGACAACGTTTCTTTGCCTGGCACGGAACAATCCAAATTCAAGTTGTATCTGCCGCTGCTGGGGCGCTAATCTAAATAAAACCAACTAAGTCTTATGGTTTTGACATACTAAAACATAGTATTTCAGCGGCTTTTGCGCTGAATGAAAGCCGTTTTGACTTGTTGGTTCTATTTAGCATCAGAAACCAGCTTTTGCGGAAGTGTTGCAGTCAAGGGCCGGAGTTCGCTTTGAACTTCGGCCCTTTTTTGTTGTTCATCCTGCCGGTTTTCGTTAGTTTGTCACTCGCTGGATTGCAACTTAGATGCTAGGATCAAACGAGGAGGTGTTGCTGATGAACGATTCGTCAGTTTCCCGACGCGAATTTCTCAACTACATCTGGGCAGCCTCGATTGCGGTTTTCATGGCAGGCAATGGGATCGTTGCTTTTCTATTTGCGTGGCCACGCCGGCCCATCCAGAGTGTCTTGATCGAAGCGGCGTTACTGCCTGCAACTGGCTCAGCACCCACAACCATGCCAACCAACACATTGCCCAATCCCTACAGACAGATTGGAGGCATACAGTTCACCACTGGCCCGGGTCATGTCTTTTTGGCACACCTGGCGGATGGCCTAGTGATGTTGGATGTTCGTTGCACGCACCAGGGTTGTGTCATGCCGTTTTCAGAATCTGCGCGAAGGTTCGAGTGCCCCTGTCATGGCGCTCAATATACGCCAAATGGCACCTATATTGCTGGCCCAGCACCGCGCGATATGGATCGCTATCGTTGGCAAGCGTTGGATATTCAAGGGAACATCCTTGCAGTATCGGATGGTAAGGCCCCCATGCGGGTGCCTCCAAATACCGCTCGTATTCAGGTTTTCACGGGTGAAATCGTCATGGGTAAATCGTCCGCGGTTTGAAAGATGGATTCACTCCTGCCGCACCGCGCTGGAAATGGCGATTTTGCCTAGGCGCAGCATGGGGTATATCCCGGCCAGCAACGCCGAGATGAGCGCTACCAGCATGGCTTGGGCAAAAGTTTGCCACTCTAGGTTCAGCCGAATTGTCCAGCCAAATGAGCGCAAATTGATGATGTAGACCAGAATCACGGCCAGCAACCAGCCGGTGGGCATCGAGAATAGCCCGGCGGTGCCGCCCATCAACCCAGTTTCAAGCAAGGTCATGCGCCAGAGTTGGCGCAGGGTCATGCCGTTGGCGCGCAACATGCCCAGCTCGCGGGTGCGCTCGATCTGCAACGCCATCAGCGCGCTGAGCACGCCGATAAAGGCGACAACTGTGGCCAGTAAATTCAACGCGCCGGTGATGGCAAAGGTGCGATCAAACACCTGCAGTGCAGCGCTGCGCAAATCCCCGTTGGCGTTGATCAATAGGTTTTTGCCGCTAAATTGCTTGCGCAGATCGGCGACGTTTACCGCGTTAGGCGTATTTAGATAGAGCGCAACCTGCGACACCTGTCGGTCGTTGAAATAGCGCTCATAGTTGTCGCGCCGCATCAAAATCAAGCCTTGGTCCGAGGCATAGTCGTAATAGACCGCCTGTACGGTGAAGGTGCGTTCGCCCTGATCTGTCCGGATCGTGATGCGATTATTTTGTTGGGTGATATCGTGTCTATTGGCATACGGCTCGGACACCCACACCTCGTCTTGGCCGCGCATGGCTGCCCAAGCCCCATTTGGATCGCGCGTAGTCCATACAAAGGTCTTGGCCGGGCGCTCACGGTTGGAATCGATGGTGAGAAGGCGGGCGGTTGCGGAGTTAGTAAGGTTCGGAAGGTTCTGAACGTTAGGAACCTTACCAACTTTCTCAACATTAGGAACTTCCCCGACTTCAACAGGCAACGAACGTAACAAGGTGACTTCGCTGACGTCGGGAAGGGCGCGGAATTGGGCGATGGTTTGTGGATCGATGGTGGCAACGTTGTCGTTGACGCCAGACCTAATTGGGGCGATATAGATATCGGCCAGCAACGAGGCCTCTAGCCAGTTTTCGACGGTGTTTCTAAAGCTGCCAATCATGCTTTGCAGGCCAATGATTACGCTGACCGCGATCATGAGCGAGGCAATCGCAATGCCGGTGCGCGAGATGGAATTGACGACCGAGCGGGTGGACATACGCCCGATGACGCCGACGAAGCGATTCATGATCGGGGTGAGGGCATCCATCAAGTAGACAGTGCCCAATGGCGAAATAATGGCCAGCCCAACGATGACACCAAAGATGCCACCCAGATTGACCACAAGTTGTTTGGTGAGCAGCAACATGCCTCCGCCAATCGCAAACATGACGATGCCAACTAGCGCAATCTTGGGCAGAATTTTGCGCACGCGTTGCTCCACAGCGCTGCGTTTCAGAGCAGTAACCGGTGGGATGCTGGTCGCCTCATACGCGGGCGCCAGCGCCGCCAACAGCGCCGCGCCTACGCCCAGCACAAAGCCTTTGATCAGAGTGAATGGCGCAACTTCAATGTCTTGCACATTGACCACGTAATACAAATCGTTAATCGTCTGGGTGACCAAGCGCACCGAACCGCGCCCCAGCAATAGTCCCAGCCCAACTCCCAACACCCCGCCGATAGCGGCCAGAATCGCAGTCTCGGTCAAAATCAGTTGAAAGATTTCGCGTTGGGTCACGCCCAGACAGCGCAGCGTGCCGATCATGGGGCGGCGCTGCACCACCGAAAACATGATGGTGTTGTAGATTAGAAACATGCCCACAACCAGCGCCAACAGGCTCAGCGCGGTGAGATTTAGCTGAAACGCATCGGTCAGGCTTTCGACACTTTGGCTGCGCGCTTGGGGCTTGATGATTTGCGCACCCAGAGGCAACGTTTGTTGGATGCGTGCCAGCATGTCACGGCCTGCAGTGGTGCGCTCATCGGCGATCAGGTCGATATGGCTGAGCTGGCCGCGCATCTGGAAGAGCTGTTGCGCGGCAGCCACGTCCATGATGGCCAGACCGTCAAGCGCCCGACGGCTGTTGGCGTCGGCGGGTTGCAGGATGCCGATGATGCGCACGGTTTGGGTGCGCTCACCGACGCGTAGGGTGAATTTGCTACCGGGTTTGAGTTGGTAGCGCTCGGCAGTGGTTGCGCCAATCAAAACAGCGTCTGGCTGGGTCAAAAATTGGGTGAGATCGACGTTGCCGGCTGCTGCGACGTTGCCTTCGCCTAAATAGTTACGAAAAGGAAAGTCCGCGAAGACATCGATGCCCAAAATCTGTAACGGCTGCTGATCAAGTTCGAGTGCAGTGGCATACGCAGCAATGATTGGGGCAGCGTTTGTAATGCCTAGATCGACCTTGATTTGGCGATAAACCGTATCGCTGATCGTGGCGCCACTGCCGACGATTTGATGGGTGGCTCGCCCGGCCACTGTCTCGGTGCTTAGATTAAACGCCCGCGCTGCGCTGACGTTGGCCAGATCGATGGCGATAACGACTGCCACGCCGAGCGCTACGCCAATGATGCACAAAATCGACTGCAAAGGACGCCGCAACAGATAGCGCAACCCCGTTTTTAACAGACTCATATGTAGTTGAGGTTAATGCGCATACATGAGCGCGGTGTGAATCGGTAACGATAACCTGCAATTCCAAAATCAAATTTTATGTCTCACTCCAACCCATTTTAGACGCGGATTTTTCGGATTCACGCGGATAGAAAAGAAATCTTTAATCCGCGTTGATCCGTTTAATCCGCGTTCTGTTCTGTTCTGTTCTATGTTGTGTTGATATCAGAACGTCATTGCACGAGTAGCGCAAACTGGGCCAATGTCGTGTCGCCGTGGATGCGCACCCGATCCCAGGTGAACGCACCACTCAGGCGGTGGGTTTTGCCATAGGCAGTGGTGACTGCGCCGAGCATGTATTCAGACTTTAACACCCGAATTACATCGTCGTCGTAGCGTCCGAACGGATAGCAGAAGAAGCGTGGGCGTTTGCCGGTGTAGGCCTCGATCGCCTCCAGTGGGCCGAGCGTTTCCCAGATCAGCTTGGGCAAATCGCGGTTGCGCAGGTCTATGTGAGTGCGTGAATGCGATTCGATGTTCATGCCTGCACGCGATATCTCCTGAATCTGGTCCCAATGCATGTAATCCGGATTTGCGCTGCTGGCGAAGTCAGTCACCACAAAAAATGTGCCTACCATGCCATATTTGCGCAACAATGGAAAGGCGTGCTCATAAGCGTCGCGGTGGCCATCATCAAAGGTCAGAATAATGGACTTGGGTGGCAAAGGTGCACCACTGCTCAGATTGGCGTGAAGGTCATACAAACTGATGGTCTTGTAGCCGTTATCTGAGAGATACTTCAACTGCGCCTCAAAATTTTCGGGTGAGACGGATAAATCACGCCGGATACGGTCAGCATTGGCTGGGGGTGTCGAGATATAGTGATACATCAGGATCGGCACTTGTGCGATTCGTAGCGGATCTGCCGTAGGCGTGAGGGGTACGGGTGTGGGTAGCGGACTGGCGGTGGGGGTGGGGCGAGCAGCTTGCGCTCGGCACGTCACCCCAGCGATCAAAACAATACTGCACAAACAAGTGATACGCACAAAACGTGCAAACTGGGTCACAATTTTGCGGAAATGGGGTTCGGAGTTGTATTCAGAAACGGGCATATAAGCGACATTATAATTTTTAGTATGTTTAGGATCGCAGTGCGTATGGTTTCCTTCGCCATCACAGTTCTCAGTTTGTATCTGTCGGCTTGCACCGTGCGCATTCCCTTGAGCCGTGGTCCAGCGTCGGCTACCCCCACGCCAGAGGGTCTTAGCGACCCTAAGGTGACACCAACCTCGTCTTTCTCATCGGCTGGTGAAGCATATAACCGTGGGCAGGCGCTGGTGCAAAAGGGTGACTACAAAGCTGCGGCACAAGCTTTTTCGGAGGCATTGAAGCTGGATCCAAACTACGTAAAGGCATATCTTGATCGGGGCACAACTTATCGTAAACTGGGTAACTTCGAAGATGCAGTGGTGGACCTGAACCGGGCAGCCCAACTAGAACCGACGGCGGCGCTCGCTTATCGTGAACGGGCTTATGTAAACTTGGAACGTGGCAACCCCACCCCGGCGTTGCTAGATGCTGGTCGTGCCATTGACCTGAATTCCAGCGATGCTGAAAGCTATTATGTGCGTGGGCAAGTATTGACAGCCATGAGTCAGTTTGATAGCGCCATGCTGGACTATTCAAAAGCAATTTTGATGAGATCGGATTATGCTGAGGCCTACTATGGGCGTGCGGTAGCTTTCCGCGCGCGGGGACAAACGGCCAGTGCAGTTGCCGATTTCAGAACGGTGTTGATGCTATCGGTTGACGCTGGGCTAAAAACAAAAGTAGAAAAGCAACTTAAAGAATTGGGAGCATTGTGACAAAAACCAAAATCGTTGAAATCAGCCGATCCCGTTTATCAAAATTACTGAACCAAGAAGAGCAGCGTTTTGTGACGCGCCATCCTCGTTCGCGCGAGCTGGCCGAACAAGCCAAGCAACACTTGTTGGCAGGTGTGCCCATGATTTGGATGACCCGCTGGGCTGGTGGCTTCCCGGTGTTTGTGCAGACAGGTGAGGGAGCTCATTTTGTAGATGTAGATGGCAATCGCTACATTGACTTTTGTCTGGGCGACACCGGCGCGATGACCGGCCATTCGCCACCGGCAGTGACCGCTGCTGTTACCGAGCAATTGCGCCGAGGGGTGACGTATATGCTGCCCACGCAAGATGCGATCTGGGTAGGCGCTGAGCTAAGCAAGCGTTTTGGCCTGCCCTTTTGGCAGTTTGCCCTTACCGCGACGGATGCCAATCGCTTCGCCCTGCGCATCGCCCGTGAAATTACTGAGCGTAACCGGGTGTTGGTGTTTAACTATTGTTATCATGGTTCGGTCGATGAGGCCTTGATTTCGATTTCGCGTGGCAAAGCAATCCCGCGGCGTGGCAATATCGGTTATGCCATTCAACCTGGGCTGACGACCAAAGTAATCGAGTTTAATGACCTACGCGCGCTGGAAATGGCTCTGGCAGCAAAAGATATTGCCTGTGTGTTGGCTGAACCCGCCATGACCAACATTGGCATTATTCCACCCCTGCAGGGCTACCACGAGCGGCTGCGCGCGCTGACCCGCGAACATGGGACTCTGCTTATCATTGATGAGACGCATACGATCTCGTGTGGCCCAGGCGGTTACACCGCTGCATATGGTTTGCAGCCGGACATGCTCACGATCGGCAAACCTATCGGCGGTGGCATCCCCACCGCAGCGTATGGCATGACCGAAGATGTGGCCAAACGCATCGCCAACGTGACCGATATAGACAATGCGGATGTGGGTGGCATCGGTGGCACGCTGGCAGCCAATGCCTTGTCGATGACAGCCATGCGGGCCACACTGGAACATGTGCTGACAGCGCAGAACTATGAGCACATGATCAAGTTGGCGGATCGGTTTGTGGCCGGTGTGCAGGCTGTGCTGGATGAATTCTCGATGCCATGGACGATAAAACAGCTGGGCTGCCGGGTTGAATATTGGTATCGCCCAGACCCGCCCCGCAATGGTGGCGAAGCGGCTTTGGCAATGGATCACGACTTGGATCGCTTTTTGCATTTGTATGCGCTTAACCGTGGCATTCTGATGACACCCTTTCACAACATGGCACTCATGTCGCCCGCCACCAGCGAGGCCGATGTGGATGCACATACGCAGGTTTTTCGTGAGGCTCTAGGGGTGTTGGTGAAGTAGAAACTAAAAACGTTATGAAGAAGCTCACGCATTTGGTTGCCATTGCTTTGTCAGTGGCCTTGATTGCTGGATGTTCGTCGCCCACCGGGACTGGGAGTGGCTCGACTGCCGTAACAACCACGACGTTGCCGTTTACCGACGACTTTAGCAATGACAAAAGCGGCTGGGAGACGCTGGGTAGTGCCGACCCGGTTGCCAGCATGGCCTATGAAAACGGGCAACTCCGTATCTTGGTCAAACAAGCCAACGTCACCCAGTGGAGCCTCGCTCGCAAAAACCTAACTGATGCGGCGATTGAGGTTGACGCGACTACCAATCCAGAGGGTCCCGCCGACAATGGTTATGGCGTAATCTTTCGCCTTAAAGACCGCAAGAATTTTTATCACTTCGAAATCTCGTCGGATGGGTATTGGCGGGCAGGGATTGTCAAAGACGATAAATGGGAGAACTGGGGTGATTGGCAGCAACATCCAGCCATCAAACCAGGTATCGGTGTCACCAATCGAATTAGGGTCGAGTTATTGGGCGATAAATTCACATTTAGTGTGAACGGCAGCAAGGTCAGCGACAAGCAAGATGCTACCTTTAGCGAAGGCGATTTTGGCGTATTTGCCCAATCGCAGTTCAATGTGCCGGGTGTCGATATCTCTTTTGATAACGTGAATGTGACCGAGGCAAAGGAGACGGCGAAATAGCGCTGGCAGATGAAAGTCATGACTCACGAGTCATAAATCATAAGTCCGGCGAACGATACGTTAAGACGAAATGAACAAGTGTATTGAACGTATCTCTTTCCGGACTTTTGACTCAAGACTTATGGCAATGAATCGTGACTAATGACTCTTGATCCTCATTTCCCCAGCGCCTGGACCGCTGCCGCCAGCACCGGATCATTGTCGACCGAATACTCATCCCAGTGCTTATCGATAGGTATATCCGGAGTCAGCCCGCGCCGCTCCCATGACGAGCCATCGGGTAAAACAAAGCGCTTTTCCGCTAACCATAACTCAGCGCCGCCGTTGAAATCATGCGGGTACAACAGCTCGATATTTCCGGCGCTGGGCAAGCCGACGAGCTTGGCGCGCTTTTGATCCTGCAAGATTCCTGCAAATATCTCGCCAAATGATTCGGTCTGTGGTCCCATTAACACCATGAGCGGCACTGATTGCGAGTTGCCTACAGCTGCGTTTTCGACTTGAAAAGTGTCGAACTCATCGACCCCAGTCCGGTCAGCAAAGCCGCCCACAACACCGTTTGTAAACATGGCCATAATATCCTTGACCGTGAGGTAACTGCCGCCACCATTCACACGCATATCAATCACCAAGCCATCCAGGTTGCCAGATTTCATGAGATCGGCTAGCGCCTTTTGCACACGATGATGAATATCACGTTCATACAAATTCGGGATAAGGAGATAGGCGATGCGCTTGTCCGCGCTAGCCGATAGCATGCGTGCTTGCACTTCTTCTTTGGCATTCACTACAGCGCGAGTGATGGTGACGTCGCGAGCGTCCTGGCCTGGTGTGCGGACGCTCAGGGTGACGTCCGTGCCGGCTTTGCCCACAATCCGATTATCACTACGCTGCCCTTCAATAATGGACGGGGTGCCGTCGATGGCCAGAATGTGGTCGTGCGGTTTGAGGCCAGCCGCTTGGGCTGGGCTATCCGGCAATACTTGCTCCAGATACAAATAACCCTTCGCAATATTGGCACTGACGATGATGCCAACCCCAGCGTAGTTGTAGCGTCCGGCAGCTTGCTGGTTTTGCTTCTGCGTATCTTGGGGCGAAAGGAAATAGGAATGTTGGTCGCCTAAGCGTTCCACTAGATTCGCAGTGGCGCTATGGAAGGCTTCATCACTCATGCCCATCTTAATTTGCGCGAGCAAGTGTTGGCGCTCTGCTTCCCAATCCAGCCCGTTCAGGTTGGGGTCAATGTAAGACTCCTTAACGGTCGCCCACACCTCCTCAAACAAATCGGCCTGCTTTTCGCGCATCAGGCTTCGGATGTTGGCGTCGCTGGTGGGCACAGGCAGCAGTGTGGCCGTGGGGATTGGCTCAGCGGTGGACAGTTTTTGCGGGGTGACAGTGCGGGTTTGCTGGGCAGAGGTGGGGCGCGGAGTGGCACGTTCGTTGCGTGCCTGTAACCGCGGCAGGTTGCCGCATCCACTCAAAATCAGACTCAAGCTACTAATAGCGCCAATAAAAAAATGAATTGCGGAAATATCGCGGTTGTGTTTGGACATGCGGACGGTGATTATCTTCAAAATAGGCTAAAGACACAAAGTGAACTTTGGTACAGCGTTACAATGACGCTTCTCCAAAAACTAGATGGAATTAGTGTAATTTTCTGATTATGGCTGACGGACAAGTTATTTACTCAATGATGAAGGTGGGCAAAGTGGTTCCACCGAATAAGCAGATTCTGCGTGATATTACGCTGGGATTTTATTACGGCGCCAAGATTGGTGTGTTGGGTTTGAACGGTGCAGGCAAGAGCACCTTGCTCAAAATCATGGCTGGGATCGATGACAATCATCTGGGCGACACCACGCTCAGCAAGGGCTATGTACGGGGCATGCTGACGCAAGAACCTGCGCTGGACGATACCAAAACGGTCAAAGAAATTGTGCAAGAAGGTGTGCAACCACTGGTCGATCTGCAAAATAAATATGATGAGATCAGCGCCAAGTTTGCCGAGCCGGATGCCGACTTTGACAAGCTGATGGAAGAGCAAGCCAAAGTGCAAGAAGAGATGGATAAGCACGACGTATGGACGTTGGACAGCCGCCTTGATCTGGCATTGGATGCGCTGCGCTGCCCGCCAGGCGATGCACTGGTGCAGCCTCTCTCTGGTGGAGAGCGCCGCCGGGTGGCGTTGTGCCGTCTGCTGTTGGCCGAGCCGGATATTTTGCTACTCGACGAGCCAACCAACCACTTGGACGCTGAAAGTGTGGCCTGGTTGGAACAGCATTTGCGCAACTACAAAGGCACCGTCATTGCGGTGACCCACGACCGCTACTTTCTGGACAACGTGGCGGGCTGGATTTTAGAGCTGGATCGTGGCTTTGGCATTCCTTATAAAGGCAATTACTCCGGCTGGCTGTCGCAAAAATCTGAGCGACTGCGCCAAGAAGAGAAGTCCGATGACAAGCGTCAAAAGACACTGGATCGCGAACTGGAATGGATTCGTATGTCCCCCAAAGCGCGCCAGTCCAAGGGCAAGGCGCGCATTACCTCTTACGAAAAGCTGCTAGACCAAGAAGGTGAGAAGCGCCGTGAAGAACTGGAGATTTATATTCCGCCCGGCCCGCGCTTGGGCGATGTGGTGCTCGAAGCAAAAAATATCAGCAAAGGCTATGATGATCACCTGCTCTACGAGAACCTGAGCTTCACCGTGCCGCCCGGGGCGATTGTCGGTATCATCGGCCCCAACGGTGTGGGCAAGACCACGCTGTTCCGAATGATCACCGGTCAGGAAAAGCCCGACACCGGCACATTCACGGTGGGCTCAACAGTCAAGCTGGGCTATGCCGATCAGAGCCGTACCCTCGACCCCGGCAAAAACGTATGGGAAGAAATTACCGGTGGCGATGACTTCATCACCATGGGTCAACGCCGCATGAATAGCCGCGCTTATGTGGCCAGCTTCAACTTTCTGGGTACGGATCAGCAGCAGAAAGTAGGTACGCTCTCAGGTGGGCAGCGCAACCGCGTGCATTTGGCCAAGACCTTACGCGAAGAGGCCAACGTGTTGCTGTTGGACGAGCCGACTAATGACATCGATATCAACACCATGCGTGCGCTAGAAGAAGCGATTACTGAATTTGCCGGTACCGCCATGATCATCAGCCACGACCGTTGGTTTTTGGATCGTGTCTGTACCCACACATTGGCTTTCGAAGAAGATGGCAATGTGCGTTGGTTTGTCGGCACGGTCAGCGAATACGAAGAAGATCGCCGCAAGCGTCTGGGCAAGGACGCTGAGACCCCGCACCGGATGGTGCATCGTAAACTACAGAGATAGTAGAAAGTTAAAAGTGCAAAGTTGAAAGTGAGTGGCTTGTTTTTAACTTTCAACTTTGCACTTTTTACTCATGAGAAATGAGCGCAATGGCAGAGCCTCAGATCCCACAAGTGAACGAATTCGCTCGAGCGGATTTGGATGGGATTTGGCGTGTGATTGTAGAGCCGAATACTCAGTTCGATCATGCGTTGCGTGAGTTTTACAGCTATCACCTGAAGTGTTTTGCGGCGGGACGCACACCCGAATGGCAAATGTTCCAATCGTTGGCGCGGGTGATTCGGCGGCAGGCCAAAGACCGCCAGACATTTGAGACCTGTGCGCGCATCTGTCTGGCACTGGCGCAACAAAATGCCATCCGCCGGTTTACCTTTTGGCCGGTTTTGCGCCCCGCCGCGTTCGATAGCATCCAACCGGAACTGTTGCGCGATCTGCGTACGCAGTTGCGCCAAACCCGCCATCCCGTCGGTAAAACCCTACGCCGTGTATATCGCTACTTCGTGCAACGGTTTGAGGTGGGTGATTTGGAGCCTGACGACGCATTCAATGATCTGCGCGCCGAGCTAAACGCGCTTTATAGCAACGACAGCGAAGGCGACGAGACGATTCGTTTGCTGTATGCGGTAGCCGAAGATGATGTGCGTCGCCGTCCCAGTTACGAACGTTTTGTCAACATTGGTCTGGTTGTTCTTGCGCTTCTGGTTGGATTCATGCTGCCGATATTGCTGGGTCGCCCGCTACTGACCTGGGTAGTGCCGGCAGCGATTGCCAGCGCGGTTGTTTTGATTGGGTTGTGGCAAGGTGCGCAACGAGTCATCCCGTTGCGCAAGAACGTTTACGATTATCTGATTCGTTTTGCTGGGATGGCTGGCCTAACTGCAGGTGTGCTGGTGTTGTTGTCGCGCTTGCATCGGTAACTATTCAATCTTGCAAAATCGGCTGTAACCAACGCTCCGCTTCTTGCAGCGTCCAGCCTTTACGTTGTGAATAGTCTTTTAACTGATCACGCCCGATCTTGCCCACGCCAAAGTAGCGGGCTTGGGGATGGGCGAAGTACCAGCCACTGACGGACGCAGCAGGCAACATGGCGCAGCTCTCGGTCAACGTCATACCGATCTTTTCTTGCGCTTGTAACAGATCAAAGATCGTGCGCTTTTCAGTGTGATCTGGGCAGGCCGGGTAGCCCGGTGCTGGCCGAATGCCGCGATATTTCTCGGTGATTAAATCTGCGCTGCTTAGTTGCTCAGTCAACCCATAGCTCATGTCGTCGCGGGCGCGTTTGTGCAGATATTCAGCTCCGGCCTCGGCCAAGCGATCTGCTAGTGCCTCAACAAGGATCGCGCTGTAATCATCCCCAGCCTGTTTGTAACGCTCGACCATTTCCTTGGCCCCGTGAATGCCTACCGCAAACGCCCCGATGTAATCGACAGTGCCGCTGTCTTTGGGGGCAATAAAATCCGCCAATGCCAGGTTCACTCTTACGGTTTGAAGGTTTGAAGGGTTTGGAAGGTTCGAAGGTTCAGAAAGTTTAGAACGTTCGGAACCTTCTGAACTTGACGAACCTTCCCAACCCCTCTTATTCATCTGTTGCCGCAGCGTATGGAAAGTGGCGCGCACTTGACTGCGGCTTTCATCGGCGTATACCTCGATATCGTCGCCGACGCTGTTGGCGGGGTAGAAACCGTAGATGGCTTTGGCGGCGAGTGTATTTGTCCCATTTGCTGATTGAGGGTTCGCAGTTTGACCCGGTTTGTGGGCGGCGACATGCGCGGTGGCGTTGGCTTGCACAAGGCGTTGCAGCATCGTCTGCGCATCCGCAAATAGCGCGCGTGCCTGTTCACCCACGACTGCATCATCAAGAATCTTCGGATAGCCACCCGCCAATTCCCACGCCTGAAAGAAGGGCGTCCAATCGATATAGTCGATCAGATCGCGTAAGGGCAAATCCTCGATCACCCGTGCGCCGACGAAGGATGGCTCGATAGCGTTCTCGCCACTCGATTCATCTGCGCTTAGGGCGTTAAAGCGGCGCTGACGGGCTTGCTCCAAACTTAGGAGCGGCTTGCGATCCGCGCGCTTGGCGAATTGCTCACGCAGATCGGATTGTTCGAGCGCATTCTTCTTGACGAAGTCATCGTGCATTGCTTGGCTGAGCAAGCTGCCCACCACGCCAACCGCTCGGCTGGCATCCAGCACGTGCACCACTGGCTGCATGTAATTCGGCGCAATCTTCAGCGCGGTATGAGCCTTGCTTGTTGTTGCGCCGCCAATCAGCAAGGGGATATTCATGCCTTCGCGGGCCATCTCTTTGGCCATGTGCGCCATCTCGTCCAGCGAGGGAGTGATCAGTCCACTCAAGCCAATCATGTCCGCACCTAACTCTTTGGCGGCTTTCAATATTTTGTCTGCTGGCACCATCACACCCAGATCGATCACCTCGTAGTTATTGCAGCCCAGTACCACCCCGACGATGTTTTTGCCAATGTCATGCACATCGCCTTTGACCGTGGCGAGGACGATTTTGCCGGCGGAAGAAGACTGCTGGACGGCGGACGGCTCCAAGCTGGCCGCATCGCGCTCGGCCTGCATAAACGGTTCCAGCACCGCCACTGCGCGCTTCATCACCCGAGCGCTCTTGACCACCTGCGGCAAAAACATCTTGCCCGCGCCAAACAGATCGCCAACCACGCTCATGCCTTTCATCAGCGGCCCTTCGATTACATGCAATGGACGACCATATTTCTGGCGCGCTTCTTCGACATCGACATCGATGAAATCGGTAATGCCTTTGACCAGCGCATGCTCCAACCTTTCCTCGATTGAGTTATTCCGCCATTGTGCTACTTCTCTCTCGGTCAACCGTCGTCCGTTGTCCGTCGTCGGCTTAATCTCTTCCGCATAAGCCACCAACCGCTCGGTCGCATCCGGTCGCCGGTTCAACAGCACATCTTCTACACGTGTCAGTAGCGTTTTGTCGATCTCTTCGTAAACTTCCAGTTGCCCGGCATTCACAATGCCCATGTCTAGCCCGGCTCGAATGGCGTGATAGAGAAACGCACTGTGCATGGCCTCGCGCACCGGGTTGTTGCCACGAAACGAAAACGAGATGTTGCTCACCCCACCGCTGACCTTTGCCCCCGGCAAATTTTGTTTGATCCAGCGGGTGGCCTCGATAAAGTTCAACGCATAGTTGTTGTGCTCTTCGATGCCGGTGCCCACGGTCAGAATATTCGGGTCGAAGATGATGTCTTCCGGCGCAAACCCCACGTCGCTTACTAAAATATCATAGGCGCGTTTGCAGATGGCGATCTTGCGCTCGTAGGTGTCGGCCTGCCCGCTCTCGTCGAATGCCATCACTACTGTGCCTGCCCCGTGCCGCTTGATGATGGTGGCTTGCTCTTTGAACTTGGCCTCACCCTCTTTCAAGCTAATTGAATTGACGATGCACTTGCCCTGCACGCACTTCAGCCCAGCCTCGATCACCCCCCAGCGACTGCTGTCGATCATGACCGGCACTTTGGCGATATCCGGCTCACTCATCGCCAAGTTCATGAAATGGGTCATGGCTTGTTCGCCGTCAATCAAACCTTCGTCAAAGTTCACATCGATAATATTGGCCCCATTCTCAATCTGTTGCTTTGCCACCCGCAGAGCTTCTTCGTACTGGCCCTCTTTAATCAGCTTGGCAAACCGGGGTGAGCCAGTCACGTTGGTGCGTTCGCCGATCATCATGAATTGGGTGGCAGAGGGTTCGGAAGGTTTATAAGGTTGGGAAAGTTCAGAAGGTTCAGAACGTTGTGAACCTTCAGAACCTTCTAAACTTTCGGAACTTTCCGAACCGATCGCCAATCGCTCGAGCCCACTAAAGTAAGTCTTATGCACCGGCTTGGCTGGGGTGCGCACGCGGCCGGCATGCTGCACGACGTCGGCCAATTGGCTGATGTGTTCTGGGCCGGTGCCACAACAACCGCCCACAATATTGACCCAGCCATTTTGGGCAAACTCGCCAACCTGATCAGCAAACTGATCGGGGGTCATATCGTAGCCGCCAAAGGCATTTGGCAGCCCGGCGTTGGGGTAACACGAGGTGAACACCTGACTGAGCTGGTTCATCTCCTCCATATACGGGCGCATCTCGTTTGGCCCCAGCGCGCAATTAATGCCCATGCTGATGAGCGGAGCGCGATGGATCGAGGCCCAATACGCATCCACGGTTTGGCCGCTCAGGGTGCGTCCGCTCTGGTCGGTGATGGTCACACTGGCCATCACTGGAACCCGCCGTGCGCCATCGGCAAACAGCTTCTGAATTGCGTAGAGCGCCGCCTTTTGATTGAGCGTGTCAAATGTGGTCTCGGGCAACAAGATATCGACGCCGCCCTCCAGCAATGCCGCGGCCTGGTCGTAATAGGCTTGCATAACCTGATCGAATGTCACCGCTCGAAAGCTGGGATCGTTCACATTGGGGCTGAGCGAGAGGGTGCGGTTCATCGGCCCCAATGCGCCGGCCACGTAGCGCGGCTTGCGCGGGTCGCGTTGAGTGAAATCATCGGCGGCCTTGCGTGCGATCTGCGCTGCCCTGATGTTCATCTCGCGGATCAGCGCCGGGTCGGTCATATCAAAATCGGCCATACTGATGGCCTGCGCATTGAACGTGTTAGTCTCGAGGATGTCCGCTCCCGCCTCGAGATACTCGCGATGAATCGCCTCAATCATGTCGGGCTGCACCAGATTCAAGGTCTCGTTATTGTTTTTAAGATCAATATGCCAGTTCGCAAAGCGCTCGCCCCGATAAGTCGCCTCATCCGGTTTATAGCGTTGGATCATGGTGCCCATTGCCCCATCCAGAATCAAGATGCGCTGCTTGAGTAGATCCGTAATGGGTGGCTTGTTTGGTTGGGTAAATTCGCTCATTGCTATAGCCCTTCAGGTTGGAAAGTAGCAATATCACCCTCCTCGATCTCATAGACCGGGGAGGGCGATTCCAGAATCAAACCTGAACATCTATATATGCAATGATACCCAGAGTTATGAGAGGAAAATGACTTTGTTCTACTTGGAGACAGTGCGTGCTTTGCGACGCTTTTGTTTTGAGGTGATGTAGCTGGTCTTGCCCTCGCCAAAACGCATCCGGCTTTCACGGATGGCATCGAGAATATCTTCCCTTGAAACGCTGACGTCAATACTGCCTACGTCAAGGGCCGAGCGCATTTCCGTTATTGGGCGCAGTGCAAACATTTGACCGTCGCGCCGTTTGATGACAACCTCGGTTCCTTGCGCTGCGGTATCAAGCAAGCTCGACAAGTTTTGGCGTGCTTCTGAGTACGTGTAGACAGTCATCATTTGATCTCCAATACTTTTATTCTCAGATCAGTCGCGATTTTGCATAAAGCTTTGTCCAAAGATAAAACAGATGTTCGATAGTGTAATGCACAGTATAGGATGTAGGCATCATAAGCATAGATTTTGTGTTGGACAGCCAAATTTACTGCTTCGGGGAGGTTGATTTCCAACTGGCGAATGGTCATTTTGCCAAAGAGATCAGATGCAGCAATTGCGTGACTATCAGATATGACTTTGCGTTTCACCAGCGCCGAAAGCGCGTTACCCACCTCCCATTTAATAGAGGCCGGTGCTATTAAATCCTGTTCTTGTGTATGTTCTAGAACGGCTGACTTAGATCGCTCATTCAAAACGACCGCCATGATCGCTGATGTATCAACTGTAATTGCCATATTTTCATCTGTCCTTGACCTGTACAATTGTATCACTGCATTTGTGCTTGCTGTCAGCCAGCGTCAGCTACCTGACCTACAAATTCCCGATTCTGACGACCCATTCGCGCTAAGCTCTCCGGCAGGGTAGAAGACTCCTGCCAGGGCCGCAGTGAAACGAAGGTGAAACCTGGCAGGTGTTTTCTACAACAAAAGGAGACCTATGGACACTTTTATTCTTATTGCAGCAGTCGTCGTGATCGTTATTCTCGTCATTGCGTTTGGGTTGGCCCCCTACGTGCTGGGCCTCGTCATCATTGGCGAGCGGCAGGTGGGCATCGTGGTCAACAAATTCGGTGCGCATTCGCTATCGGCGGGGCGATTGATCGCGCTGAATGGCGAGGCCGGTTATCAGGCCGATACTCTCGCCCCAGGCTGGTACTTTGGTTACTTTGTGTGGAAGTACAAGCTCATCAAGCAGAATGTGACGGTCATCCCGCAAGGTGAGATCGGTCTGGTGCTAGCCAATGATGGCACATCCATCCCGTCGGAGCGCATTCTGGGCAAAGTCGTCGATAGCGATAATTTCCAGAGCGCCCGCAAGTTCCTGACCAATGCGGGTGAGAAGGGTCGCCAACTGGGCCTTCTGACGGCGGGTACCTATCGCATCAACACTGCGCTGTTCAACATCATTACGCGCGACACGGCTGAAGCCAACGGCATGCAGCCGGACGATCTGCTCGTCCATCGGGTGGAGCAGGACAAAGTCGGTATCGTGACCACATTGGATGGTCGGCCCATCGAGGCCGGCGAAATTGCCGGCAGCGTGATCCCAGATCACGACAACTTCCAGAACGGGCAGAAGTTTTTGCAGAGTGGCGGTAGCCGCGGCCTGCAAGAGCAGATCTTGCTGTCCGGCTCATGGAACCTCAACCCGTGGTTTGCCCGGGTCGAGCAAGTGCCGATGACGACGATCCCAATTGGCAACGTTGGTGTGGTGATCTCCTATGTCGGCAAAGAGCACATTGACGTGAGTGGCAAGGACTTTAAGCATGGCGATTTGGTCGATGTTGGCCACAAGGGTGTGTGGGTTACGCCGCTGTATCCCGGCAAGCACCCGATCAACTCACGGGTGATGAAAGTTGAGTTGGTGCCGACGACCAACATCGTGTTGAACTGGGCCGACCGCAGCGAGAGTCATCAGCTTGATAGAAATTTGTCATCGATCACTGTGCGCTCCGCTGACGGATTCTCGTTCAATTTAGATGTGTCGCAGATCATTCATGTGGGCGCGTTGGAGGCCCCCAAAGTGATTTCACGGGTGGCTGCGGTTCAGAATTTGGTCGATCATGTCTTGCAACCCACCGTGGGCAACTATTTCCGAAATAGCGCCCAGAATTACACGGTGCTGGACTTTTTGAATGCGCGCAGCGAGCGCCAGAAAGAGGCGTTTGCCCATATCAAAGAGGCGCTCAGTATCTATGATGTGGAAGCCATCGACACGCTTATCGGCGACATCACCCCTCCGGGCGAGCTGATGAAGACGCAGACCGATCGCAAGATCGCCGAGGAGCAACGCAAGACATTCGAAGTGCAGCAGCTGGCTCAGGCCGAGCGTCAGAGGTTGGTGCGCGCCACCGAGCTGGCCGATATCCAGCAGAACGTGGTCAAGGCCGAGCAGGGTGTCAACATCGCCGACTTGCAGGCGCAGAGCGATATCAAGCGCTCCAGTGGTGAGGCCGAGGGTATCCGCCTGAAGGCTGCTGGCGAGGCCGACGGTATCCGCTCGATCGGTTTGGCCAAAGCCGAGGCCTATCGGGTGGGTGCGCAGTCGCTGGGTGAGCAGGGTTACACTGCTGTGCAGCTCATGCAGATCATCGGCGACCAGGGCGTGCGCGTGGTGCCGGATGTTTCGGTCAGTGGCGGTGCCAATGGTGGTGGCCTGACCGAAGCGCTGCTGGGCATGCTGATGCGCAAGGAACTGGTAGCGCGCAACGAGGCCGATGCGCCGAAATCGTAAGTTAGCAATCGCTGAAAAACAGTTACTACTCAGGCCATTTCTGATTCTTTTCCGCAAATCACGCGAATCAGCGCGAAAAAGATTAGCGAATATTCGTGTGATTCGCGGATTTCAATAGGTCTGAGTAGTTACGAAAAATAGGACGCGGAGTTTCAGGATGACAGGATCATTCAGGATAGTGACATCCCAAAAATCCTGTCATCCGGCAAATCCGCGTCTTATTCTTTGTCCTGTTCTTTATGGATAGAATAACGCATCGCGATGCAAAGGCTCAATTCATTCTTTAGTCGCGCTGTATTCGTCATGGGTATGCCATTTTCTTTTCGCCAGTATCAGCCGCGAGGCCTGGAGATCATCGATACGACACTGCGTGACGGCACGCAGACGCCGCTATTGCACGATCACTATAAGTATTTCTTTACGACCGAAGACAAGATCGAAATTGTGCGGGCGCTGATCCTATATGGCGTGAAATTCATCGAGCTCTTTGCCCCCAACGTGAGTAAACGCGAGGCCGATGATTGGCAGGCGATTAAACAGACGCGTGACGAAATGGTCTTTCAGAAGGGCTATTCGTTTTTATTGGCGCATGTGCGTTGTCATCCGGCGGATGTGGAGGCCGCGCTCAAAGTGGGTGCGGATGGCCTGAATTTCTATATTGGCACCAGTGATATCAGCCGCACTGCCAAGCACGGGCGCGATATTAACCAGATTGCGCGTGAGTCGCGAGTGCTGATCGAAGATGTGCGCAAGAATCATCCTGAACTGGTCTTACGCTTTAGCGGTGAAGATGCTTTCCGCACCACCGAGCTGGATTTATTCCGGGTGTATGACGAAATCGCGCCGTTGGTCGATCGCTTTGGCACACCCGACACGGTTGGGGTGGCCACGCCGACGAGCGTAATCATGCGGGTGCAGGCCTTGCGCGAGCGTTACCCGCAAGTGGATTTGGAAGGACATTTTCATGATGATCGGGGCTTTGCGGGGGTGAACGCGTTGGAAGCGACTCGGGCCGGGATGCGCTATATACAAACCACCCTATTGGGCATCGCTGAGCGTAGCGGGATCACCAGCATGACTTGGCTCATGTTTAACTTGTTTTTGGATAAGGAATACGACAAGTTAGATGGCTATCACTTGCGTGGGTCTTATCCCATCAACGTGTTGATGGCCGACAAGTTGCGTAAGCTGATCCCCAGCAAGGAGCCCGTCAGTTTGACCAACCGCACCCATACTGCCGGCGTGCATGCCAAGGCAGTGGTCAACAACGCTAGCGCCTACGAAGCGCATCCGCTGGATCAATTTGGGGT
>JANMVQ010000131.1:0-16496 GCA_031392845.1 Chloroflexota bacterium
TGCTGATGATGGCTGGTAGGCACAAGGTGAATAGCGCTGTCAAGCTCCACACCAACGGCGATCCTGGTAGCCACAGCCAACCCAGCAGGAAGAATACCATTAGCCCTGGTGCCAGTAGGCTGCGCCGCAAGTTGTCTGCAATCTTCCAACGATTAATGAACGGCAACGGGTTGCGTATGCGACCACTTCCATTGGGCACATTGCGTCCCAACCAGGGCAAGAGTTGCCAATCACCGCGCATCCAACGATGCTGCCGATGTATCCAGGTCAAATAATTGGGTGGATAATCTTCTAGCAAAACCACATCCGTGATGAGTGCCGCTCGGCCCTGGATCCCTTCAAACAAATCATGACTGAGCAAACTATTTTCGGGGATGCGGCCACGCACACTACGCTCGAAGGCATCAACATCGTAGATGCCCTTGCCAACGTAGGTGCCTTCACCAAACAAATCTTGATATACATCGGAGACAGCCCGTGTATACAAGTCCAGCCCAGTATCGCCAGCATACACCTGAGTGAAACGCGAGCGATTGACGCTAGTAGGCTGTACTTCAGTGCGGGGTTGCAGCAAGGTGTAGCCGGCGACCACGCGTTCAGAGCCAAAGCGATTGGGCGCAAACACGGCACGATTGAGTGGATGGGCAAGTGTGGCAATCATTACTCGCGCGCTACCACTCGGCAGCACTGTGTCGGCATCCAACGTGATGACATAGCGAATAGACGATAGAACGTCGAGGTTGCCGATTTGCGTTACGAACGATGTATCTTGTGCACCCCGCAATAGACGATTAAATTCGGCCAACTTGCCACGCTTGCGCTCCCAGGCCATCCAGCATTCTTCCGATGCGTTCCAAAGGCGTTCACGATGAAAGATATAGAACGCATGGCAATTGTGTTTTGCATTCAAGGCTTCAACCGCTTGGGAGATTTGCCCAATCAGTGTGCTGTCTTCGGGTCGGTGTTGTTCATCTGCATCAGCAAAATCAGTCAGCAGCGCAAACCCAAGATACGGATCGCTGTTGCGCAAGTAATGCAGTTCCAACTGCTGAACCAGATTCTGAAACCGATCATTTGGCGCAAGCAGCGCTGGAATGACGATCATGGTTCGACATTCGCCCGGCACACCCTTGTCAAAATCCATGCGCGGCAATGCGCGCGGTTTGACTAACAAGGATACGAGCCAGTTCACCAAGCCAACCGCAACCGTTGATGCAGGGATCAGCCCCAACCCCATGACTGCTATCCACTGGGCAAGGTTGGCATTGTTGCGGATAGCGTATCCAATCATTACAATGATACACACAGCTGTAAGCACCGCGATGCCACCCAAGTAGATGAGTGTGGGGTGCCCCTTCAGCCAACGCTGCGCACGTGTGACTCGGTTCGGGCGAAACTTCAGCGCCGCTTCTAGTTGAGTCTGACCAACATCAATCAGATAATAGCCCACGTGAGTGAGACGCGCCGCACTGCTGATTTCTACAGCAGTGCGAGCCAATGTAATGGCGGATTGAGCGACGGTTGCTTCATCCAGATTTGCGCTACGGGCCATCTTTTCGATGACTGCGCGATAGTGATCACGCGTAGCAAAGTCCATGTGTGCATAGTGATTATCAGGGTCGCCTCGTAGCACTCGCTCCACCTGGCTGGTGCTTTCAAAGATCATCTTCCAGTCTTGCGTAGACAATATCCGCAAGCTCTGGATGCCGTGCGCAACGAGGTTTTCATCGGCGCGATCGGCCTCGCTTGAACGGGGCTGCGCATCCACCAAATCAGCATCCAAGCTCGCAAGCTGTGTCAACACCGTCGTCAAGCTTTGTACAACCGCCAGACGCAACATGATCGGTAACGCCCATAACTCACCAATGGTGAGCGGCTGAATCTCTTGATAGGTGTTGAGAAAACGCAGAATGTCGTCCGAGGTGATTGCGCTAAGCGTGTGCGAAACAATCTGATCCGCAACTGCATAGATGCGCGGGTAACCGGCGAACGATGTGCCGGTCAGCTCTGGCAGTTGACGATAGTATCCTAGCGGCAAGTCTTCCCGAATCTGGCGGACGGTCTCTTCGATCACATAGAAATTGTCTAGCAACCATTCCCCAGCATATGGGTAAACTATCTGATCGGCCGGAACACTTCTGAAATAATCACGGGCTTGGCGCAACTGGTTTAGTTGCGTTTCTAGCCGCCGAACAAGAAGCGGCTGAGCGCGAATGTGCTGGGGTCGCTGAACATCTGAGTGTGCTTGTGCGAGCGTACTGGCACTGAGTTGCAATAAATCAAGTTCGACAGAAGTTGCATTGTCTGGCCCATAGCGAGGATAAACATCGGCAGGTGCAGATGAGTCAATAGGTGCGCCCTGATCAGGCATGGGCCGGCACCTCTTGTTGGCGTAAAGCCGTGGTCATGTCCTGTGCTTGCATAGGTGGGCAAGGCGATGAATCATCAAAGATGAAAACAGGTATGGGACTACCCCAGATAAAACTCTGGGCCACACTGCCGTAGGGCCACCGCATCTCGCCGGTAAATCCATGCGCACTCAGAATCACAAGGTCGGCCGCACTGCGTTCCGCCGATTCATGTAGCGTCGCAGCTACACTCTCACCGCTCAGAATATGGGTGGTGGCGAGCGCACCTACCCGCGCGCGAAGCTGCTCAAAGTAGTCTGTGGTTTCCAGTCGATTACGTTCCTCAACGCGTGTAGCAAGTTGCATATCCTCATCTGCCAGCGGCGTTCTGCGAGCCATTTCTGGCTTGCGAATGACGTGCGCAACGACGATCTCGGCATCGCAGAATTGGGCCAGTTTGATCACCAGGGGCAACACACACTCTGCCCGCCACGAGCCATCTAGCGGCACAAAGATACGGTGATATCTCGATGCTGTGATTTGACCTAGCGCCGTGTGTTCGGCGTGAGCATGGGCACGTACCACCAGTTTTGAGCCACGTGCCCGCGCCAGCAATTTCTGCGTCACACTGCCCACGCTCCAATCACTCAAGCCGCTGTAGCCGTGGCTGCTGAGCGCAATCAAGTCAGAGCGATCGTTCAGCGCAAAATCAAGAATACGCTCTGCGGCACGGCCTTCGAGCAATTTGGACTGTGCTGCCAGCCCCTTGCTTTGCAGGCCCGCAAGCAACCTAGCAAGATACGCATTGGCTTCACCTTTGCTAATCTGCCAGTGCAACGGATCAATCGTCTCGATGGAGCCACTCTCGTATCTTGGCTCCATCACATGCAACAATGTCACTTCAGCTGCAAAAGTTTGCGCAAATGTCATGACATGTGGCAAGACACATTCAGCGAGTGCGGAGCCATCAATCGGTACTAACAAACGATCTACCATTACTATTACTATTACTCTATAAACATTTCAGTTATCTTGACTCGGCCGAGACCCATAGCAAACTATTACCTGGTTCTGTTCCGTGGCGAAGGTGCTGCTGGAGGTGTTCGTTATGAAACCATATCAGGTCCTAACACAAATGAAAGCAGACATCGCCTATAGGCGCGTCAGTTTTTGGCCTACACGGCGGAAGAAAGTTCTGCCCGTTTATCACCGCTGACCTTATATTCATCGGTTCGAGTCTAGAATCACTGCTCCAAAAAGTGCTTGATCTGTTCCTCATTCAAAGGGCCCTTCTCAAGCGGCATCATGATCTGGGTCATGAGTTGCTGTGGCGGTGTCTTGGCTGGGTCATTTAGATAGACCTCATAGGCCGTCCCTAATGTATAGAAGCCATGCTCTTGTGTCCATTGCGTCAACGCCTCATACCCCGCTTTGATCTCGTTGTATGGCCCGGTATGCAGACAAGCGACCATCTTACCACCCGGCATCTGGCTTGCAGTTACACTATCTTTACCCGGAAGCTGCCGCACCACTGGAAAGCCAGCCTCAATATCGAGGTTCTGCATATCCATGTTGAAATAGGCCACATAAGGTGGCCCAACTGGCTGTTCGCGCAGCTCGCCCAAATACTTTATGACTGTGCCATAGGCCTGGCCCAGCACCTGCGAAATATTTTGTACTGGCGTGCGAGTGTGTACCACCAATGTAGGTTGGGCAGATCGCTCTTTAATTTCACATTTGTAAGACATGATGCCCTCCTTTTTGCTTACGCGTGGGTTGAATTCATCGCCTATGCTGGGCTAAATAAAACCAAATACTCCTCGGTTTGTATCTGTTGCTCAGTCATGTCATTCCTCCATACGATGAAACCTCGTGCAGCAAACATAGTATGCCAGTTGTGCACACAGTCACCCGTTAGATGGTGCAAGTAAGGCCTAGTCAGGGGAACAGCTGATCAAAGCAATCACCGCACCATTATCCGCCGAATGATCTCATCCGCGGTGCTTTCAATCGGCTTGTTCGTGACGTTGAGGATGGTGAAGCCATGTTGCCGATACAGCTTCTCTGCCATCTGAATTTCGGCCTCAATAAATTCGGGGTTGATGTAATCCGCAGGAGCCTGCCGACCCATCCGAAGGTAGCGTTGTTGGCGCAGTGCCAACAGCCGATCTAAGTTGATCGTCAACCCAATTGTGCGATGTACATCCAGCTGAAGTAGCTCAGGCGGTGCGGGCAGACCCAGAACGATGGGCACATTTGCCACTTTCCAGCCCAACACTGAAAGGTAGATGCTGAGCGGCGTTTTACCCGTGCGTGAGACACCCGCCAGCACCAAATCGGCCTGCGACCATCCTTCCGGGTCGAGCCCATCGTCATGGCTCAAAGTGAACTCGATGGCCGATATACGCTCAAAGTAATCGCGATTGAGTCGGCGATACAAGCCAGGTTGACCCAGCGGCTCGCATCTCAAAACTGCCGCAAGCTGCGATTGCAAACCACCCACCAGGTCAATGGCAACGACGCCTTGCTTGAGAGCAAGACTCATCAGGGTCGTGCGCAAACGCACGTCAACCAAGGTATGCACAATCGTGCCACCTGTGCTGCGGGCTTGAGCAACGACATCTTCGATCTGGTTCCGCTCGCGCACGTGACTGAGCGTAATCACCGGAACAACCTGCCCTGGAAACTGCGCGAGGACGGTATGCGTCAACTGCTCACCGCTGGCTCCGGTCCCACCAGAGACAACATAGACAGGTGGCAAGTCAGGCGAGGTACTGGCGTTCATGTTTATACAGGTACTTTCGCGCTGGGTATCTGCGCCATACTGCGAACGAGGTCACGCGCCCACGCCATAGCCCGTTCCAACTCACCCTGAACCAGCGGCCCTTCTTTACTTGCCACCAAGAAGCTTTCAGGCGGCAAAATTTGCGAGACATGGATTTTCTTGACCTGCTTGGCAATCCCGTCGGCCGCTGAACCAGTCAACCACTTAGGCTTGTTCAAGCGCGTGTCAAAACAGGCCACTGCAAATTGCGCAGGTACGTCGTCCAGAATTAACTCAATGAAGGTGCGCGTCGCGGGTGTCAATTGCCAAGCCTGGGTTGGGCAGCCGATCATCAGTAAACCCACGCCATCCATGTCATTTAGTTGAGCGTGGTCTACACGCAAGGCGTTCGCGGGGCCAAATTCTTCAAGCGCCTTCGTCATAGCCTTAGCAATTCGCTCGGTATTGCCATACATCGAATCATATAGAACGAGTGTTTTCATCTTTCTCCTCCGTTGACAAACGATAGGGGCGCAAGTGATGACGCGAACCCGCCATCTGGAGCATCCACCAATGGTCGAATGGTTAGTACGCCAGTGCCAAATCCGCTACCTTAGATGCAGCATTAGGTTGGCCCAAAGCCTTCGCGCGTTGGGCCGTTGCCCTGAGTGTTTCTGCATCATCCGCAAACCAATGAAACAGCGTTTCTAAAACATCGGTTGGAGATTCAGCTCGCACACCTGCACCTTGATGGATGACATAGTCGGCATTGCCCTGTTCCTGCCCTGGTAACACTTCGGTCAGCAGCAATGGCAAGCCACAAGCTAACGCCTCAGTCACAATCAGGCCACCTGCCTTACACACCAGGCAATCGGCAGCCAACATCATTGTCGGTAGGTTATCAACAAAGTTGTATAGATGCGCAGGCGCATGCCACTGGGTCGACCTTAGCGCGGCATATTGCACATCATCGCCACCCGCTACTGCCACCAATTGCAATGGCAACTGTGAATGATTGAGCATGCGCAAGACACCGCCCATATGCATTACGCGCTTACTGCTCACCACTAGCACAGTCCTTGTCTCTGGTTGCCAACCCAGTAAGTGGCGCAACTCTGCTTTGGTTCGCATTTCTTTTGATATTTGCGGATTCACTGGTATGCCAGTGACATGTACTTTCGCCCGTTCGATGTGATGCATCAGGGCTTGCCTACGTACGGCTTTGGTCGGAACGGCCAATGCACTTACTGCACGGTTAAACCAGAGGCGATGCACCGCTGACAAATCTGTAACCACCGTAATGACTGGAATAGCCGGCGGGTTGAGGGTGAAGAGTAAATTCAGAGGTGCTTGATACAGCGGATACGTGATGACGATGACATCAGGTTGAACATCGCGCACCAGCTGGCGCAATACATTGAATAACAACAGGGCGGCGCTGCCCTCTAGCAAAGCATTGGGAATAGCTTCCTCGCTCGCTTCGTAACCCATGCGGTACAGCTCGGGTGCTTCGCGCACAATGCGATCGTAATCCACCTGACTATCACGCATGAAGGCGGGCGTACGTGGGTCATTGAGTGGGTTGACGATATCAACAGATATGTCATCACCCCCACGCTCCGCCAAAGCAGCCGCAATTGCATTTGCCGCGCTGCGATGACCGAAGCCCGCGTCTGCGGTCAAGATCAAAATGTGTTTCACTACTTGCTTATGACCATACCCAACGACAACGCTATTGTGTAGACGGTAGTGATCGCTGCATTGGTGTCCTTACCCTTGTCTTGCACGGTCGCATCCATTTAGTCAGCCCCGTCAAGCAGGTTCTTCAGGTCGCACCAGCAACACTGGAATATGTGACGCCCGAACGACTTTGTCGGCCACACTGCCCAACCACCATCGGCCCAAGCCACTGCGACCATGAGTGGTCATAGCAATTAAGTCAGCATGACTGTGTTTGGCACAATCCAGTATGGCCTCGGCTGTATGGCCTTCTGCAACTTCGATTGATGTGGACACGCCCTCAATCTTGAGCCGCTGGGCCAAAAGCTCAAGCTGATCAGCCGGTCTGACCTGTAGAGGTTCCGGGATGGCTGTCAGTACCACACCCCATGGAGGCTCATACGGATCGGGTGATTGCACACGTAGCAAATGAACCGTAGCGTCATATTTCTTCGCCAACGTCTGAGCGTGCGGCAAGACCGCCTCCGAGAACGAGGAACCATCCACTGGGATGAGAATTTTCTTGAACATGGTTAATGCACTGTGCTGAAAGGGATTAACGCAGACAATCCTAATGCTGGGTTGCCAGCAGATTGCGGCAACTTACGATCTTCAATCAACTCGCCTTTGGCAGTCTCAGTAACAAGCCCACGCGAAAGCAAGATCGGAATGTGCGATCCTTTTACGACGCGGTCAGCCACACTGCCCAGCAACCAGCGCCCCACACCGCTGCGACCATGTGTGGTCATGGCAATAAGATCAGCTTGCGCTTTTTCCGCAATATCCACAATCGTGCTTGCGACAACACCGTCACACGCCATCACATTCACAGACAATCCTTTTGCCCAGAGCCGATTTGCGACAGCATTAAGGTAGTCTAGGCAGTCCTCCTTATTACGACGCAATATATTCGCCAGAGCGGTAGGATTATCGACAAAATACAATGAGGGCGACGGCTCGACTACCCGAACCAACATGATCTGCGCTTCAAAATCTCTGGCAAGCGGTTCGACAATTTCGAGAACGCTTTCGGCCAATTCTGAACCGTCGAGTGGTACCACTATCTTGCTGAACATGATCTTACTTCTCCATTAGGCTGGGTCGGCAATCGTGCTATGCGAGTTGTCCTTGTGCGCAGCAACCACAAGCCGGTTATGCACCTCAGACACGCCTGGTGCCGACCAAGCCGCACGCTCAGCTTCTTCGTACTCGGCCCAGTTTTGCACGGCGCCATTCAAGGTGACAACACCGCCATTCACCTTAACCATAATCTCCTGTGCTTCTTTGCGCGCGCCGCGTTCAAACTCCCGCACGATATTTTCTTTTATTTCTGATGGTGCAACATGTGGTTCGACACTGATCTTGTTACTTACACCACGGACACCATACAGCGCACTCACTGCCTGCACCGCGCTCTCGCGCTCAAAATTCCACCTGACATTACCAAACAGCGTCACCCAGCCGTGCTCTACTTTCACTTGAATTTGATCTGCTGGCACCAGCACACTCCACTTGAGTGCATTGAGTGCAGCTTCAACGATTTCAGTATCTGTCCGGCGATGATGCGCTGGTGGATTGACCTGCAACTCCTCAGCAAAGCCGCGCACGCCAGCCACACGTTTAATGACTTGCTCGGTCACCATCTTCTGGGCATGGTTCTCCACTTCGCCACTCAAGGTGACGATACCATCTTTGACAGAAATAGCTATATTCTGCTCTTTGATCTGTGGGTCAAATTTCAGTGCTCCCACAACATCGGCATGAATTTCTCGGTCGGTTTTCATTTTGTCTTCTCCGTGCCAGTTTCCACTGGTGCAACAGCTGTCGCAACAGTCGCCGCACTTGATTGAACCTCCGCAACCATTGAGGTCATGGTTGATCTAATCAGCAGTACAGGCACCGTGGCGCTGTGTAGCACCCGATCCGCCACACTTCCCATCAGCCAGCGCCCCACGCCAGTACGGCCATGGGTAGACATAGTGATGAGATCAGCATCTATCTCATCAGCGTAGTCAAGGATTACGTCCGCAATTGGCCCTTCCCTTACCGCATAATTGACCATCAAGTCGTTGTTACCGGTTATGGACTCGGCGATACGACACAGATACGCTTCACAGTGCAAATGTGAGTCATCACTCTGTGACACGTTCACCGCTAAACCCTCCACGAAATACTGCCGTGCCGGGTGACCCGATACGCGTAACAACATCACCGCAGCTCGCATGCGTTGCGCTAACGAAACTACACTGGGCAAAACTTGCTCCGCCAATTGCGAACCGTCCAGCGGAACGAGAATCTTACTGAATATTGACCTTTGATTATTCACCATGCCCTCCATGTGATTAAGCTTAGACATCACCATGACAAAGTGCGTCGGGCAGTCGTATGGGCGCCAACTGGTGAGATGACTAAATAGAACCGACTCGTTAAAACGACTTGAACGGAACTCGAATATTGCTGAACTACGGCATTTCGATATTGCTACGCCAAAACAGTGGTAAAAATCGGCGACTTCTCACGGTGCGGACAAAGCCGGGTGAAAGTTGCGGCTGCCGATCACGATTTCAAAGCAGAGGAGGTGGTGATTCCCTTTGGCATCTTTCTACCCAAACAGGATGCCTTGAGCTTGTATCTGAGCCGTTCGAAAGTGACCGCCGACTTTATTGTGGATCGGCTTGATGAATGGTTGCTCGACACACGCGTGCGCTTTTCAAAGGTGACCATGCTGGTGATTGACCAGGTCTATCACATCGGCGTGCGCCTCACGCAAGCACTGATGGCCGAGGTCGAAACCCAGATATCCCGTTTTGAAACACTTGGCCGTTGGTTCGTCGATATCGCCTGGCAGCACTTTGCCCACGATACCGTCACTTAATTTGACGCTTTGACCTTAGTCAACTTGGCCGCCACGCCCATTTGATCGCCTGCCTGCGCACTGCGCTGCGCTAAAAGTGCCGCTTCGACTCGGTTTCGCACTTGTAGTTTTTGCAGAATGTTGGTCATGTAGTGCTTTACGGTCTTCTCGGTGAGAAAGAGTTTTTCCCCAATTTCTTTGTTGCTAGCCCGAGGGTTGGACAAGTGTTTAACTGGTCGCGGTTTTCCGCAGCCAATATTAATTTGATATACGTTTGATTGTGCCAAAACGGAACCAGTGATTTGACTGGTTCCGTTTTTCATTGGATCACATCATTTCTTTAGAATGAACGTACCACCGAACCCCTAAATTTATGGAGATGATCCGATGAATCCGTTGATTGTAGACCAGTTACCACTTTTTTCTGAACCCGATTTGTATGTGCCAGAGCCTATAAAAACAGGGCTTTCGCCAAACCTGCATGATTTTTGGTTGCATCCAGAACATCTGCCCTTGGGCGCATCCCAGTCACCCGTCATCAGGCGTTTACTCGATCTGTTAGGCCCGTTGAACTGGGGCAATCTACCCGAGCGGGATTTGAAACACAACTATGGTCGCACCGCCATTTCGAGCGCCGCCTTGATCATCATGGAGTTGGTCAGACTCAATGAATCAAAACCCTCGCATCGAAAACTGCAACAGTGGTTGTTGGAGCAACCCGCTTTTATATCCCTGCTTGAGGGTTCGACAGCCAAACAATCGATTACGTTTTTCAGTCAGCGCAAATGACCATTGAAGAGATATGACCTCCTAAAAACGTAATCGCAGTCGATACTCGATTACGTTGCTCATCGGACACGCGCTTGTTTTTAGAATGAGAGTACCAACTTTCAGTTCAAAAACAAGGAGAATGTCCGATGAATCCTCAGATTTTAGTCCAGCTTCCGCTCTTTTTCGAACCAGATTTGACTTGCGTTGAGTCTGAAAAACACGGTGATTTCATCAACCTCCACGACGCATGGCAACACCCAGAGTGCTTGCCCACTTACATGACGCGTTCACTTACGATCATGCGAATACTCGATTTAATTGGTCCATTGGATTGGGTGAATTTCCCAGAGCGGGATTTAAAACAAACCTTCGGGTTCCCGCCTGTACCCTATGCCGCCTTGATCGCTTCAGAGATCATTAAGCTCAACGAAAATCATCAGAGTTTAAAACAACTGCATTTGTTTTTGAGCGAGCATCCTGGTTTTATATCCCTGCTCAATTTTGCGCCTAAATATCGCTTGCATGATGGCTTTAGTTTTAATACCCCACCACCAGTGACCTGCTTACCGACCGAACGCCATTTGACTCGTATGCTGCGCGAAATTCCCAATACTGTTCTTCAATTTCTGCTCGCCGACAGCGTTCATCTGATCGGCCTTGAACTGGCAAAACACAATGTTATGTGGGGTGATTGCATCTCACTCGACACCAAACATACGCGGAGCGTGGCTTGGGTCAAGGAAAACAATCACAAGGCCTACATTACCGAGCGCTACAACAAACTTAAACAACCGGTCGGAGATCCTGATTGTCGCTTGGGTTGTAAACGTCGTCGCAATCGACCCGAGGCTCCTCAAACCCCCACCAAGAAACCCGTTAGCCCAAAAGGCGTTGCTATCGGTGAGTTCTACTGGGGCTATGGCTCTGGCGTTGTCGTCACCAAAGTCCCTCTATATGGTGAGTTTGTTCTCGCCGAACTCACCTTGCCTTTCGACAATGGCGATGTTTCCTACTTCTTTCCGCTCATGCAAGTCACCGAAAAACGCCTAGGTCGCCGCCCGCTGTTCGGCACTTTTGACGCTGCCTTCGATGCTTGGTATGTCTATGCTCACTTTTACCGTGACGAACACCCTGAAAACGGTTTCGCCGCCGTTCCTTTTGTCGGCAAAGGTGGTAAAGCCCTCAAAGATCGTCTTTTCTCACCAGAGGGTCTGCCCATTTGTACTGCGGGTCTACCCATGCCCTTGAAGTTTGCCTTTACTGATCGCAACACTGGCAAAGTCGAACATGAACGCGGCAAGTATGTCTGTCCTCTCCTCTTTCCTGCCAAAACCGCTGATGCTTGTCCGATTCATCACAAACGTTGGTCCAAAGGTGGTTGTACTGCCATGATGCCTACCAGTCCTGGTGCTCGGGTCCGTTACACCCTGGATCGCGATGGCAAGCTTTACACCGAGACCTACAAACAACGCACCGCCGTCGAACGCATAAATTCCCAGGCCTACAAATTAGGCATCGAGCGGCCCTATCTGCGCAATGGCGCTGCCATCGCCAACCAGAATACCCTCATCTACTTGCTCATCAATCTTCGCTTTTTGCACCGCTTGCGCAACAACATCTCCCAAGCAGATGACGAGTTTTAGTCATCTCTTATTTCCTTATTCAAAACGTAATCGTACTAATCTTGCGATTACGTTTTGAGAACGAAAAAACGTAATCGATTGGCTGGCTGTCTAACCCTCCGCCACCGGATCGTAGTCACTGAAGCAAGCTTGGCACCGGTGTTGATAGCTTAGTTACAACGTTTCAAAATCCGCCACCGGATCGTAGTCACTGAAGCAACGACAAACTCCTGCATGATCTGCACGCTGGCATGTTTCAAAATCCGCCACCGGATCGTAGTCACTGAAGCCCAGCGATTTGATTCTGGCATCAGGTGCGGCAAGTGCGTTTCAAAATCCGCCACCGGATCGTAGTCACTGAAGCAATGCTCCCAAACAGGGTGGTAGGTGCGATACCAGGTTTCAAAATCCGCTGTTTTTTTTAAACGAAAACGGGTTCACCCTTGAATTAGGTGAAGAATACTAAGGCGGAGGCGAGGATTTGTGCTTGTAAAGGACGCGTTTACGGAGAAGATCGAGCTTACCGCGACCATACATCGAGCGCTTGATGAGTTTGAGGCGATTGACCTGCCCCTCGACTTGACCAGAACTCCAATCCAAAGTGACGGCCATGCTGACAGCGGCCTTGTCCCGGGAGAGACTTTCAGCAAAGGCATGAAATTCTGGCAGGGAGCAGGTGGCAGCATGTTGGAGCCAGGGATCGAGCTGATCGGACTGGCGTTGATTAAGGATAGCGCGGAAGGATGTAGCCAGTTGGCGCGTCAATTCAAGCTCAGGTAGGGCAGTGCAGAGCTGATCCAAATGGGCTTGGTAGTGCGTGGTGAAGGTGATATTGCCCATGAGCAACCGGGCGACAAGACGCCCAGCGAGGCGCAGGGGCTTTTGGTGAATCAGAATTTGGGGTAAAGCCGTTTCAGACTCAAGCGCAGCGGTTGGAGAGGGAATTACTGGATCGGCGACGACGTCCATCGGTGGACTGACAAGCTGAGATTCGCGAGCGGCCTTACGAAGCGGGGCAACGAAATACATGATCGCATGGTAAGAGACGAAATGGCCTTGGGCTGCCAATTCGCGGTGAAGTTGGCGAGCGTTGTGTTGACCGGCATGCCAGCGCTGAGTCAGAAATTCCACAAACGGCTCAAGCGTTTTCAAGGTATTGCCATTGGTAATGGGGTGTCCTTCTGTCTGCAAAGCGCGTCGCACTGTTCTACGGGTGGTGTGCAATTGTCGACAGATGGCGCGTTGCGTGAGGCCGTCTGCTTTAAGGCGGCATATTTCTTGCCAACGCGCCAAACGAATCTGACGGCGGGTTTCTTGATGGAGACGAACGGTGCTTGGGGGTCGAGGACTAGGTGATAGACGCCCTTTGTAAGGGCGGGTGGGATTGGGCAATGAGACCGGTGGCATCGCTGGAGCAGCCGGTATGACTTCCTCGACTAGGACATGCAGATGATCGTGATGTCGGTCCACGATGCGTTTGACGGTATCACCTAGATTCACCATCAAGTGGAAGCGGTCGGCGATTTGGATGGCGCTGGGTGCGCCAGTTCGAACACCCTCGGCATAGGCACTGGCCCGATCTCGGCAAACAATTTCAACGCCGGGATGGGCTTTGAGCCATTGACTCAACGTTTCGGCCTCGCGGTTGGCTAGAAGTTCGATGACACGGTGTTGCTCCAAATCGCACAGAATGGTGCCGTAGGTGTGTCCTTTGCGTTTGGCCCAGTCATCGACACCCAAGACACGCGGCGTTTGTGCGAGCGGATCAAGCCACTGCCGGATGAGGCGCAGAATGACATCCGGTGACCAAGGGCCGAGATGCTGGGTCTGCGACATGCGTGCAGCCGCTTCACCGCCCGATTCGCAACCCAGCTGAGTTAAGCGCTCATCCAGTCGCTGAGTTCGACGGGCATACGGCATGGTCAGCCCGGGCAAACGCTCGGCAAAAATGCGGCGAGCGCACTGGGAGTTGTCACAGAAGAATTTGCGCACCCACAGTCTCAGTCGAACACAGTGATCTCCGCACGGCACATCAGACACATGCCGTGAGTATGAGCTGTGCACCCGTTGGCCGGGCAGATGACAGCAGGGGCATGCTGCGGTACGATTCACCGAGGTCAGCTTCACCTCCAAACCGCGCTCGTTTGTTTCAGTAGCGATGATGCGCAACTGCAGGCCGGGTGGCAATTGAGGTAGAAAGAGCGTCTGCAGAATTGAAATGGCTGAACGACACATGATGATCAGTGTGAGCGCTTTGATCTATTTGGGCAATCTGCCCATCTGGCAGTAGACTGTTTGGACAGTGCCATGAGTAAGAGACCCAATTCGCCAAAAGCCCCCAAACGCTCTGGACGTCAGCCCAAAATGGAACGGGCTGCGCCGTCGGCCATGCCCTCACGTCTGTCCATGGACAAAACCATGGCGGACTTGAGCAAAATACTGGCCTCGCAACAGTTTGAGTCCATCGACGAGGCCAATGCCTTTCTCCAAAATATGCTGAGCCGCAATGGCGGCCGGATTCCAGAACTGGCCCCGGAAACACCCCTAGAAAAGGCTCAAGTGCTCATGGCTCAAGCGCATGAGGAAGCGTCACCCAAGCGCCAAGCGGCATTGACCAAGCAGGCCCTAGATCTCTCACCCGATTGTGCTGACGCCTACTGTCTGTTGGCTGAACTGGATCCCAGTCCAGCTCGCAAACTCGAATTCCTCCAACAGGCGGTTGCCGCCGGTGAACGGGCGCTGGGACCAGAGCCATTTACCGAATCCATCGGCCACTTCTGGGGTGTGGTCGAGACCCGACCCTACATGCGCGCGCTGGCTGGACTGGCAGAGTTGTCATGGGTGCTGGGCAATCGTGCACGGGCCATGGAGATCTACACCCGTATGCTCAAACTCAATCCGAGTGACAACCAGGGTGTGCGATATTCGTTGGCCACCTGCCTACTTGAGGAGCACACACCACTGGCCGAGGTTACGCTGCATAAACTGCTGCGCGACTACCCTGACGATGGTGCGGCTAATTGGGCTTACAGTCGCGCATTACTCACCTTTCAGCAAGAGGGTGGCTCCAATTTGACTGCTCAGCAGATGCTCAAGAAGGCGGTCAAGATTAACCCTCATATCCCAAAGTATCTATTGGGCGACCACCGGATGCCCGCTGAGTTGCCCCGTTATGTCGGTTTTGGTGACGACACTGAGGCCATTGAATACGCTGCCTTCGCCATCCGCGCCTGGACCCAAACCCTCGGCGCGATCGCTTGGCTCCGTGCTTATTGCGATTCTTAATATTCTTCACCTAATTTAAGGGTGAACCTTTTCAATTAATAAAAACACTTCGGGAGAGCCTTTTTGACAAACTTCCAATAGCGCTCGATCAAATTGAGATTAGGCGAGTAGGCAGGCAGAAAGAGCAACTCGATGTGCAAGGAGGCGGCTAAATCCTGAACCAAGGCACAGCGCTGATAGCGGACATTGTCCAAGACCAAAGTGATGGGAATACCTAAGTTCAAGGCAGTCAGTTTGTGTAACAGTTCGCAAACACTTTGGGCATTGATGTAGCTATCGTTAGTGACGGTGATGAGCTCGTGAGTCACCGGGTTTAATGCGCCCAACACGTTGAAGCGCTTTCGCCCGAAGCAGCCTTAATCCAGACCCGGGTCGATGTATAGCAAATTCGGGATAATTCGAATCAGCCAAAAACAGCGCTAAAAGGATAGGCGCTGCCGCCTCACTTCGATTATTGGAGGTGAGTTTTTGAGTTTTTTACTTCGTTTTCTCGATCACCGTACAGGCAAAGACAATCTTGGCAGTAAAAGCGGGGCAGCGAGTTTGGCTGGGACAGGGTGAAGTAATAATTGATCCATCGACCATGGGCGGTCCGTTAAGTCGGCGGCCATCCCACAGGGAGGCTATGCACTGGCCGGTGTACGTTTGTCAAAACGCCGATAGAAACGACCTCTGGCGCATAGTTGTGGGGCAGACAATTCCATGCGCAAACTGGCATGCAGTCGAACGAAGTGATAAATGGCTCGATAAATTTCAATTCGTCGGGTCAAGGCGGTTTCGGAACATACGGTTGAGGCTGAACGACGGATGAGTGCGGAGACGCCGGTTCGGAGCCCAAGATTTAGCCGCTCTATATATGAAGTGTTGATCAGACCCGATAACCCAGCGGACTCAAGGACGGCACTAAAAACCTGCTGACTCCCCAGCAGGTTTTTGCGGGTGATGCTTTTGAGCTTGCAGCGGGCATAGCGCTTAATCACTTGTCCATATTGCAGATTAGGATCCACTTGCCAGATCGCTTTACGTTTTTTTGATCGATGTTTTTGGCCGGTTTCACCCGCTGGCAGTAACAGCCTAGCAGGGTCAAGCCACCGACCAAAGTGAGCGGTCAAGGCATAGAAATACAGTTTGAG